>MHBL01000102.1 GCA_001803235.1 Lentisphaerae bacterium RIFOXYA12_64_32
CCTGAGGACAGGCCGCCCCTACTTGGTGTGCGCGGAGGCGTGGCCTTCCGAGACGCGGCGCCAGATCTTGAAACAGCCCTGGAGATTATGTGCGACGGCGAACCGCACAGGTGGACGACGGGACCTGATCAGGGCTTTTTTCACGGATGCGCTTGCAAAAAACGCCCGGTCGTTTATCTATCACGTCACGTCGTGTACTGGCTAGGTTGAGGGCCCCCCGGGACATTGTTGGCGCCGCGTGGGACCTGTTCCGCGTGCCGACGCAGAGAGGCAAATCTTGGAGCATCCGTCGAATCATTCCGAACCGTTGCGGCGCACGCCGCTGGCTGAACGGCACGAGCGCCTGGGGGCCCGGTTGGGTGCCTTTGCCGGGTGGGACATGCCCATCCGGTATCCGGAAGGCATTCTCGCGGAGCACCAGCACACGCGTTCGGCGGCGAGTCTGTTTGACATCTGCCACATGGGCGAATTCCGGGTTCGCGGCGCGACTGCAGCCGGGGAACTGGACCGGCTCTGCGCCCGACGGGTCGTGGACCAGAAGCCAGGCACCTGTCGCTATAACTTCCTGGTGACTGCGGCGGGCACCGTCCGTGACGACCTGCTGGTCTACCGTCTTGCAGCGGACGAGTTCTACTTGGTCGTGAACGCGGGGACGGTGGACTCGGATGCCGCGTGGCTGCGTCAAAACCTGGGAACCGGGACGGTTTTCGCCGATGAGTCGGCCGTCACGGCGAAACTGGACTTGCAGGGGCCGCGCTGCTTCGAAGTGCTGGCGGACCTGGGCCTGCCGCTGGAGGCCGTACCCCCCTATTTCAACTGGCGCCGCGTACAACTGCGCGGGCTGGATGTCTTGCTGAGCCGGACCGGGTACACCGGCGAGCGAGGCGTGGAGATCTACGTCCCGGCCGATGCCGTGGGGCCGCTCTGGGACGCGCTCCTGGCGCAGCCGCTGGTGAAGCCCGCCGGGCTGGGCGCCCGCGATACGCTGCGCCTCGAGATGGGTTACCCGCTGTACGGACACGAGCTGAACCTGAGCACCACCCCGGTCGAGGCGGGCTTCGAGCGCCTGGTGCGGCGTACCGGCGGCGACGAGTTCGTCGGGGCAGCCGCGCTGGCGCAGCCCGCGGCGCGGCGCTTGGCGGGCTTCGTTCTCGAGGGGCGACGGGCGGCGCGGGAAGGCGCTCGCGTCTGGGACCGCACCGGGCAGGAGATCGGCGTGGTCACGTCCGGGGCTTTTGGGCCAAGTCTCGGTTGCGCCGTGGCCCTTGGCTACGTGCAGCGGAACGCGGCTCTGGTGCCCGGCGCGCAGGTGAGGCTTGGGCCTGACCCGGATGCGGCGTTGCCGGCGACGCTCGCGGCGTTGCCGTTCTACACGAAGGGCACGGCCCGGTCCGACGGATGAAGGAGTGTTCAGGTTTCAGGCGGGGAACCGCGGAATCCGGAACCGGTTACGCAGGCCTGAACCCTGAACCCTGAACCTTGAACCTTGAACCCTGAACCCTGGGAAACACCACGATGAAGAAGTATTCCGAAGAACACGAGTGGGTGAAACTGCAGAACGGTATCGCGACCGTGGGCATCACGGCCTATGCCGCCGCGGAACTGGGCGATATCACGTTTGTCGAGCTTCCCGAGAAAGGCAAGACGTTCGCGCAGGGCGAAGCCATGTGCGTCGTCGAATCGGTGAAGGCAGCCTCCGATGTGTTCATTCCGGTCGGCGGCCGCGTCGCGGAAGTCAACCCGCGCCTCGAAGACACGCCAGAACTGATCAATGCCTCGGCGGAGAAGGACGGGTGGATCTGCAAGTTGACGGACGTCAACGAGAAGGAATTGGAGGGTCTGATGACCGAGGAGCAGTACAAGGCGTTTACCGCGGAGAAGTGATGAAGAGGCTCTTGCAGAAGGAATGCCGGAGCCCGGTTTCAGGTTTCAGTGTTCGGGTTTCAGGAATACGCAACCTGTTCAGCATCAGATGTATTCCTTCCTGACACCTGACACCTGACACCTGAACCCCGATCCGGCAAGAAGGAGCCGAACGGGGCTGGCCACTCAGACGCGCAGGAACAACACACCCATGCCGTATGTCGCAATGACCGAGTCGGAAAAGCAGCAGATGCTGGCCCAGGTCGGGGTTGGCAGCCTGGACGAGTTGTGGCGCCAGATTCTCGGCGCGGAGACGCTGCCGTCGTTCGAGCGGTTGCCGTGTGGGAGTTCCGAGCTGAAAGTCACGCGGCACCTGGCCGGGCTGGCCCACCGCAACGCCACCGATCTGATGTGCTTTGTGGGCAGTGGTTTTTACGACCACTTCATCCCGGCAGTGGTCGGCGAGGTGGCGGGGCGTACGGAGTTCTCCACCTCCTACACGCCGTACCAGCCGGAAGTGTCGCAGGGCACCTTGCAGGCCATTTACGAATACCAGTCCGCCATCTGCCGCTTGACGGACATGGAGGTGGCCAACGCGTCCATGTACGACGGCGGAACGGCGTTTTTCGAAGCCATGATGATGGCCGTGCGCATCACCGGGCGTCGCCGCGCCGTCGTGCTCGGTTCGGTGTCCCCGATCTACCGGACCATGCTCCAGTGCTACTGCAGCAACCTGGATGTCGAACTGGTGATGACGCCGCCCGCGCTCCAGGCCGACGTCCGATCCATCGCCGATCTGCTGACCCCGGATACGGCCTGCGTGATGGTGCAGTATCCGAACGTGTTTGGTGTGGTCGAGGATTGGCGGCCACTGATTGAGGCGGCGCGCGAACGCCAGGTGCTGTCCGTCTGTTCCGCCTACCCGATGGCCTTGGCTCGGCTCATGCCTCCCGGGCAGATGGGATTCGATGTGGTCACGGGCGAGGGCCAGTCACTGGGCCTGCCCCTGTCGTTTGGCGGACCGTACCTCGGATTCCTGGCGACCTGGATGAAGTACGTGCGCAAGATGCCGGGCCGCATCTGCGGGCGGACGGTGGACCAGAACGGCAAGCCCGGCTTCGTTCTGACCCTGCAGGCGCGCGAACAGCACATCCGGCGCGAGAAGGCCATGTCGAACATCTGTACAAACGAGGGGCTCTGTGCTTTGCGCGCCTTGGCCTACCTGACCTTCGTCGGCAAGCAGGGCTTGGTCGACGTCGCGGACGTTTGCGCTGCCAAGGCGGTCTTTGCCCGCGAGCAGCTCCTGCGCATCGAGGGCGTGCGAGGCTACGACGTGCCTTTCTTCAACGAGTTCGTCATCCGTCTCCCCGTCGAGGCGGGTGAAGTGGTCGGACGCATGATCGAGCGCGGTTTTGCCGCCGGGTTCCCGCTGGGTCGGTACTTCGCCGACCGCCGAAACGAACTGCTCGTGGCGGTTACGGAGAAACGGACCCGCGAGGACATCCGCGGCCTGGCCGCCGCCCTCGAAGCGGTGCTGAACGAGTGTCGGTGAATGTAAGGTGTCAGGGTTCAGGGTTCAGGTGTCAGGGAAAACGGTTGCCCCGATCCGTTGCGCTCCTGCCGCCGACACCCCCCGAGATCCCTGACATCAAGTCCCTTCGGTCATGGAGGGTGGCGACCGTCATGGTCGGCTCCCTTTATTCCTGAACCCTGAACCCTGAACCCCGAACCTGGACCCCCATGCAACTGATTTACGAGAAAAGCTTTCCCGGACGTCGCGGAACATCGTTGCCGGAGTTGGATGTCCCGGCTGGTAATGCATTGCCGCCAACCCTGTTACGGCAGAAACCGGCGGAGTTGCCGGAAGTGAGTGAACTGGACGGGGTACGCCATTTCGTGAACCTGAGCCGCCGCAACGTGTCCGTGGACACCTGTTTCTACCCGCTCGGGTCGTGCACCATGAAATACAACCCAAAGTTCCACGACCGGATCGCGGACCTGCCGGGGTTCGCCGATCTGCACCCTCTGTTGCCGCAGCTTCGGCACGGCGGCGCCCTGACGCAGGGTGCGTTGGCGGTGTTGTACGAAACCGAGACACTGCTGTGCGACCTGCTCGGGTTCGCGGCCTTCACCATGCAGCCGCTGGCCGGTGCTCACGGCGAGTTGACCGGGGTGATGATGATGGCCGCCTACCACAAGGACCGCGGCGAGAAGCGCTCCGTGATGCTCATCCCTGATTCGGCTCACGGGACCAACCCCGCCAGTGCGGCGCTGGCGGGGTTTGAGGCCCGGACCATCGGGACCGACGCCAACGGCAACACCGACGTCGAGGCCCTGCGGCGTGCATTGTCCAAGGACGTGGCGGGGATCATGCTCACCTGTCCCAGCACGCTGGGGCTGTTCGACCCGAACATCCGCGAGATCTGTCGCTGTGTCCACGAGGCGGGCGGCCTCGTGTACGGCGACGGCGCGAACTTCAATGCGCTGCTGGGCCGGGTCCGCCCCGGCGACCTGGGCGTCGATGTCGCTCACGTCAACCTGCACAAGACGTTTGCCACGCCCCACGGCGGCGGCGGTCCGGGCGCCGGTCCGGTCGGCGTGTGTGAGAAGCTGGTGCCGTATCTGCCTACGTCGCGGGTGATGAAGCGGGCCGACGGCAGTTACGTCCTGGAATACCAGTTCCCGAAGACGATCGGGTACATCGCACCGTTCTATGGAAACTTTGGCGTCATCGTCAAGGCGTATGCCTACATGCTGACCCTGGGCCGTGACGGCCTGCGGCGCGTCAGTGACGCAGCGGTGCTGAATGCGAACTACCTGCGCGCCCACCTGCGCCAGGCCTACCACGAGCCGTTCGACCGGCCGTGCATGCACGAATGCGTCCTGTCGGCCAAACACCAGATCAAGCAGGGCGTGCACGCCCTGGACATCGCCAAGGCCTTGCTCGACGCCGGGTTCCACCCGCCGACGATCTACTTCCCGTTGGTCGTTCCGGAAGCGATCATGATTGAGCCGACCGAGACGGAAAGCAAGCAGACGCTGGACGCGTTCATTCAGGCCATGCTGGACATCGCCCGCCTCGCCGAGACGGATCCTGCACGGGTCAAAGCCGCGCCTCGGACCACACCGGTGGCCCGGCTCGACGAGACCCGCGCGGCTCGCTCCCTCGATCTGGCCAGCCGGCCCGCCGCCCCGTAGTGCGGCGATGGCTCCCGGTCCCGTGGTTCGTGGGACGAGGCGACACCGCCCGCCCCCCCCTCGGCTTCCCCCATCCTTCAGCCTGCGGACGGTCGCATTCCCGCCCCCCGGTTCCAGCCCCGGTTGATTCTTGCCCCCGGGGGAGTAGATTACCTATTCGGCTTTTGGTGTCGTGCACGGGCGCGCTGTGGCCGGAACTTGAGTTGCGAGGGTAGCCTCGGGCAGGGCCGTTGCCGCGCCGTAGAAACAAGAGAGGTTGGGATCATGAGGCCGACGTATCGACCGCACTGCAAACCGCGTAAACGCAAGTTCGGTTTCCGGGCCAGAATGGCCACGCGGGGAGGCCGTGATGTGCTGGCCCGCCGCCGTCGCAGGGGCCGGAAGAAGCTGTCGGTGTAGGACGGGGGTCGTGTCGGCGGATGGCTCGACCGGCCGGCGAGAGGGGGACCTCAACCAGGTCTCAACGCCAGAACAGGGAGCTGTGCCGGTCCGTGTGTACCCCGTGCGTCACTACTGACCTGTCCCGAACGCCGCCGGAGAAACCGTTCGGCCGGTCTGCGCGCCTGCGTACCCGTGCGGAACTGAGCTATGTCCGCGAACACAGTGTGCGCCGGGCGGGTCGGCTCTGCGTGGTTTGCAGAGCGGAATCCCGGGACGGACACCGCCGTTGCACCATGGTGATTTCGCGGCGCTACAGTCTGCGGGCGGTGGACCGCAACCGTGCCCGCCGGCTGCTGCGCGAAGCCTATCGCGTCCTGTTTCCCCGGTTGCTGCCGGCGTGGCTGGTGCTCATCCCGCGTCACGGCATACGGCGGGTCAAATTGAGCCCTGTCCTGGCAGAACTCGAGCATCTTCTCAACGGACTCGGGGGGCTCAGAGGCACGTGCGGAGAAGGAGCCGGAGAGTGAGAATCGCTTGGGTTACGAGCGTCCCGGTGGCAGCGGGCAGGCGAGTGGCACTCGGCCTGCTCTGGCTGTACCGGTATGGCGTCTCGGGCCTCAAGCCTCCCTGTTGCCGCTTCCACCCGACCTGTTCGGCGTACGCCTATGAAGCCGTGTCCCGTTTCGGCCTGCTCCGTGGCGGCTGGCTGGCTGTGCGCCGTCTGTCCCGATGTCACCCGTTTTACTCGGGTCCTATCTTCGACCCCGTGCCCGAACCTATGCAGTTCGGACCGGCGGTGGGTGGGTCTACCGAGCGCACCCGCGGAGAACTGTAGCGTGGACAGGCCGTTCCTTCTCTCGGGCTTCCGATTTTCGACCACCGGAGATTCAATCCTAACATAATGAAGTACGACAAGACCACGATTTTCGGGGTTGGCGCCTGCATCCTGCTGCTCCTGCTCTGGAGTCCGCTGATGCACTACCTTGGGGTGACCCCGGCGCCGCGCCCCACGGCACCGCCCGCTGAGGGCCCTGAAACGGTGCACGCCCCCGATCCGGCCCCGGCAGAAACCGCTCCGCCCACCGCTCCGACGGCGCCGCCGGAGTTCCGGGCTCCTGCCGCGTCGGCGGATTCGTCGCCGGCAGCAACCCATATTCGGGCTCCAGGGGTCCCGTTCGGAAAACCCAATCAGACCGTGTCTCTGACCGCAGACGGAGTGTTCACCGCCTTGGTGGAGCCCAATGGCGGCGGCGTCGTAGAGGTCCAACTTCACAAGTACTTGATGGACGATCGGAAACGGGAAGTGCGGTTGGGGCACTACGGGCACCCCCTGGCGGCCCTGGTGCTCGATGCCACGGGGTGGAAGCCGGGGCCGGCCACGGTCACGGAGCAGACGGATACGCATCTGCGGATCGAACGGCAGGTCGCCGAACCCGGGGTCACGATCGTGGAAGACTGGCGCATCGGGGACGGCGGCCCGTACCGCATCGACTACAGCGTGGCCTTGCGAAACCATGGCACGCAGTCCGTACCGTTGCGCAACCTGGCCGTGAGCTGCGGGGCGCTGCTGCCGACCTGTGAAGGCGGTGCGGCTTCCGGGGCAGCCGGCGTTGGCTTGGCGGGCGGCGTGGACTATCTGGCGGCGGGCGAAACGCACCCGAAGGCGTACGCCGCCAAGGCCATTTCCAAGCTCAAGCCGGCAGCCGCGGAGAAACTGGCTGGGACGCCGCTGCAGTGGGTCACCGTGCACTCACAGTACTTCATGTTTTACGTGACGCAGGGCGCCTCCCCCTTGAGCGGCGGCGTGATGGGCCTGATGCCCGACCCCGAGCAGATCGGCGTGAAAGGCGCACCGGAGTGGTACTACAGCCAGGCGCTTCTGGCCGCGCCGGACCTGGCGCCGGGTCAGGAAAAGGAATGGACCTTCACCTGCTACGCCGGTCCCAAGGAGTACGAGATTCTCCGCGGCCTGGGTCCGCGCGTCGAGACGGTCCTGCACATGGACTTCGTCATGTTCTGGCGCCCGGCCTGGATGGGGGCCATTTCCGGCTGGATTCTGCGCTTCATGTTGACCCTGAACAATCGCTTCGACCACCCCTGGGGGTATGGCTTTGCCATCATTCTGCTGACCTTCCTGGTCAAGATGCTGTTCTGGCCCCTGACCCACAGCAGCACCGTGTCCATGCGCAAGATGCAGAAGGTCCAGCCCAAGATCCAGGAACTGCGCGAGAAATACAAGGGTGACCCGCAGAAGATGAACCGCAAGGTCATGGAGTTGTACAAGGACGAGAAGGTCAACCCCCTCGGCGGATGTCTGCCCATCCTGCTGCAGATTCCCGTGTTCTTCGCGTTGTTCAACACCTTTCGCAGCGCCATCGAGTTGCGCCAGGCCAGCTTCATCTGGGTCCTCGACCTGTCGATGCCGGACGATGTGGCCATGGTCCTGGGTTTCCCGATCCGGCCGCTCGCCATCCTGATGGGCGCGACCATGATCATCCAGCAGAAGATGATGCCGTCGTCGCCGGACCCGACCCAGGCGCGCATGATGATGTTCATGAGCTTCTTTTTTATTTTCCTGTTCTACAGTATGCCGTCCGGCCTGACCCTGTACTGGACGGTGAACCAGGTGTTGACGATCGTACAGAATTTCATCACCTTGAGATGGGAGACGCAGAAGACGAGCGCAGCTCCGGTCAGCCCTCGACCCGCCCCGTAGCGCGCGTCTGCAGCAAGACAGGGCATGGTTCAAAGGTTCGCCGTTGGTAACCACTCAGGTAGTCAGAAGTCAGAAGTCAGAAGTCAGAAGCCAGAAGCCAGAAGTCAGAAGTCAGAATGGAAAGCGTAACAGCGTCCAGTAACGTGCGGAACGACTTGATTAGCGGCGGCAAATCGGCAGCAACACCGTCTTCTGAGTCCACGACTGTCGTTGCTAACGTCCCCATTCTGACTCCTGGCTACCTGAGTAGTTACCACCGTTGGAGGGTTCGCGGTTGGTCAAGTCCGCGCCTTTATCCGATAACTTTGACAACCTTGGAACCCCTGAACCGTGAACCATGCCCAAAACAGGAGGTGGACCCATGGCCACAGGCAAGATGCCGACCGCAGAAGAGAAGGACAAATGTGTAACGGCGTTGACGAGAATCAGTGAACTGCTCGGCTTGAACGCGGAGGTTTCGGCTCGCGAAGACGAACACGGTCTGACGTTGGTGATGAACGCCCCCGAACCCGGACGACTGATCGGCCGTAAAGGGCAGTACCTGCAGAGCATGGAATTGCTGCTGAACCGCTTGGCCCGGAAGCAGTGCGGCCCGATCGGCTGGGTGGAGGTCGATGTGGACGGGTACCAGAAGGCCAGGCGCGAATCGGTTCACGAGCGTTCCGGTGGCGGGGCCGCGGTGGCCCATCTGCGCCAAGTGGCGCTGGACGCCGCCAAAGAGGTGAAGCGGTGGGGAACGCCCAGGGAAATAGGACCGTTTTCGGCCAGGGACCGACGGGTCGTGCACATGGCGCTGCGCGATGACCCGGAGATCCAAACGGAAAGCGAATCCGAGATCGGGGACGGCAAGGGCCTGAAGAAAGTCGTTGTGCGAGCGGCGGGGAAGGGGTCGCCAGCGCCGGCTGAGCAGTAGCGCTCCGCCTGCACGGGGGGTACGCCGCGGCCGCCGACTTGGCGCGGCCCACTTGCCGGGCTAGATTCTCAACAGCCTTCCGCCCCTGCCGGTATTGCCGACAGGGCCCGGCAGGGGTTGCGCAGACCGTTTCACAAGTACTGCAAGAGCCCGGTTTCAGTGTTCAGGTTTCAGGAATGCGCAACCTATTCAGCATCAGGGTATTCCTTCCTGACACCTGATACCCGAACCCTCATCCCGCAAGGCGGGGTTTTGTTAGAGGCTCCTGCAACCAGGGAGAGTTCCGTCGCCGTGAACAACCCGCATTTGGACACTTTCATGGAGAGCCAGGGATTCGAGGGCCTCACCTTCGATGACGTGTCCCTGGAAACGCTCTATGCCGACTTCCTTCCCGCCGAGGCTGACGTGAGTTCGCGCTTCAGCCGTAACATTGGGCTGAACATTCCGTTTGTCAGCGCCGCCATGGATACGGTCACGGGAAGTGAAATGGCCATCGCCTTGGCGCTGTTGGGCGGCATCGGCGTGGTGCACAAGAATTTGACCTCTGAGCGGCAGGCGGAAGAAGTCCAACGCGTCAAGCATTACCTGAACGGTCTGATCACCAAGCCCGTGGTTTTCCGCACTGGCATGCTGGTGTCGGAGGTCATGGCGGAGAAGGCGCAGCGGAAATACCTGTTCACCGGCTTCCCCATCGTGGATGAGCAGGACAGGTTGGTCGGCATCCTGACCTCCCGGGATGTGAAGTTCCTGACCAATTACCAGTTGAAGGTTGATGACGTCATGACCCGCAGTCCGATCGTCGGCACCCGCGGCACGTCGATGACCAAGGCTTTCGAGATCATGGCCAAGAACAAGGTCGGCAAGCTGCCGATTGTCGACAAGGAGAACCGGCTTCTCGGGTTATACAGTTACCATGACGTGCGCACCTTGTTGAAGAACGTGGAGCCTGCCTTCAACCGAGATGCCCAGCACCAATTGCGCGTCGCGGCCGCCGTCGGCCCACACGACGAAGAACGCATCGGCCGACTGGTCGCCGCTGGCGTCGACGCCCTGGTGCTCGACACCGCGCACGGCCACAGCAAAGGGGTGATTGAGACGCTGAAGTGGCTGAAGCGTCAGTATCCTGCCGTGGACGTGGTGGCGGGGAATATCGCTTCCGCCGACGGGGCGCGGGACCTGATGGCGGCCGGCGCGGATGCGGTCAAGGTCGGCATCGGTCCGGGCTCCATCTGTACGACCCGGGTTGTGGCGGGGGTCGGAGTCCCGCAGTTGACTGCCATCTACCGGGCCGCCAAGGCGGTCGAGGGAAAGATACCCGTCGTAGCGGATGGCGGCATCGCGTTTTCCGGCGACGCGGCCAAGGCCTTGGCCGTGGGGGCCAGCTCCGTGATGATGGGTTCGGCGCTGGCCGGCACCGAGGAAAGCCCGGGCGAACGCATTCTGCATCAGGGGCGTACGTTCGTCGTCTACCGCGGCATGGGAAGCCTCGATGCGCTCAAGGCCGGCATGGGCAGCCGTGAGCGGTATGGGCAGAGTCACGTCGACGACCCGCAGAAACTCGTGCCCCAGGGGATTGAGGGGATGGTGCCCTACCGGGGGCGCGTGGCCGATGTCCTGCACCAGTTTGTCGGCGGCCTGCGCTTTGCGTTGGGCTATGCGGGCGCTCGCAATGTGGCGGAACTGCAGAGCAAGGTGCGTTTCGTGCGCGTCAGTCCCGCCGGCCGTGAGGAAGCCCACCCGCACGACGTGGTACTGATGAAAGACGCGCCCAACTACCGGGCCACCTAAGGTGGCCGAGCAAGCTGCCAAGTTATTCTTGCGCGGGCCCTTAGGCAGACGGCATGGGTGTGAGGATGTTGCAGACGTACAGCAAGAGCCAGGTCTCAGGTGTTGGTGCTCAGATGTCAGAATGCACCATCGAATCAACATCAGAGTGTCCGTCCTGACACCCGAAACCTGAACACTGAAACCAGCGGCTGGACGGTCTGGCCGGCGCCGCGGGGATGAAGGAGCACAGCACGGTGTCAAGTCTGATGGCCATCCTGGGGCTGTTTGCGGCGGTACTCTTGCTCGCCGCCGGGGTGGTCCTGGCCACCTTTTTCAATCTGTGGGTTCAGGCCAAGGCCACCCAGGTGCCCGTCACCTTGCTCGAAATGGTGGCCATGACCTTGCGGCAGGTCAGCCCGACGCGCGTGGTCTCCTGCAAGATATCGCTGGCCAAGGCGGGTGTGGAGGTCGATACCGCCGATCTGGAGGCACATGTGCTGAGCGGTGGCCATCTCGAAGCGGTCGCTGACGCACTGATTGCAGCGCACAAGGCGGACCTCGGCATGGACTTCCGGCGCTTGGCCGCCATTGATCTGGCGGGGCGCAACGTGGTGGACGGCGTTCACACCCGCGTGACGCCAAAGGTGATTCCTTGTCCGCCTTCCGAGGCGCGGACGCAGGGCATCTGTGGTGTTTCCAAGGATGGCGTGCGCCTGGCGGTGCGGGCGCGGGTCACCGTACGGACGCGTCTGGACCGCTTGGTGGGTGGCGCCGGGGAGGAAACCATTGTGGCCCGAGTCGGGGAGGGGATCGTGTCGGCCATCGGCCGGGCCGAGTCGCACCGCGACATTCTGGCCAACCCCGATCTCATTTCCGCACACCTGCTGGCCAAGGGCCTTGACGGCGGTACGGCGTTCGAAATCCTCTCGGTGGACATCGCGGATGTCGATGTTCTGGACAACGTGGCCGCGCGCCTGTCCTCCGCCCAGGCGGACGCCGACAAGCGGATCGCCCAGGCGCGAGCCGAGAGCCGACGCGCCGCGGCGGTAGCTGCCCGTCAGGAGATGCGCGCCAGGACGATGGAAATGACCGGGCGAGTCGTGGCCGCCCGGTCGCGGGTGCCGTTGGCCCTGTCGTCGGCTTTCCGCGAGGTGAACTTGGGGGTGACGCGAGCGCCCCGGCCGGTTCTTTCGTCCATGGCCAGGCGACCCCACCCCAGGCGAGGCCCGGTTGAGGCGTAGGCGCTATCCGCTCGGAGGCCTTCCGCACCCGACCCAAAAAAAAGCTGCCTGAGGTGCCCTTGATTTGCCTCCAACGGCGGTCTATTATACCAAACTTTGCTGATACGGCCGCCGGTGGGTTATCGGGAAGAAGGAACTGCGGCCCGAGAATGAGGGAGAGAAAAGAAACGTCTTTGGGAACAGCGTGGAATTCCATGCCCGTCGTGTCGGGTCCGTCAAGGCTCGCACGGGGTGTTTCGGCAACTGGCGGTGTACAGGATTTGGAATTGTGCTGAAACTGTATTATTGTCCTCACCGTCACCAAGGATGCGGGTGAGGTCTTGCGGAACGGGTGGAGGTCTCCATGCAAAAGCTCGGGTCGAAGCGACTGGTAATGCTTCTTTCCGTGATCGTCTTCCTCGGAATGGCGGGCGGGCTGTTGGCGCAGGACGCCCAACCGAAGGGGGCCGCCGCCAAGGGGACGCCTCAGGTGCGCATCACGGAAATCGTCCTCGACGCGTTGCCGTCCCCCGAGTTCGACGATAACCCGAAACCGCAGGCCAAGACCAGCGGCAACGAATGGCTGCAGGTCCTCATCCGGTATGAAACTCGGGGCAAGGAAGGCTGGCTCGACGAAGTGCAGTTGAAGTGTCACGCCGTGATGATGCCGTACAAGGCCGGTAAACCGGTGGTGCTCAACGCTGAGGTTACTTACCTTGATGTCATGGACGGTCTTCACAATGCGGTGCTGTACGTCCGCCCCGCCATTGTCCAGCGTTACACCGGCAACAAGCGCATCAAGAAGACCAATGTCGCCGTCTACGTCGAAGCCATGGCCGGTGAAGGGGAGCCGGTCGTTAAGGAATTGCGGCAGAGCAGGGATATCCCCGACAAGTGGTGGGAAGCCAAGGAACCGCGGGTTGTCATCCGCGACAACGAACTGCTACCCCCCACGGAGACTCCGTTCGCGGGCTTCGATTACGATGCTTACGAGCATTTGCGGGTTATGCGACAGACGCGCTGAAAACGGATAGCGGGTCTGTTTCTGGGGTTCCCATTTCTATCCTGGGGACGTTGCGAATGGCACGAGCAGAGCGAATCCTGGCGGTCGACATCGGTGCGACGAGCATCAAGGTGGGCGAATTCGAGTACCCCAAGGAAGGCCCCACCCTCGTCAATTTCACCTACCGCGAATACGAGGAAGAGCTGACCGAAAGCTCGCGCTCGATCGTGGTCGCCGGACTGCTTCGCCAAATGCTCGTCGAGAATAATTTCCTCGCCCGGCGCTGCATGCTCTCGCTCTCCGGTCAGGCGGCCTTCACGCGGTTTGTCAAACTCCCGCCGGTCGCCGAGGAGGAGAGCCGAGTACGCCAGATCGTCGAGTTCGAGGCGCGCCAGAACGTCCCCTTCCCCATGGAAGAAGTCATTTGGGATTACCAGTTGATCGCCAATCCCGAGTCCGACGAAATGGACGTCATGTTTGTCGTCATCAAGAATGACATTGTGGAACAGATGACCGGTGCCGTCCAGGCGGTCGGGTTGGACCCGATTCTCGTCGATGTGGCCCCCGCCGCGTGTTACAACGCCGCCCGCGCCAACCATGTAGGCGATGAAGACTGCGCCATGGTGCTGAACATTGGCGGACGCAGTACCAACCTGCTCTTTGCCGACAAGACCCGCTTCTTCGCCCGGACCATTCCGATTGCCGGACATTCGATTACCCAGCAGATCGGCAAAGAGTTCGGCATCGGCTTTGCCGAAGCCGAGGAACTGAAGCGGCGGCACGGTTTCGTCGCCTTGGGCGGCGCCTATGCCGAACCGGAGTCTGAAGTGGCCGCTTCGGTGTCGAAGATTATCCGCAATGTGATGGCCCGCCTGCACGGTGAAATCAACCGCTCCATCAGCGTCTACCGCGCCCACCAGAAGGGCCATCGTCCCATGGCCCTCTACCTGACCGGCGGCAGTTCGACCATGACCTATACGGACCACTTCTTCTCGGAGAAGCTCCGGATGGAGGCCAAGTACCTGAACCCCTTCCAGGTCATCAACATCGGACCTACAGTCAACCGCCAGCAACTGCAGGAAGTGGCTCACATGTTCAGCGAGGTGATCGGCCTCGGGTTGCGCCACAGGCTCCGGTGCCCGATCGAGGTCAGCCTCATCCCCGACAGTATCCGGCGGCATCAGACTTTGCAGAAGAAGAAGCCGTATTTCTTTGCCTGCCTGGGGTGTCTGGTTCTGTTGCTGTTTGTCGCCCTGCTGGCCACGCAACAGCGCGCCAACAAGTACCGCGCCGCCGACGAACTCATGGCGAGTTCGATTCAGAAACTCGATACTCTCAATCAAGAGATCATGGAAGCGCGCGAAGACACGGACCGGCGCCTCAAGCAGTACATGAACCTGAAGAGTTTCCTCCAGGAGCGGCTCTGCTGGCCGGACATCCTCAACAAGCTGCAGGAACTCAAGCCTGAGACACTTTGGGTTTACAGCATCAGGCCCCTGTCCGGAGACGGTGTGGCCGCTGGCGGCGGCGGCGGTGGACGGCGCTCGGAAGGGATGGGGGAGTTTGGCGCCGGGATGATGTTCCCGGGAGCGCCTGGTGGCGGCGGCGCTTCACCCGCGGCGGCGTCCGGCGGTGCTGCCAAACTGACCGAAGTGAAGACCCTTGAAATCTGCGGACACAGTATTATGCTTGAATCCCGTCCGACTGGACTACGGCCAGCGGCGGGCGCTGCGACGGTCCCGGCTCCGGAAAAGCCGCCGGCGGCGGCGGCCAAGCCTCTCGAAGCTGCGAAGCCCGCCGAAACGCCGAAGCAGGGGGACGCGCCGGTGGCCGAAGGGGAGAGTGCGCCAAAGCTGCCGGTATTGAAGGAAGGGCCGACCCCGGAACTGACGTATCTGGCTCGTCTGCGTGCCTGTCCGCTCTTTGACCCTGACGAGAAGGTCACGAACATCCAGACGTACATTGCGCCGAACGTTGTGCGCAACCTCAGTTCTTTCACTATCGTGGTCAAGCTTAAGACGCCGGTCAAGTTCTACGTCTTCTGAGGCTTGGAGGGTTGGGTGGCATAGGCGGAAGTATGGATTTTCTCAAGAAAAACATCGGTCTGATTATCTACACGGTCGTTTGTCTTGCCCTGTCGGGCTTGATCATCACCGGCATTCGGCGCGCAGCGACAACGGCCAGCGAGTCCAAGAAGAAAGTCGCTCGACAGTCTGAGTTTTTCGAGCGCATCAAGAGCAACGAGTACGCGATCAACAGAGCGAACCGCGAGGCCGCCGGCGATAACCAGACCATGGTCGAGGCCAAGTTCCATGACCTGCGGCAGTGGCTGGCGCAGAACTATTCGATCGCCATGGACCCGCCGCCGACCAGTGTCGAGTGCGTCACTATCCTTCAAGAGGAAATACGGCGGATGAAGAAGGATACGGAGGACAAAGAAATAGCTGTCGGGGCACAGTGTCAGTTCTTCTCCTTCGACAGCCAGGCGACATCCTCCGTTCTGCCTCCGGTGGAGGATATTCCGTTGATCCTGCGGCAAATCAAAGTGGTCAAGGAGGTCGTCCGGATCGTCGGTCTGTCGCTGGCGGGGACCAAACCCGCCGAACTTACCAGTATCCATCGAGCGTTGGGCCTGAAGACACAGGAAGCCGACCTGTACACGATCACGCCAGTGGACATCACCATTGTCGCGCCTATGCTTCAGATTCAGGATCTCATCAACCGATTCCATAAGGAATCCCAGTATCTGTTCTTCCTTCGGAACATCACGTTGGTCTCAAGAGACCAGGCACCCAATGGCGTGGCCGTGGGGTTTGACTCCGTGTTCGGCGCCAGGGCGACGACGCCAGCCGCCGGGGGGGCGCCCGGCCCCATGGAGATGGGAATGGGGGGACCGCCGGAAATGTTCGGCATGCCGGGTGCGGGCGGACCGCCGGGAGCTGTGCCGCCTCGCGGCGGCCGCCCGGGAGCCCGGACCCCAGCTCCAGCCGCACCCACGTCGGCCGCGCCGGCTGTCGCCGGACCGGATTTGGCGGCCTTGACGAAGAACGAGTTGGTCATTTTTGGTGATGTCGTGTACCAGGCCGACCTGCGGCTGGATCTGGTCGAGTTCCGGGAACCCAAGAAAGCAACTCCGTAAGAAAGAGCGAGGCGAGCCTTGGGATTTCTGCGCAGCCATTTCGAGAAAGTTGCCCTCGGATTGTGCCTCGTGGGCTTCCTGCTTAGTTGCTTCTACCTGTTCCATGGGTTGCAGAAAGCCGTCGAGGAAGTCCGGCTGGTTGAGGATAAGGCAAACCAGTCCGTTACCAGCGGCAAGCAGTTGGATCGTCTGCTGGAGACCATTTTCGATGCGCCCGCGGTCATCACAGATCCAAAGGTCGAGTTCAAGATCGCAGGAGTCGACGGTCGGAACAGTCTGATGTTCCCCGACAAGTTCATCCGCTGTGCCAACTCGGAATGTCCGAACCTGGTGCCGTTCGAAACCGCCATATGTCCCTTCTGTGGTCAGAAGGAGCCGCCCGACAAACCGACGGTAGACCCGACTCAGGACTTCGATGAAGATGGCTTGCCCAACGGGTTCGAGGTGGAACGCCCTTACCTCGACCAGTATGATCCCAACGATGCGCAGGACGATCAGGACAAGGACGGGTTCACCAACCTGGAGGAGTACCAGGCCAAGACTGTGCTGGATGACCCGAAGAGCCATCCGCCCTTGGTCGATTTGCTTCGTTTTGAGGGCGGCTATCGGAACTTCATTCCGCTGCTGCTCGTGAAAATTACCCGCAACAACTCCGACGATCCGGCCATGTGGGACATCCAGTGCGACGTCATTGAGAAGGGGCAGAAGCGGCGCAAGTCCTTCCGTTTGGGCGCAAAGGTCGGCGGGTACGAGATTACCGAGGTGAACTACAAGGTCGACCCGCAGTACGACAAGGTGCGGCGGCGGAAGATTGAGATCGACCAATCCCAGTTGACGTTGAAATCGGAGACAACGGAAGATACATACGTCTTGGACGTGGGGAAACCTGCCTATGAAAAAGACATGATTGTGAAGCTCTTCTTCCTGAACAACCGCTATAACCCCAGGCGTTGCCAGAGGTTCGAGGTCAAGTTGGGCGAGAAGTTCCCCTTGAGTCACCCCGCTTCCGGGGATGTGGAGAACTACACCCTGATCAGCGCCACCCCAACAGGCGTCGAAATCAAGCGCACGGACGAAAACGTCGAGGAGCAGGAATTTGCCGTGCGTAAACTGGATCCGCAGAAGGACTTTATGCGTCGCGCCACGGGAGCTGGGCCCGCGGAGGGGCAGGGGGTGCCGCCGGAGATGAGATGATGGGGCCGCGTACGGCGAAGGAGCACTGGCGTACGCGGCAACTCTCGGCTCCGGTTTCAGGGGCAGATGGAGGGAGTTGGTGTGTGGACGAGAGCCTCTCAGACCGGTATTACGTATAGCCGGGCAGAGCGGATCGGGCGCACGATTCATAGGTCTTAGGTTTATCGAAACAGAAATAGCGGGCTCATATGATGGACAAGCGGAGAGACTCTATGAAACACAAGAACACCTGGATCCCTCCCGTCGCTCTGGCTGGCTGCATGCTTCCGGCGCTCGCTTTGCTCGTGGGCTTGGCCGTCAGCTATGATGGCCGCTGCATGGCCGCCGATGAGGCCAAAATCGAGGTCCCCGCCGAGGTCGTGAAGGATGCCGAGGGCGGCGAGAAGAAGGCCGCTGACGAGGCCAAGCCCGCGGCGAAGGACGACTTGGAGGCTCTCCTCGGCGAGGAGAAGAAGGCCGACCCGGAAGCGAAGGACGCAGAGCCTGCCGCTGAACCCGCGGCGAAGGAAGGCGCCGCCGCCGTCGACGAGGCTGCCGCCGCCGTGAAGGAAGCCATGGCCGCGAAGGAGGCCGACGTCGCAAAGGCCGCCGCCGCTGCCGCCGCCGCCGCCGCTCCAGAGGAAGCCCAACCGGCGCCGGTGGTCGAGGCCAAGCCCGAGGACTTGGATGCCAACGAGCGCGTGCGTCGGCGGGAGCTCGAACTGATGGCCGAGCACCATGTGATTACCGCGCTGCAGTTCTATCGGAAGGGCGAGTTTTCTGAGGCCGCTAAGAACTACGAGTTGGCGAAGCAGGAGTTGGAACAAAGCAGCAAGAGCAGTCCCCGCATCCTGAAGCGGGTGGAGCAGATCAAGGCCCTGCTTTTCAATCTCCATGCGGACTGGGCCAACGCCCTTGCCAAGGATGCGCGCAAGCTCGCGAGCGCCGAGAAGTGCGACGAGGCGGTCGAAAAATGCCATATGGCGGCCGAATATGACCCGTCCCGCCGCGAGGAGATGGATGAACGCATTAAGAAATACCTGGAGTTGAAACGTGAAGCAGAAGTCCGCAACCTGACGACTCCGGACCGCGTCGACGTCGAGAGAGTCGAACGTGATTTTGACATCAACGTGCTGTTTGAGCAGGGCAAGGTTTTCTTCAACAATCGCCGGTACGCCGACGCGCGCGACCTGTTCGAGCAGATTCTGCTCAAAGACCCCTACGAAGTCCGCGCCATCCGTTACCTGCGCATGATCAGCGAGCGGTTGCTGGAAGTGGCTCAGGAGAAGCAGGCCGCGGTGACCGCGGAGCGCATCGCCGAGGTCCACTGGAAATGGAGTGAACCGGTTACACCCCTGCTGGCGGGGCCGGCAGCGCAAGTGGGCGGTCAGGCCGTCAAGAAGGCGGACAGGGACACGGGAATACGCGCCAAGCTTCAGAACATCATCATTCCGCAGATCGAGTTTGACGACATGCCGGTCACGGAGGTCATCCAGATTCTGAAACGGCGCAGCATGGAATTGGATCCCGACGGTGAAGGCGTCAATATTTTCCTCCAGCTCGAGAGCCCGGGGGGTGCGGCGGCGGAACCGGCCCCGGTCCCGGACGAAGGAGGCTTCGGGGGTGGGGCTGAGGGCGGCGGCTTTGGGGCGCCTGCCGGCGGTGGCGATGCCGGCTTTGGGGCGCCTGCCGGCGGTGGCGATGCCGGCGGTGGCGATGCCGGCTTTGGCGACTTCGGTGGCGGTGAGGAACCGGCGCCGGAGGCCGCTGGTGCTGGTGGTGGTGGCGGCGCTAACGTTGGCCAACGCACAATCACCATGAACATGGACAACATCCCACTCGGCGAGGTCATTCGCTATATCTGCATGGGCGCGGGCCTTAAGTTCCGCGTGGAGAGCAACGCGGTGATCATTGCGGACAAGTCGATCGCTCTGGATGAAATGGAAACCCGTTACTACCCCGTCGAGGCTGGCGTGCTGGACGCCTCCAAGACGCGTTCAGCCAAGGCCATGGACTTTGGCGAAGGCGGGGGGGGTAACGAATGGAGCGACGATGATGCCGGCGGAAAGCCCGACGCGGCCGGTGATGAAGCGCTCCTGAGGGGGATCTTCACGGGTTTCGGCGTGGACTTCCCCCAGGGCTCCAGTGTTGCCTACTACCAGAGAACCGGCAAACTCATTGTCAAGAATACGCCTGACAACCTGCGCAAGTTGGAGAAGGCCCTGCAGGAAATCAACGTCACGCCGACGCAGGTCACCATCGAGGCCAAGGTGATTGAAATTCAACAGACCGACATGGAAGCCTTGGGCTTCGAGTGGTTCCTCGAAGCCGGTGGCGTCTCCTACAACGCGGCCACCCAGGGTCAGGACCACTTCCTCGCCAGCAACACCAGTGGCAAACCGTGGGTTGGCAGCACCGACTCTGCTTTCCAATTCGGCGGCACGCAGAGCGACAGCAATGGGATTCCCGTGCAGGAGATCAGCCGGTCCATGCGCTATGCTCCGGACCTGGCGTCCTTCCTCCCAGGCTCCAGTGACGAGCTGTTCTCGACCTACACGATCCTGGGCGACTTTGCCTTCCGCACCGTGATCCACGCGCTCAGCCGCAAGGATCATGTCGACGTGCTGTCGGCGCCGAAGGTCACCACCCTCAGCGGCAATACCGCCGTGCTGCGCACCGTGCAGGAACGCTACTTCCCCGAGAGCTGGACCGAGCCGGAAGTCACCGCCGGAACCCAGACCACGGGCATGAGCTTCAAACCGTCGATCCCGGAATTCGGCGAAGCGCGCGACATTGGTGTCGTGCTCGAAGTCACGCCGACCGTGGCCGCCGACGGCTACTCGATCGATCTCGACCTCCGGCCGCAGGTCATCGACTTCATTCGTTACGACACCGCCTTCGACTACCAGATGATCATCAATGACCAGATCGTGCAGGGCAAGGCCACCATGCCCATCCTCTCCGCACGAACCGTTGAGACCAAGGTCATCGTCTGGGATGGTGAGACCGTGGTGCTGGGCGGCATGATCGGGGAGCGCATCGACAAGTTTGAGGACAGTGTCCCCGTCTTGTCCAAGGTGCCCCTGCTCGGACCGCTGTTCCGCAGCAAGGGCGAGAAGAGCACCAAGACGAACCTGCTGATCTTCGTCACGGCACGCCTCGTCAACCCGGCCGGACTCCCGATCCGGGCCAACGAAATCCGCGGCATGCACGACTTCCGCCGCTAACCCGAGTCTGACGGGAAAGACCGGTGCATGGTGGCGGACCTTGCGGACGCGACCATGCCTGGCGGCGCTGGCGTCGGCGGGGGGGACACGGACTTGCCGTTCCCCGCCGCGCCAGCGGTCCCCTTCCCGCGCTGGTCTTACAGCAACGGTGACGCGATGAAACCGATCCGCAAGAACGTCGAAACTGCGCCCCTCGCGTATACGCCTTTCATCTCGCGGGTTCAGACCGAAGGTGTCGTTGTGTGAACAGTCTCGACAACTGACAACTAACCCATGCTAACCGAACTCGATATCAAGAAGATCTGGTCGGATGATGATTCCGCCCCATCCGAGCCGACAATCGGACTTGACTGGCGGCATCCGCAACGGTAATCGTAATCCCGCTCGTAATCCCGCTCGATGGTTCGGTGGCGAGTCGATGGGCCACGGAACCCGAGAGATTACGAACAGGATTACGAGCGGGATTACGACCAGAGGAAGAAGGGGAACCAGAACGAGGTGGCTCCTGCCGACTCGCGAGTACGCTCGCGGCAGAGCCCAGCGATCGCCGACACACGGGTGGAGAAATTTCATCCGGTCAAGCTTATCCTTTTTGGATCCTATGCCAGAGGCCGGGCACAGGACGACAGTGACGTCGATTTGCTCGTCGTTGCGGACTGCCCGGAAACCGAGTGTCGCACCCGGGCCGCGGAAATACGCATCTCCCTCTGGGGTTGGCGTCATCCTTTTGACATCATCGTGCGCACCCCGCGTCAGTTCGAAGAAGAAAAAGACATCCAATGAACCGTCGTCCATCCAGCCGTTAAGGAAGGGCGTGTCCTCTATGAATAGACAACCGAGCTGTGCGGGTAAATCCACAGAGGGAAGAAGCGGTGCCGTGGGCGCCAGGATCCGCCCGTTCGTAGTGGGCTCGCAGTGCGCGCAACGAAGTGGAGCGCCAAGAGCCCATCTGGTGTGTTGCGGCGGCGTGGCGCGGGGATGGTGTCTTGCCCGGCGGACAACCGCCGGGACTGCGACACCACTACAAGCGGTGCCGCGACCGATGTCTGTCCGCACGAGGACGTCATCCCGCGCGGCCGGATTTACCCGCACAGGTCGAAATCATCGACTACTGCAAGGCGCAACTGCAAGACCGTTGACAAGGAGTTGGGCATGGTTCAAAGGTTAACCGTTCAAGGGGTCACGGTTGGTCGAATCTGTGCTTACATCCGATAACCTCATAACCTTGAACCTCTGAACCATGCTCAAATCCGCTGTGCCTTTGCCAATTCTCATAATTGCAAAGCCTCAGCAGATCTGAGCGTGGCTTCTGTGCCGGAAAAAAGGGTTTTGAATTGGCATGCCAATTGCTTTAAAAGAACCCGCGTTGACAGCGTCATGGCGTCGAGGCTGGCGCCAGGCCCGGCGATGAAGGGTTTCATGACAGAATGCGCTGTTCCAGTACAAGACAACACGAACGGCGACAGAGCGTGACAACGAAGGACAAGACGATGAGCGCAAGGCTTCAGGTCTCGGGTCTCAGGTGTCAGGTAATGCAGCCGTACCGGTCCGCCCGGTTCGCTGTTCCCCTGACACCTGAAACCTGACACCTGAAACCTCTCAAGTGAGGAGCTGACACCATGGGAAAAACGTTGACAAACGAAACCATAAAGGGCAAGAAGGAGACAGACATGAACGCAACGACCGTTCGCCGACAGGTCGGGCCGGAAGGGCAGCGGGCTGGAGTGTGGACCGCGAGGTGGCGCAAGAGTGCCATGCTTCTTCTGGGCGCCGGGTTTGCCTTCCTGAGCATGCCGGTGTCTGGGCAGATCGTGGATGTGCTGGTGGTGCCGTTCCGGTTCCCGAAGACGGCGGCCACCCCGGCCGGGGCTGAGAACACCGAGGCCATCCGCCAGGCGTACAAGGACATCTACGAGGAATTCTGGAGTGAGGTCTCCTACGGCGCTTTCAACGTCCGGACCAAGACGTACGGGTACGTGCACATGCCCTGGCCGAAGAACCCGACCGCCGGCACCACGGACGGCGGTGACTGGGACGGCGTCCCGGGCCCCATGACAGGCGGCGGCGAGCCCGGCGTCACGGACGGCACCTCCTCGTTCAACGAGGATGACGGCGGTGGCCAGAATCCGATCGTAGATGGTCAGTGGACCCCCGGCGAGCGCTTCATGGACAACAACGGCGACCTGAGATACACCTATGCCGACCCGTGGGTCGATGTGCAGAACACCGCCGCGACCGCGAATGAGGACGGTTTCTACGATAACGCGGGCGAGCGCTTTGTGGACTTGACTCCGGTTGGCGGCGCCGCGGATGGCGAGTACACTCCAGGCGGAGTCACCATCGAGATCTACTGGGCAGCGGCGGATGACGGTGACGGCGTGGACGGGGATGGCACGGATATGGGCCTGTCCGACGCCGGCGGTGTGGTCGGTGACGGCATCCTGGGGCAGGCGACCGGCGGCGGGGCGAAGCAGGCGGCGGTGATCCAGATCACGGTTGACGAGTTGGAACCAGACTACTGGGGTGTTTCCAACGATCGTCTCACCCCTGCGGGAACCAGATCGGCCTCGCTCTACGGTTTTAGCGGCGATTACCAGACGCGCAACTACGACCGAAATGGCAATCCCACGGAGGCATGGCAGGCCGCAGACCACCTCTTCCTGGCCGGTCCAACCGCCGCCAATCCTGTCTATGCCAGCACGGGCCAGACCAGAAGTTACACGACGGTCGCGGTCACGTACGCCGACCCGACAAACACCGCGACTTTCACGGTTGTCACGGCCCCCGTCTACGAGACGGTCGAGCCCTACACGGACGTTGATGAGAGCGGCGCGTGGACCAACCGTGAGCCGTTCGAGGACTTCCTCATTCAGTGGAACAACGGCAGTTCCCCCACCGGCGAATCCCGCTGGCAGGCGGTGACCGACGACTACATCATCAACAACTATCCGGGCAATGGCGTCGACGTGCGCGGCAGCAGCCGGCACGGCGGGGACCCGGTCTGGACGGCCGTCGACGGCGACCCGGGCATCGTGGGTAACCTGTACTTCATCGACGCGAACAACAACAACGCCTATAACACCGGTGAGGACTTGTACCTCAACAATGACGCCGATGTCAACTTCACCACCGCTGACACGCTGATCTATGATGGCGGCAACGGCCAGGATACCGTCGAGGGAACCCAAGGTGGCCTGAGCTGGCAGCGCCAGATCATGGGCTATGACGGCGACTTTGACGGCCTGTGGAGTCTGGGTACGGATATCTGGGAAGACAATCCCGCAGGTAACCCATTCACGTACGACGCCGGCCTCGACACGCAGATATACAATGGTGGTGACGGATGGACAACGCCGGATGGCACCCCTGCGGACGTTTCCAACCTCTACTATAATGATGCCAACGACGACGGGCTCTGGACCGCTGGCGAAAACATCTGGGCGGACGAAGTCGGCGGCACTGACGGCTGGTACAACCCTGGCATTGATTCCCGCGTGTACAACACGGCAGCCTGGACCCTGCTCCCCGGCAAGTCGGCGGCGGTCGGGAACTTGGTTTTCCTGAATCTTGCCGGGCTCGGCGTGTACAACGACGGCGAGGATATCTGGCGCGATGTCATCGGTGCTGGCGTGTACAATGACGGTACGGACGTGCAGATCTACGCCGGTGGCGCACCGAACGGCATTGACGACAACGTCGACCTGCTGCTGAACCGCGTCGGGAACAACGTGTACGATGGCCCTGAAGACTTTGACAACGATTCGCCGAACAATCGCAAGATGCGCATGACCGGGTTCAGTGATCTCCTGAGCACCAGCATGTCCAACTGGGACTACCACGGCGGTGGCTCGGTCGCGGACTGGTGGCTCGCCAGGTACGGCAGCACGGCGCCCGCCTGGGAAGGCCGGTATCCGTCAGCGGGGGAATTTGATGTGACCGAGAAGCGCTACAACCCCGTTGATGCGGCTGAGGGCCTCCCGTATAACAACTTCATTCGCGCCCGTAACGTCAACCCCAACGGCGCCGCCTTCACGCCCAGCGTTGTCGCGCCCTTGGCGCCGGCTGGTACGGCCTTTGAGGACATGCCCTGGGGCAGCGGCGCGGTGTACCCGGACACGACCCGCGCCTATTGGGACGGCCCGCCCGAGTTTGACGACCTGCCCTCATCCATGTACCACTCCAGCGGCGACATGCGCCTGGGTGAGGAAACCGACCCGTTCAGTACCTCGATCGCCGGTACCGACTATGGCCAGAACGATCCCACCAAGGTGTTCGTGGACGGCAACTACGTCGCGTCCGGCCCGCTGGCGTTCAACATCCACGGCGATTTTGGCTATGACGCCGGTAACCAGTTGACCCTCGAGTACCTCACCTGGCGTACTGACGGCCAAAGCGCGACCGGCTTCCGCGATATCAATCTGGACGGCATGATCGACCAGGGCGAGTGTCCCGATAAGGGGTGGAACAACTACATCACCGACCAAATGCCGACCACCCCCAATAACGGCAGCAGCACGGTCTACCCTTGGAACCGCGTGCGTGTCATGGAGGACTTGATTGAGGCCATCGACAACACCGAGGACCTGGAAACCTTCCAACACGATGGCTCGCTCGGGCTTCCGTATCTTGCCGGCGTCTACCCGGCGAGCTACGATGGCACCGACTTCCAAGGCTTGTCCGGTTTGGTCGTCTCAGTCCTGACCCGCGACTTGCCTGACCCGCTGATGTTTGCAGGCCAGATCGTCACCGGCGCGGATGATAACACCGGCACCCAGAGTGACAGCGGTCAGGGCGCCGAGGGTGGCGCCGGCTTCCCCTACGGCATGGGCACGCTCTCGCACGAACAGACCCACGACTGGTTCGGGGCCCCGGACCTGTACGACTACGACTCCTTCAACGGCCACATCGTCAACAACCCGATCGGCGGCAACGACCTGATGGGCGGCGGCGGCTTGACGCACTACATCGGCCCGTTGACAACCGGTTTCGGCTTCAGCGCCAGTCGCGAACTGACCACGATCCTGACACCCGGCGTGCCTACGGTCATCAACATGTACTCCATCATCCACACGCCGAACCAGTACTTTGTCTTCACTCGCCCGGGCGGGAGCGAACAGTATTGGTTCTGGTATGAAACCACGGACACGCAGTTCCCGAAGCCCGGCGGCAAAGGCATGTATGTTCTGCACCTGGAGCCGGGCGCGAACTCGGAGGGGGTCCCCGAACAGCAGCGCCACAACAACCACTTTATCTGGGAAATGGTGCAGGCGGACGGGTTGAACGAACTGCAGGACGGCATCAACGGTGGTGACGCCGGCGACCCGTTCCCGGGCACGACGAACAACCGCACCTTCACGTTCTATACCGAGCCGTCGAGCGCCTGGTGGGACCAGAGCGACACGGGCCTGGAGATCCTCAACGTTGTGCAGCCGGCGAACGACACCGATCCCATGCAGGTGACCTTCCTCTGGCATGACCTGCAGGTGCCCGAGCTGAAGTTCGTGCGGCCCCCGAACGGCTTCTCGATCAACGGTAACTACCCGGTCACGTGGGACGCCTGGGACCGGTTCGGCGGCACCGATGTCTATGTCTATCGCGATGATGACAATACCGGTTACGATGGAGTGGCGTTTGTCGGCCCGCTCGGTATGTCCGGCACGCACCGTGAGGTCCGGTGGCAGAGCCTGGCCGCCCTGGCCGACGGCGACTACTACTACTACGCCCTGCTCGTGCCGGACGAGGACAACGAGCCGAACCCCGACGACCCGGACCAGTTCGAGTTGTTCGTCTCCATCCCGCGCGCCGCCTCGACCAACGTCGGCAACGGCACGCTGACAACCGGCATTCCCACCATCGATCCACTCGGTGCGATGGCGGACAATTCGACGCTGCAGACGTGGAGCGTTACCTGCACGGCCGCGGACGCTACGAATGCCACGTTCAGCGTCGTGGGTTCGGTAACCGGCGCTGAAGCGAACCTGGTTGCCAGCCAGGTCGATGGCACTCTCGTTACGCTCACGACAGCAAACGACTACACCGGCGACTTTCTTATCACGCTCACCACTGGCGCGACGCCGTTCCAGCGCGGTGACCTGTTCGTCTTCCAGACCACCGGGTTGACCACCTACAGTGAGCCGTTGAATGTGGTCAATCACGCGGTCACCGATCCCACCGTCTGGGGCGAGCTCGACCCGCGTCCGGCCGACAACGACGCCGACGGGATTGCCGATTGGTGGGAGTACCAGAACTTCGGCGACCTGACCACCGCCAGCGCGACCGGCGACGCCGACCTCGACGCACTCACCGACCTGTACGAGTACCTGGCCGAGACCGACCCGAACCTGCCCGACACCGACGGCGATGGCGTGCGCGATGCGGCCGAGGACCCGGACCTGGACAATCTTTCGAACCTCGCCGAGCAGCAGGCCCACACCGATCCGATGAATGCCGATACCGATGACGATGGTGAGACCGATGGTACCGAACTGCTCGGCGAGACCGACGACGAAGCCACCAGTCCGCTCTACAACATGTCCACCACCGAGCGCGCTACGCCGCGCCGCGCCGCCCTCAACCTCAGCATCCTGACCGGCGCCGCCCCCGGCGGCGGCGACTGGCAGACCGGCATTGACGTGCCGCACTCGAACCGCTTCGCGGTGTACGCAACCCGCCAGGGCTGGACCATTGAGGCCTGGGTCAACATGGGTGCCGACGATACCGGTGTCATTGCGGCCTACCGCATCAGCGGCGGCGCTCTCACGGACGAGACGCCGACCGACATCAGCGCCATGGAAATCGGCTTGGACGCTGGCGTGCCCTATGCGCGGTTCCAGGATATGCACGGCGCCGAAGTGAAGGTTGGCGCTTGGAACGATGCACACACTGTGTCCAAGCTCGCTGCCTTTACCGCCGGTGTGTGGCACCACGTGGCCGGCGTCTGGGACGGGACCAGCCAAAGCCTGAAGCTGTACGTCGACGGCGTTACCGAGATCGCGCAGGTGACCCTGCTCGAGCCGCCGCCGTTGAGCGGTACCATGTACATCGGCGGTGTCGGCGCGAGTACCACGGCCGCAACCCGCCTCGACAACGGCTACCTCGACGAACTGCGCATCTGGAGCGGCGCCCGTACCAGGACCGAGATCCTCGCCTCGTTCAAGAACCTGGTCCAGCCCCCGAGCGCGACGCAGCGTCAGGCGATTCTGGCCGGCACCCAAAACGGCCTCCTGGCCAACTACCGCTTCGATGACCGCGGCCCGAACATCGAGGACTTCGCGTTCGCCTACCCGGTCCAGCGCGACGACCCGGACTACATCGCCTCCTACTATGATCTCGAGGGCGACGAATTCTATATCCCCGTAACCGGTCGCAATGCGAACTGGACCACTACCGTAACCGCGGTGCAATTGCTCGGCGTCAACGCCACGGACAGCGATGACGTGGACGGCGACGGCCTCGCAGACTGGTTCGAAGCCATGTTCTTCGCGTCTCAGACCGGCGGCACGTCGGGGGCAGACTCGGACTCGGACGGGCTCAGCAACCTTTACGAGTACTGGTGCGGCACCAACCCGCTCGATAACGACAGCGACGACAACGGTATCATGGATGTGTACGAGGATGCCGACGGCGACAACCTCGTCAACGTCGATGAGCAGACCATGGGCGCCGACCCCAGGCGTAAGGACACGGATGACGACGGCGTCGCCGACGCCGATGAGGCGGCCGCCTCGACCAATCCGACCAGCGCGATCAGTCCGTTCATCTACCGCGCGTTGAGCCTCGATGGCGCCGCCGGCTATGTCGAACTGCCGCTCGAAGCCCGGTTTGCCTTGGCCAGCGACTGGACCATTGAAGCCTGGTTGCGGCCCGACTCCATGGACGGCGACACGGCGAACATCGTGGCACGCTCTCCCGCCGCCAGCGTCTACAACTACCGCCTCTACCTCACCGATGCGGGTGCGGGGAACATGCAGTTGCGCGCCGAATTCACCGACACCCCAGGGACCACGACCATCGCGGTGAACTCGGGCACCACTTACGTTCCCGACGATGGCGCGACCTGGACGCACGTCGCGGTTGCCTACGCCACCGCCGACCGCACCCTGCGGCTCTTCATCAACGGCGCCGAGGTTGGCTCGCAGTTCGCCACCGTCATGCCGGCGGTCAACGGCAAAGGGCCGATTTACACTCGCATCGGCGCCGACTCCTACGACGGCCTCATCGACGAGGTCCGGTTCTGGAGCAACGCCCGCACTGCCCCGCAGCTCCTGGCGACCATGGAGTTGAACCTGGCCGGCAACGAGAGCAACCTGGTCTCCTACTACCGCTTCGACGACAGCCAGTCCACTGTGGCTGCCGACAAGGGCGGCGCGCAGGACTTTGTGAGTTCGCTTTCGTCGGACTGGCTCCGGAACTGGCGCAATGCGGGTGTTCTGGTGGGGGGCGCGGCATTTGTGGATGTGCCCGCCGGCACCAGCCCGGTCGAGGATCCGCTCGTGGATGCGGACAACGACGGCATGCTCGACACCTGGGAGACGCAGTATGGTCTGAATCCGGCCAACCCGTCAGACGCCACCACCGACCTGGACGGCGACGGCTTGAACAACCTCTACGAGTACCTGTCCGGCACCAACCCGACGGTCGCCAGCGTCAACGATACCGACGGCGATCCGGACCTCGACGGCCTGACCAACCTGCAGGAACAGAATCTCGGAACCCACCCCAACAAGCTTGACACCGATGACGATACGACCGACGACGGCGAAGAGTTCCGGACCGGGACGGATGCGTTGGACAGCCTCAGCCCGCTGAAGAACGGCGTGCTGGTACTGGCCGCTGCGACCGACTACGTCGAGATCGATGAAGGGCCGGTCTCCACCAACAGCATGACCTTGGAATGCTGGCTGAAGCTGACCAGCGCCACCCAGACGGGTATCATCGTTCAGAAGGAGAATGAGGACAACGGCGACTCGGACTACGTGCTCGAATTGGTGGCCGGCGGCGACGTGCGCTTCTCTTACGCCACGCAGAACCGTGACCGCGTCGAGGTCACCTTGGATACCAACATCAGCCAGACCGACGGTTGGGTGCACATTGCAGCGATTGTCAGTGGCGCCAACAATCAGGTTGCGGTTCTCAGCTATGTGGCCGAGACCGGCGTCGAGCGCAGCATCATCCTCAGCAACGCCGGGGCTATCAGCGGCGGGCTGGGTAAGCTGCACTTCGGTAGTGCCAGCGGCGGGTCGGTGATCGCCATGATCGACGATGTCCGGTTCTGGTCGGGTGCGCGCGGGGTCGGCACCCTCCGCGGCGACCGCGACTTCCCGATTGCCGCCGTGACCGGTGTTGTCGGGCTATGGAAGTTCGACGACATGGGCGAGACCGCCGAGGATTTCACCACCGGCCATCGCTACAACACCGCGATCAACGTGGGTATCAACTACATCTACGCCGGCGCCCTTAAAGGTGCCGCGGCCTTCCTGGAAATCGACTCGGCCAAGTCCAGCGACGAAACCTATACCTACTATACTCAAGATGACGACATCGACGGCATTCTGGACTTCTGGGAGGCGGTTCAATTCGGGTTTGACCGGAACGTGATGGTGCAAACCCCGCTCCTTGACGCCCAGGGCAATCGGGTGAACGACGCCAACGGGAACCCCATCTACGTCTGGGTCCCGAACGACAACTTCGGCGCCCCGAATCTGACCAGTGCCAATGCCACCAGCGACGCGGATGAAGATGGCATGAGTGACCTCTACGAGTCCTACCTCGGTTGGGACCCGAACTCCACCAACACGGCGGCCGACATGGACGCCGATCCGGACCTCGATGGGTTGAGCAACCTCCAGGAGATGACCCTCTACGGCACCCGTCCCGACGACGCCGACACCGACGACGACGGCAAGACGGACAAGGAGGAGGTCGATGCGGTCACCAACCCGCTGCACCCGATGAGTGTCGAGAATGCCGCCAACCGCAACATGGCTTCACCCAAGAGTATGGACGTGAGCGTCCTGGCCGCGGCCGGGAAAGAGCTGCCGCATCCGGCCCGGTTCGGGTTTGGCACAGGCGCCTGGTTCGTCGAAACTTGGGTTCGGCTGAAGGCCGGCAGCCCGGGCAGCGAGAACGGTGATATCTTCGCGTTCTACGGCAACAACGGGACGGGTTATCGGTTGTCCCTGGTCGACGGCAAGCCGCAGGGCGCTATTTTCAACTGGACCGGCAACCTGGCGGAAACCGTCACCAAGATCGTCACGGTGGGCGGCACCACCATGCCGGCACTGGCCGACGACACCTGGACGCACTTGGCCATCGAGTGGTCGCCGGACGAGAATACCTTCCGCCTGTACCGTGACGGTCTGTTGCTCGTGGCGCAACAGACCCTGGCCGCGGTCGACGTCTCCGATGGCGGTCGCGCTTTCATGGCCCGCAACTTCAACGACGACGTGGGTGGCGCTGACCAACTCAATCTCGACGAACTCCGTGTCTGGCAGGGCCTGCGCACCGCCGAGGAGATCGAGTACTGGCACAGCCGCTTGTTCCCCACCCTCGAGACCATCGACCTGGTGAACAACAATCGCAACTACTACGGGGCGGGTGCACAGTACTTCTACACTCACGCGCCGCCCACGCTCCGCGCCTACTACCGGTTCGACGACGGCGGCCTCACGACCGAAGACTTCGCCCATCTCAACGACAAGGGCTACCGGATTGCCGGCCTGACGGCCACGACCACCCAGTACGCCCCGGTCACCGGCTTTGACGATGCGGATGGGGACGGGCTTCCGGACTGGTGGGTACAGATCCATAACCTCGACGAATACCCGAAGGGCTACGCTCCGGGCAGCGCCGACAGCTATTACATCTGGGAAGTCTGCACCGTTCTGGGACTGAACTTCGAACGCGCCTTCACCGGCTACACCTCGATCGGCACCTATGGCGCCAACGGAATGGAAGACCTGCAGAGGGTCGATGTCAAGTCCCGGTACCTCGAGTGGGACGGCAAGTACTCGCACTACCTCAAGTACATCAACCTGACTCGCCTCCCCGACCAGGCCGTCCTGAGCTTCCGGTTGGACAACGGCACACTGGCGCGCCCGGGCGCGAACAGGCGCGCGGTCGTCGTCAACGGTACGTGGCTCGACGCTGCGACGTTCGTCAACGACTCCGTGAATATCGCGCCGTACCTGCGGGTTGGGCGCAACCAGATCGCCTTCTGGTTCACAGCGTCCGACTTCGTCCAAGTGACGGATCGCCTGAGCTGCCCGTCGACCGGTGCCGCTGTGACGTATGTGCACAAACTCTGGATCGGGAAGGTCGATGTCGAACTTGATGTCGATGGACAAATGGTCATCGTTCGCGGCGACGACTGGACCTATGACCCGCGCGCCGTGTGGCATGGCGTCGTTGCGTCAGAGTATGCGGGTGATATGGCCGCGTGGGATGCCATGCAAGACGAGCAAGGCCGGATCATCCCGCACCTCAGCTACGGCATCCCGCTGGATCCGGACAACGACGGCCTCGAGGCCTACTACGAGTTCGCGCTCGGCACCAACCCGCGCGACGCAGACTCGGACAACGACGGGATCTCCGACGCCGATGAGGATTTCGACGGTGACGGTATCAGCAACTTACAGGAAGCCCTGCGTGGCACCGACCCGGTCAAGTTAGACACCGACGATGACGGCGAGGAGGACGGCGACGAGATCGCCGCCGGCACCAATCCGCTGGACGGCAACAGCCCGGTCAAGGTGCGGGGTGCGGAGTTCGACGGTGTTGCCGGCAACTACCTCGACCTGCCGTTGCAGAGCCGCTTTGCCCTGTCGAACTGGACCATCGAAGCCTGGGTGCAGCCCAACCTGACAGCCGCAGACCCGAGCACTCACAACTTTGACGGCGGTACGGTCATCGAGCGGGCCGTGGGGGCCAACCTGGTCAACTACCGCCTGGAAATCTACGATGCCGGAGCCGGTGTGTACTACGCCAAGGCCAGCTTCACCAACGGCAGTACGCCACCGGTGACCGTTAGCGTGACCAGCAATGGCGCCGGCGCCAAGAACATTCCGATTACCACCGACGGCACGCAATGGACGCATCTGGCCGCCTCCTATGACCTGACCACTCGCAGCCTGACTCTGTACGTGAACGGCGTCGCCGCTGAAACCACGAGCGCCGCTTCGGTGCCCATCCGTTTCGGCCCCGGTGTGGCCTACACCCGCGCCGGCGCCGGCTTCGAGGGTATCGTCGACGACGTCCGGATCTGGGGCGCGGCCCAGACCGCGGCCAATATCGCCGCCCGCAGGACGTCGCTCCTGGTTGGCAGCGAAACCAACCTGGTGGCCTACTACCGGTTCGACGACGCCGGCGACTCGGCCCAGGACAACGTCACGGCATGGACCGCCGACTGGACCGCCGACTGGATTCACGCCGCCGTGTTCAAGGGCGACGGCGGGGCTGACTTCGCGGACCTGCTCGACAACCCGATGACCAGCGACAACGATTCCGACGGCGATGGCATGGCCGACGCCTGGGAACTCACCAACTTCGGCAACCTCTCGCGCGACGGGACCGGCGACTATGACGGCGATGGACTCAACGACCTCTACGAGTTCTACGCCAACACGAATCCTCGCGAACTGGATACCGGCAATACCGGGACCTCAGACTACGACCGCGACACGGACGGTGACGGCCTCACCAACGGCCAGGAGCAGGACGAGTTCGGCACGCACCCGAACCTCAAAGACACCGATGACGACGGCATCGAGGACGGCGACGAGATCCAGGGTGATCCGCAAGGCCTCTTGGCCGGGGTCGGCGACCCGCAGTACATCACCAGCCCGCTCTACAGCATGGGCCACTTTGACCCGGTCATGGTCGATCCTGACTACGACAAGAACGGCGACGGCATCTACAATGCCGCTGATGACCGACTGCTGTTCTGTCCCGCGCGCAGCCTGGACCTCAGCGTCCTTGGCGCCGCCCACAAGGGCATTGCCCTGCCTCAGAGCAGCCGGTTCCTGACTCTGCCCAATGCCGGGACCCTCGAGGCATGGTTCCGGCCCGGTACCGATACTGACGGTGTGATCGTCTCGTATCAGGTTGGCAATGGGACGGCATTCGAACTCGGCGTCCGTACCGTGGGCGGCAAGTGTCGTCCATACGCACGCATCGAGACCGCGACCGGGGTCCGCTACGAGGCCGGCGGCACGACCACGACGACGGAGTTGACCGCCGACCGGTGGTTCCACCTCGCCGCAGTCTGGGACGCCTCGACCAACTCGCTGCAACTCCTCATCAATGGCGTTCTCAAGTATTCCACGGTTTGCCTGGAGCGCCCGCGCACCGGCGAGGGTACGGTATACATCGGCAGCGACGGCACGGCGACGGCGGACCGTCAGCTCAGCAACGGCCTCGTCGATGAGGTCCGCGTCTGGACCGTGGCCCGCACCATGACCGAACTGCAGCAGTACCGCGACACGCTGGTCATGCAGACGGCGACCGGCCTGGCCGCTTACTACCGGTTCGACGATGCCGGTCTGAACATCGAGGACTTCACGCACGCCTACCCGACGCGCGGCGCCCGCGACTACGATCTTGAAGCCGCCTACTACGGTGTCACCAACACCGACGGTACCTCCGACTGGGTGGTCACAACCAACGCCAAAGCACTCAAGGGAATCGACGATGCGGACGGCGACGACTTGCCCGACTGGTGGGAGGCGGTCCACAGCGGCACGCCGACCGGCATCGCGCGCAACAGTGACAATGACAACGACGGCCTGACCAACATCTACGAGTTCTACTGCCGCACCAATCCGTTCGACGAGGACACGGACAACGACAACGTTATGGACGGCAGCGAGGACTTCGACGGCGACGGCCTCTCCAACGCCGAGGAAGCCACGCACGGATCCGATCCGCGCTTGACCGACACGGACGACGACGGCTTCAGCGACAAACTCGAGGTCAACAAGGGCACCAGCCCGGTGCATCCGATGAGCCGGCCCAACTTTGCCAAACGCAGCCTGAACGCATCCAGTGTGGCGGCCGATGGCCTGGCGGTTCCGGCGCCGGAGCGCTTCGAGTTTGCCCAGGCGCCCTGGACGGTCGAGGCCTGGGTCTATCTCAGTGCGGCGGACCTGACCTACACGGCCGGGACCGACGCGGTCATCGCCGGCGCGCCGGTCGCGGGTGCGGGCATCGAGGCGGACGGCTTGGCGGTCAGCGCCGCCGCGAACAAGGCCTGGATCGATGTGGACGGCCCCGACACCGACGGGGTCTACACGTTCGATGGCGCCGTGGATATCTCCGTCGGCATCGTCGCCGCGAACAACGGCGACGTCACGACCACGCTGGCCGCGGTCGACAGCGTGCTGTACAAGGGGAACCTGGTGGATGGCGACTTCTGGATCGACTTGGACGCCAATCGGGCCTACCAAGACGCCGAGGACGTGGCCCTCACCGGCGCCGCTCTCGTTGACGCCGACGTCTACGCCGGGACCGTGCCCGCCATCGCGCACAATGGCGCCGCGGCCTGGGTCGACACCGGCGCCACGCTCTACCCGAGCGGCGACATCTTCTCCTACGTCGGCGTCAACGGCGAGAGCTTCAGCTTGTCGCTCGAGAACGGCAGCCCGCGCGGCCTGATCTGGACCGGCGCCGAGGACAACCGCGATGCCAACATCGTCGTCGAGGTCGGCGGCGAAGGCGCGGTACCCGCCCTGACCCCGAACACGTGGCATCACTTGGCCATTGTCTGGGACCCGGTCGCCAACACCTTCCGCCTCTACCGCGACGGCCTGAAACTCATTGCGCAGCAGACCCTGGCCGCACCGACCATTGCCGCCGGCAATGCCTATCTGGCCCGCAACCTGAACAACGCCTACATCGACGAAGTGCGCGTCTGGAGCGAACCGCGCACGCACGAGGAGATCGACCGCTGGCTGAACGAGATCATCCCGACGTTCGAGAGCATCGACACCGGGCCGTTCCACCAGTGGCTCGTGGTGCAGGAACTGGGTGGCGCCACGTTCGCCCGGAACATCTATGAATACGGCGACCTGCTCCGTGCCTACTACCGGTTCGACGATGCCGGCCAGTACACCGAGGACTTCCGCGCCCTTAACGACGGCGACTACTACCTCGAGGGCGCCGGCACCGCCGCGCGCGCCGCGCCGCTGCAGGGCGTCGACGACGCCGACGGCGACGGTCTGCCCGAATGGTGGGTCGACCTCTACAGCCTTAACAACTGGCCGTCGTATGACGACGTCGACTTCCGCCAGGACATCCACTACAACGACGTCGCCATCGGCGACGACAACCCGCGCGACGGCGTGCCGGAAAACCCGCCGGGCTATGACCGCGATTACACCGGCTGGAACTTCACCGGCATCTCGCGCGGCCCGTACCAGGACGAGCCGACGGCGGCGGAGTCGCCCGTGCCGGTGGCCGGTCCCCCGCCAGGCTACCTCGACCGCTACTTCACCGTGTTCGGGTCCATCGGCTCATTCCTTGCCTGGGGTGAGGACTACGAGTGGGTCACCGCCAAGTCGCGTATCCTGCATGACTCCGGTATCTACGTCGAACTGGTCAAGTACGTCGTGCTGGAGAGAGCGCCCGAGAAGGCTGACTTCACCCTGTGGCTCTTCGGCGGCGACGTCGACCAGTTCGCCGTCAACGGCCAGTTCGTATCGCTCGCAGGTAGCGGCACCGTGGACATCGCGCCCTACCTCAAGCAGGGCCGTAACCAGTTGTTCATTCGCTTCCACGACACGATGGACGCCATGTGGACCGCGACCATCGCGCCGCCCGACTTCTGGATCTATGAATCTCAGACCGCCCAAGCCGGCGGTGCCAGCACCACGACCTTCTGGGCCCGTAACTGGGTGACGCAGCCCTACACCTGGCCCGATTCCCAGGTCAAATTCGATGGCGAGTTGGTCGTGGACGGTGACGCGGTCATCGTCCGTGGCGACGAATCCAAGTTCGACCCGCGCAGCGTCTGGCACGGCCAGACCGATACCGACCTGCCCATGCTGCCGTTCACCGACCTCGCGAACCGGTACGCCGTGCATCAGGATCTGGGTATCGTCAACGACCCGGATCTGGACGGCGTCACCAATCTGCTCGAGTTCATGCTGGGCACCAACCCGGCCGACGCGGACAGCGACAACGACGGCATCCTCGATGGCGACGAGGACAACGACGGCGACCTCGTCAGCAATGGCCAGGAGGATGTTCTGGGCACGTATCCGACCCTTGCCGATACGGACGACGACGGCATCGCCGACGGGGACGAGATCGGCCAAGGCAGCGACCCGGTCGACGGCTACAGCCCCAGTGTGACGCGCGGCATCGAACTCGACGGCGTTGACGACTACGTGCGGCTGCCGTTGCAGGCCAGGTTCGCCTTGCGGAGTTGGACGGTCGAGGCATGGATTCAACCGAATACGACGAGCGCCGACCCCAGCGGCCACGATTTCGACGGCGGCGTTGTCTTGGAACGCGCGGTGCGCAGCCTCTCCGGCGGCAAACTGGTGAACTACGGTTTGCGCGTCAGCGCGGCGGGTATTCCCAGTGCCTACTTCACCGGGGGTGACGGTGTCGAGGTCGCGGCCGTGGGCCTGTCAGCTCTTCCGACGGACAACGATACGTGGATGCACCTGGCCGCCAGCTTCGACGCCGCCACGCAGACGCTGAGCCTGTACGTCAACGGTCAGTTGGAGCGTGTCTTGAACTCGGGGCAATTGCCGATCAATAACGGGCCGGGCGATGTCTACGCCAACGTTGGCGCCGAGTACCTTTGGGACGGCGGGAACTACGTGGTTCTGAACGGCTTCGAAGGTATCGTCGACGACGTGCGCATTTGGTCCGTGGCTCGGAGCGCCGTCGAGATTCTGGACAACAAGGAGCAGTTACTGACGGGCGCCGAGGCGAACCTGATGGCTTACTACCGCTTCGACGATGCCGGTATCACGGCGCAGGATGGAAGTTCCGCCAGCGCCGGCGACTGGCGCCGCAACTGGGAGAACGCCGGAGTGCTCATGGGGCACGCCGCGTTCGTCGAACTGGACGCCGAAAGTCCGATGGTCCAGCGCGTCGACAGCGACGGCGATGGCATTATCGACTGGTGGGAACTCGCCAATTTCGGCGACCTCAGCCACGACGGCTTTGCCGATACGGACGGCGATGACCTCTCGGACCTCTACGAGTACCTGGCCGACACCAACCCGAACCGCAAGGACACCGATGCCAACGGTGTGCTGGACGGCGAGGAAGACCCGGACGCTGACGGACTCACCAACCTGCAGGAGCAGGAGTACGGTACGGACCCGGCCCAGGCGGACACGGACGACGACGGCGACAACGACGCCTTGGAGGTGCAGAACGAGACGGACCCGCTCGATTCGCTCGATTCGTCCGTCGAGCAGTACCGTGCCGCCGAGTTCAACGGCACGAACTACCTGACCGTGCCGGACAAGGCGCGGTATCGCCTCGAATCCTGGACGGTCGAGGCCTGGGTCAAACTGGATGCCGCGCCCGCCGCAACCGGCGGCAGCCTCGTGCGCCGGCAAGTGGCTGCGGTTGGCGCCACCCGCGCCATCAACTTCGAACTCGCGGTCGGCAGCGACTTGATCCCGTTCGCCCGGTACATTCTGGCGGATAACACCGAGGTGAAGTTGACCTCGCCGACCGCGATCGGCCTCTCTGCCTGGTACCATGTGGCTGGCGTCTACGATGCCGCGCAGCGGCAGCTCGTACTGTATGTCAACGGCCTGGCCGTGGCGAGCAAGGCTGACGCCCAGACCCTTGACGACCCGCCCACTACGGGGGTTGGACCGCATGAGCTGAGCATCGGCGACGGCATCGATGGGTTGGTCGACGAGGTCCGCATCTGGAGCAGCGCGCGGACGGGCTCGACGATCACCGCCAATCGTGGCGTCCTGCAGGCGCTCGGGTCCCCGAACCTGGTCGCCTATTTCCGTTTCGACGACGCGGGTGCGCATGCCCAGGACTTCTCCGTGAACAAGGACTGGTGGAACGACTGGGTCAACGCGGCCGAACCCGCCGGCGCCGGCGCGGTACTCTGGACCACGGCGGACTTCCCGCCCGCGACCCTGGACACGGACGACGACGGCGTCACCGACGCGAACGAGCGGGCCCAGAATACGGACCAGGCCGATTCGCTCTCCTCATACAAGCCGACGTTCATGCGCTTCACCGCTCCGGGCGGCCTGGTCACGGCAACCGGCAGTATTCCGGGCGCGACGGACGCCGAGCAACTGCGGTACGGTTTGGCCACCTGGACGGTCGAGGGCTGGGTGCGCCTGGCGTCGCTGCCGTCGGCCGGACCGGGCGATGTGCTTCTGGCCAAGTATGAGGTTGCGGCCAACGGGCGTGAGAACTACGTCATCGGTATACGGCAGGCCGACAACAAACCGTTTGCGGCCTATATCCCGCACCCGGACAGCGGTTCGAGTACGGAAGTGTCGGTAACCGCCAGCACCACCGTAGGCCTTGACCGGTGGGTCCACATCGCCGCGACGTTCGACGGCAATCTCCTCGCCCTGTACGTGGACGGCGAGCGCGCTTCGATGCGCAGCACCGGCTTCCCCTGCGCCAACGGTGAGGGGAACTTCACCATGGGCGAGAACCTCCGCGGCGATCTTGACGAGGTGCGGGTCTGGAACTATGCCCGGACCGCGGCCGAAATCCAGGACCGGATGGATGCCTTCCTGATGTTCAACCCGCCGGGCGGTACGGCCGCGCTGCGCGGCGAGATGGTCCAGATCGCCGATCCGGCGAGCACCTTCGAGCGGCTCGGAACTTGGACCCTCGAGGCGTGGGTGAAGCTGCCGGCCGGGCAAGGCGGCGGCATCATTCTGGGGCGCGAGGCGGACCCAACCAATAAGCTGACCGCCGCGTCGACCCTCGACGCGGCCCGCGGGTGCTGGAACTACTACATGGGCGTTGACGCCAATGGACGGCTGGTGGTGCGTTACTCGTACTATGTCCCGTTTGCCAGGTACGCAACCGTAGAACGGATCGGGCTTAGCGACCTGCGGGACAATCAGTGGCGCCACGTGGCGTTTAGCTATAATGGAACGACTCTGGCCGCGTACGTAAACGGTGTGCGCGAGATCGTTTTCGATCTTGCCAACGATCCGCTGGACTATGCCGGCCCAACCCGGTTGGGACAGGGCATCACGGGCCTGATCGACGAGGCCCGGGTCTGGAACAACGCTCTGACCGTGAAGAACATGGATTTGCGCAAGGGCAAGTCCCTGCTCGGCACCGAGGAAGGCTTGATCGACTACTTCAACCTCGATTTCAACCGGACCACCGCGCAGAACATCGTGAAGAACTACGCCGCCATTCGCGCGACCCCGGACTACGAGGATTACGGTTTCCTCCTTGGCGGGCAGCTCGATGGCACGGACAACGCCCCGGTCATCATCAACGCGCTGCTTGGACTCCAGGACATCATGGTCGCCTACTTCCCGTTCGACGACCAGGGCGACCGCGCCGAGGACTTCCTGCACCGCAACGACATCAGTTTCGCTGGCGCGCGCACCGATGATACTGCCGTCTTCGTGGACGCCGTGGATACCGCGGCGTTCACCTGGGATGCGCCGACCAACCCCGACAGCGACGAGGATGGGACGCCAGACTGGTGGGAAACCCTCTACAAATTGCTGCCGACGTCGGCCCAGGGCGAACATGGCGCCGCGGGCGACCCGGACGCTGACGGGCTCTCCAACCTGACCGAGTACTACATCGACCGGCTCCCGAATGCCACTTACCCCAACTCCATCAGCCAGCCCAACCAGTACGACTCGGACAGCGACGGCATTGCCGACGGCGACGAAGACGCCGACGGCGATACCCTGACCAACGCCGAGGAGGACCAGATCGGGGCTTTTGCCTGGGACAAGGACACCGACGATGATGGCATCGACGACAATTTGGAGTTGATCGCCGGGACCAGTCCGGTAGTCTCGCTCGACCCGTTCGTATTGCGGGTGCTCGATCTGGACGGCGCCGATACGACCTACGCCAAGGTCGCGGGCGACCGGGAGATCACTGAGTTCGAGTTCGGCTCCGACTTCACCATCGAGGCCTGGGTCAACCCGGGCGGAGTGCGCGCCGGCGAGATCGTTAACAAGGTGGGCGGCACGGCCAACCGGACCAACTACCTCCTCGGCCTTGACGCCACGAACCGGCCCTACCTCGCGTATCAGGACGTCTCTGGGCAGACCACCACCGTGACGCTCGATACGGTGGGATTGCCCACGAATCAGTGGTCCTATGTTGCCGCTACGTTCCAAGGCGACTATACGGTTGACACAAACACGGATGGCGTCAACGACGCCCAGTGGCAGGGGACGGTGGTCGTTTGTGTCGGCATAACGGACTCGGCGGGAGCGTTCGTCGACAGCAACAGGACCGTTCAGATCACCATGCCGCCTGCCACTGGCACGGGTGATCTCACGTTCGGCCGCAGCTTCGCGGGCCAGATCGACGAGATCCGGCTGTGGAACGTCAGCCGCGCCCTCAGCGTCCTTACGACCAACGCCAATCGGCTCGTGCCGCTGGCTGGCACCGAAACCGGACTCGCCGGGTATTGGCGCTTCGATGACGGTCAGGCTAACCCGCCCAACGGCAAGGGTGCGCAGGACTTCACCCGCACGCTCCCGCTCGATCCGGAATGGCCCACGGCCGCGCTCCTCCAAGGCGCCGCGACGTTTGTGGAGAATGCGGGCGGCCTGTACTACGGTGACGCGGATCGCGACGGTCTTCCCGACTACTGGGAGTATGTGCACTTTGGCACCCTCACCACCTCCGACGGGACCGGCGATCAGGACGGCGACGGCCTGACCGACTACTACGAGTACCTGGCCGGGACCGACCCGAACGATCCGGACTCGGACAACGACGGCGACCTGGACGGGACGGATGACCCGGATAACGATGGCCTGACCAACTACGAGGAACAGGCCTTCCGCACCGACCCGGGTAACGCCGACACCGACGAGGATGGCGTGCGCGATGGCGACGAGATCGCCGACGGGACCAACCCGCGCTACAGCATGAGTCCTGCCAACTCCAGGTGCCTGGACATGGCCAAGCTCCCGGCGACCGGCATCCGGTTGCCCAACTCCCTGCGCTTCAGTGCGGTGACCAGAGGCTGGACGGTCGAGGCGTTGTTCTACAGCACGGCCACGACGACCCAGACCGGTATGCTGGTCTCACACGCCGTATCTGGCGGGTACCAGTTCTTCCTGGCCGTTGACCAAGGCAAGCCTGTGGCGGGCTTCTCGGAGACGCCCGGTGGCGACTTAGTCACAGTCAGCCTGGCCTACCCGCTTGCGGACAGCACCAGAACGCACCTGGCCGCGGTGTACAACCCGATTGCGAAGACCTTGGCCTTGTACGTCAACGGTCTTCAAGGCGCGATCAAACAACTGCAACCGGACGAGCAGTTCAGCGAGCGTGTCGGCACGGCCCGGATTGGCGGCGACTATGCTGGCGCCCACTGCACGGCCGCGCTGTTGGACGAGGTCCGCGTCTGGAGCATCGCGCGTACCCCGACCGAGATTGCCGCGGGGCGCAACCAGATCGTCAGGGGCGGCACCCAAGGCCTGGTCGCCTACTACCGGTTCGACGACGGCGGCGTGGCTGTCGAGGACTTCGCGCACGCCTATCCGGCGCCCGATGCCGCGCAGTGGGAGTTAGTGGCCGCGCTGTATGGCGTGGGTGACACGACGCCCGCCGACGGTCATGCCGATTGGCTGGTTGCCGAACCCGACCCCGTGGTACACGGCATCGACGACGGCGACGGCGACGGGATGGCCGACTGGTTCGAGGACTGGTACCTGCTCGACATGCGCCGCAACGACGCCGGTGACGACGCCGACAACGACGGCCTCAACAACCTGTTCGAGTACCTCTGCGGCACCAACCCGACCGACAGGCAGAATGGTGACGCGGATGCCCTGGCCGACCGGGACGGCGACGGCTTGCTCAACTACGAGGAGCAGGACTTTGCTACCGACCCGCGCCTCGGGGACACAGACCACGACGGCCTGACCGACTACCAGGAGGTCTACGGTGATATGGGGCTGGTCCCGCCGCTGCACCGGCCTGACCTTAGCACCTATGCCAGCGATCCGCTCAACCCGCTGTCCCGCGCCGTGCGTGGCGGCCTGGTCCTTGCGGCAGGCGACACCATGACCATCGCCGACGCGCCCAAGTACGCGACCCAGTCCTGGACCGTGTCCGCCTGGGTCAAGGCGAGTGCGAATGGCACGATCCTGCAGCGCAAGGTCGGCAGTGTCGGCATCAACTACGAGTTGGGTGTGGAAAGCGGCAAGCCGTACGTCAGCTTCGAGACCTTGGGCGACGTCACCGTGAAGGTGGGCGGCGATGAGGGACCGTTCAGCAGTCTGGCGACCATCACCGGGACCTGGACGCACGTGGCCGGGTCCTATGACCAGCTCAACCGGTCCCTGACCCTTTACGTCAACGGCATGGCCGTCGGCCAAAAGGTCAAGGCGACCGACGATATGAACTGGCAGAACTACGAGTGCCCGACGCTCGGCGATGGGGACACGGCCCTGGCAGCAGGCGTCGAGGGCGCGACCATCACGGTGGGCAGCGCCGCCTTCGCGGGCGGCATCGACGAAGTCCGGATCTGGAACGGCGCCCTGTCGTCGGCCGATGTCTTCGACACTTTCCGCACCGCGTCACCCGACGCGGTCGGCAAGGTGCCGCCGGTACAGGCGGCCGCCAAGGCCGTCGGCGCCGCCAGCCTCACCGTCGAGGAGATGCTGCTGCTTGAGCACAAGCCGAAGCAACTGCTGGTCAAGTTCATGGACGACGTCACGGAGAGCAGGAGTGAAGGCATCCATGCGGCCTTGGGTGTACGGGTTCTGCGCACCAGTCCGCTGACCGGCACGCAACTCGTCGAGGTCCCGGCGAACCAGGAACTCGCGGTGGTTTTGGACGCCTACAACAACATGGCCGAGGTCAAGTTTGCCGAGCCCAACTACATCATGCGTGCCAACAAGATCCCGAACGATCCAAACTTCAGCAAGTGCTGGGGGCTGCGCAACACGGGCCAGACCGGCGGCACCGCGGGCGTGGACATCAGGACGACGGCGGCCTGGGACATGACCACCGGGTCTGACAAGGTCATCGTGGCCGTGATCGACACCGGTGTGGACTACACGCACCCCGACCTGGCGACCAACATCTGGACGAACACCGGAGAGGTCCCAGGCAACGGCATCGACGATGACGGCAACGGCTACATCGATGACGTGCACGGGTGGGATGCTGCGAACAACGACGGCGATCCCATGGACGATCACGGCCACGGCACACACACCTCCGGCACCATCGGCGCCATTGGCAACGAGGGCATTGGCGTCGCGGGCGTGAACTGGAAGGTCAGGATCATGGGCCTGAAGTTCCTCACTGCTGAGGGCTGGGGCTACACAGACGACGCCGTGGCGTGCATCGAGTACGCCGTGAAGATGGGCGCCACGCTGACCAGCAACAGCTGGGGCGGCGGCGGTTACTCGCAGGCCTTGTACGATGCCATTGCCAAAGCGCGTGACGCCGGGCAACTCTTCGTGGCCGCGGCCGGCAACGAGGCGAACAACAACGATGTGAACCCAGCCTACCCGGCCAGTTACGACTTGGAAAACATCATCTCAGTGGCGGCGACGGACCACAACGACACCATGGCGTGGTTCAGCAACTACGGGGCCACCACCGTCGACGTGGGCGCGCCGGGCGTTGACATCTACAGTACTCTTCCGGGCAACAGCTACGAAGCCTGGAGCGGCACCTCCATGGCCTGCCCGCACGTGGCGGGCGTGGCGGCCCTGGTCTATGCCTTCTCGCCCAAGTCGGGCTGGGCGGACGTCAAGCGGTTCATCCTCCAAGGGGCTGATCCGATCGAGGCTCTGGCCGGACGCGCGAAGACCGGCAGCCGCTTGAACGCGGCCCGCGCCGTGGCCGCCGCTGGCGGCGGCGCTTTGGTCGCCTACTTCCGCTTCGACGATGCGATCACCAACACGACCGGCGTGCGCGTCTTGGACCTCACGGACACCTCCTACTGGCCGGAGAACACCGGCCTGCTCACGGCCAACGCCAAGGTCCAGATCACGGCCGGCAACTACGCACCGATGCTGGGCGACAGCGACCGTGACGGCATGCCCGACTGGTACGAGACCGCCAGGGGCCTGGACGCAACCGTCAACGATGCGGACCTGGATCCGGACGGCGACGGCCTGACCAACTACACCGAGTACCTCGCCGGCACCAACCCGTTCGATCCCACCAGCGACGGCCTGGCGGCCATCCCGCAACTGGACCGCGACATGAACAAGGATGGTGACTCGCTCATCAACCTTGACGAGCAGTTCTTCGGCACCAACCCGTCCAAGAACAACACCACCACGGACACGGACGATGACGGTATCTTCGACGCGCTCGAACTGACGCCGGTCACCGGCCTGCCCAGCGATCCGGCGGACGCGCTCTCCCCGTACGTGTCGCGCGCCCTGTCCCTGACCGGGGCCAGCACCGCCTACATCGAGTTGCCGAACCAGTACCGGTTCGCGCTGGACCGGAGCTGGACGGTCGAGGCGTGGGTCAGCATGGATGCGAGCTGGACCACGGCCGGTACGGTCATCCGCCGCGCCATCGACGCCACGGGCGACGGCACGACCTACGAGTCCGTCAACTACGAACTGGGTATCTCGGCCGACATGAAGCCGTACGCCAAGTTCACGACCAAGCCCGACACGAACGGCGCGGTGGTCACGGTCACGGCCCAGAGCCCGACCGCGTTGCCGACCAACCGTTGGGCGCACCTGGCCGCCGTCTATGACGCGGATGGCAAGACCCTCAAGCTGTATGTCAACACCGATACCCCGATCACCATGCCGACCGGTGCGCTCAAGCCGGCGTCCACAGTGCCAGGCGTATCCTTCGTCCGAGCCGGCGAAAGCTTCATGGGCCGGATCGACGGCGTCCGGGTCTGGAACGTGGTTCACAATACCTTTGAAGACAGCGTCATGATGCCGCTGGACTACGAGGGTATGGCCAGCCTGGTCGCCAGCTACCAGTTCGATGACAACGGCGCCACGGCACAGGACTTCGCCGCGGGCAGCAAGGATGACTGGAACACCGACTGGTTCAACGCTGCCGTCAAGACGACCGGCGCGACCGTCGTGGCTTCGAGCGACTCGCCGCTGGTCGACGAAATGGTCGATACCGACGGTGACGGCATGCCGGATGGCTGGGAGAACGCCTACGGCCTGAACTACCAGTTGAACGATGCGGATCAGGATCCGGACGGCGACGGCCTCTCCAACCTCTATGAGTATCTTGCGGGCACCGACCCGTTCCTGGCCGACACGGACAACGACGGGATCTCCGATGCCTACGAGGATCCGGACGGCGACGGCCTGCTGAACATCGAGGAAGAGTGGTTCACCACGCATCCGCGCCTGCCGGACACCGACGACGACGGGATTGGCGACGAAGTCGAGTGGTACGCCGGCTGGTCCCCGGTCATGTCTCTCGATCCGACCATTCCGCGCATGCTGCACCTCACGGGCAGCGAGTACATGACGGTCAGCAACAACGCCGACACGGCGCAGGCGCTCTTCACCCTGGCCGTCTGGGTGAAGCCGGCCGCGGTCGTCACCACGGCGCAGGGCATCATCGAGAAGATCGACCGGTACGGCAAGAACGCCAACTACCGCTTGGTCCTGCGTCCCGGCAACTATGTCGAGTTCAGCTATGACTCGGCGGTCTCGGGCCGCGCCCTGAAGATCACCTCCGGCAAGGCCCTCCCGGCCGGCAAGTGGTCGTTGATCGTGGCACGGTTGGACGGCTCGACGACGGGGCCGGTGTTCGACCTGCAACTGATGATCGAAGAGAACCGCGCCTTTGTGCGCTACACCAAGAGCGGCACGCCGCTCGGCGCCGCGGCCATCGATCGGCGCGGCCAGATGGTCGTCGGCTTCACTGAGGACGTGACCGACCCGCGCAAGAACCTCGAGGACGTCGACGCCCGGTTTGTCGGCGACCTCGACGAAGTGGCCCTGTGGAAGGCCTTGCTGACCACCCAGGAAGTGCTGGACTTGGTCGCTACCTCTCCCTCGATCGATGACCCGGACCTGGCCGCCTACTTCAAGTTCGACGACGGCGGCGAAACGGGTGAGGACCTCACCGCGACTCGCGACTGGGAACGCAATTGGCGCAACGCCGGCGTCTACTCGCCGGACAGCTCGATCGTGGTCAAGGGCAACGTCACCGGCGCCGGCGAACCGGACCGGCTCCCCGACACTTGGGAGCTGGCCAACTTCGGCTCGCTCTCCGTCTCCCAGGGCCTGTCGACGGATGATCAGGACAGCGACGGACTCAACGACTGGTATGAGTACCTGGCCGGCACGAACCCGAAAAACGCCGATACCAATGGTGACGGCATCAGCGACATGAACGAGGACATGGACGGTGACGGCCTGACCAACGGCCAGGAGCAGAACACCTACGGCACGCACCCGAACCTGGTCGACACCGACGACGACGGCGTGCGCGACGATGTCGAGGCCAACCGCCGCAACAACCCGGCCGACTCGCTCGATCCGGTGCGCAGCCTGGCTGGTCAACTGGATGGCAGTGCGCGGTTCCTGGTCGCGGACCAGCTCCGGCATCGCCTGAGCACGTGGACTGTCGAAGCCCGCGTGTGGTTCGATACTGTGGATGCTACGACGGACGGCATCATCGTCCGCCGCGCCGTCCAGTCGAACACCGCGGACCACAGTCTGGACGCCACGAACTTTGAATTGGGCGTTACGGACGGCAAGCCGTATGCGCGATTCGTGACCGTTGCCGGCAGCGAAAAGCGCGCGGACGCCACTGTCCAGCTCCAGGCGCAACGCTGGTATCACCTCGCCGGAACGTTTGTGAACGGCGCCACGACCGAAGACTTGGTGCTGTACGTCCATGACACTACGGACATAGGGCGCCTGGCCGATGAGCAGGTTGCGTTGGATGTCAACGAAGCTTGCCCCGTGTCGGGTGTCGCCGTGGATCAGCAGATCAGCTTTGGCGCCGGCTATCCGAACGGCACGAGCAACTACTTCGGCGCACTGCCGAACAAGACGAAGATTGACGAAATCCGCATCTGGGACGGCGCACGGTCGGAGGCGCTCATCGAGTCTGCTGACGGCCTCGATCAGCATCTGGTCGGAGACGAGAAGTTGCTCGACACCGCTGGCAACGTCACCTACAAGCTGGTCGGCTACTGGCGCTTCGACGATGGCCTGGGTATCGAGAGCCAGTCGGTTGAGGACTTCACAGCCAAGTCGGACAACTTTGACAGCCTGGCCGACTGGTTCCTGGGCTGGCCGCACGCCGCGCACCCGAAGGGTGGCGCCACCGTGGTGGACGAGATCGTGCCGGACGACACCGAACCGGACGGCCTGCCCGACTGGTGGGAGATCCAGTTCTTCGGGAACACCACGACCTACAACGGCGGCGATGACCCGGACAGCGACGGGTTGATGAACCTCCAGGAGTTCCAGGGCATCGACGGCATCGGCCAGGCCCCGGACTACTACACCCAGACCGTGGACTTGAAGCTTGGTGCCAATACCCCGCCGGGAAGCCAGGTCTGCACCGGCCTGGTGACACGGTTCGTTTACAGCGCGGGCGGGGCAGAGGTGTGGGCCGAACTGAGCAACCCGCTCAACACCACCTACAACAGCGCCGCGGACATCGTGATCAAGGGCGCGCCGGTCAGCGGCACGACCACCGGCACCGCAGTCGCACTCTCCTCGGTCCTCTACCGCAACATCAACGATGACGACATGGCCTTCGACTACGTCTGGATCGACGTGGACGGGGACAAGAAGTACGACACCGCCGGCGACGTACTGATCGCGGGTGTGCCGGCGGACCAGGCAACATTCACGGGTGTGGTGGCGTGGATCGCCTACTACGACGGCGCCACCGACTCGCTGTGGATCAGCGCCGGTGCGACCGACCCGCGGTACGGTGTTGGCGACGGCACCGACCCGACGGACGAGGACAGCGACGGCGACACCCTCCCGGACGGCACTGAGGTGGCCACGTACCACACCAAGCCGTACGTTGCGGATACCGACGACGACGGCCTGGATGACCTGGCGGAACTCGAAGCCGGGTACGACCCGTTGAACCCGCTCGATCCGTTCAAGCTGCGCAGTGTCAAGGTCGACGGTGCGGCCTCCAGTTTCCTGCGTGTGGCGGCCAATTCGCGGCATCGCCTCGACACGTTCACCGTCGAGTTGTGGTTCAAGCGTCTCGACATGAGCCAGAGCACGAAGCAGGTCCTGATCTACAAGGGCCAAGGCGCCGAGGTGAACTACGAGGCCGGCATTAGCGAGAACCTCTATCCGTACGGCACGTTCACGTCGGTCGATGGAACGCGCACCGTGACCGTGACCTCGACCGTCAAGGTCCAGGACCTGGAGTGGCATCACATCGCCCTGGTCAACGACCGCGACGCTGGGGAGTTCACACTGTACGTGGATGGCATCCGCAAGGCGCGGACCTTCACCGGTCTGCTCCCGGACGATCCGGACGAGGACCTGTTCATTGGCTCGAATGGCACGTTCGGTTTCTTTGGCAATATCGACGAAGTACGCATTTGGGACGATGCCCGGACGAGCGCCGAAATCTCCAGCACCATGCGTAACGAGCTGACCGGCGCCGAAACCGGACTGGTGAGCTACTTCCGCATGGACGACGCCGAGTGGACCGCCACGCCGAAGTTTGGCGCGCAGGACTTCGCGCATCCCAACGAGTTGAAGGCCGCTGCGTACGGCGAAGGCGGCTATGCCTTCCTGGGCGGCACGGGTCAAGTGCCGGAACTCACCTTCGCGGACAACGACAACGACGGCCTGCCCGACTACTGGGAAGTCGCCAACAACCTCTCGCCGAACGACAGCACGGGCGAGAACGGCGCCGCCGGCGACCCGGACAACGACGGCCTCTCGAACATCGACGAATACGCCAACGGCACGCAGGCGCGCAACGCCGACACCGACGGTGACGGCATGGCCGATGGCTGGGAAGTGATGTACAACCTGAACCCGACCACGGACGACGCCAGTCTCGATCCGGACGGCGACGGCCTGACGAACATCAAGGAATACCTCGGTGCCGACAATGTTGTTGACTTGGTCACCGTGCCGCCGAACTGGGGCGATGCCACCAACCCGCGCGACGGGGACACCGACAACGACGGCCTGCCCGACAAGTGGGAACGCCAGTACGGCCTGAGCGCCGTCAGTGCGGCGGGCGACGATGGCGCGACCGGTGACCCGGACAACGACGGCCTCACCAACCTGCAGGAAATGGCCAACCTGACCAACCCGAAGGACAGCGACACGGACGACGACGGGTTGCCGGACGGCTGGGAAGTGAACAACGGCCTGAGCCCGCTCAGTGCCAGCGGCATCAACGGCGCCACCGGTGATCCGGACAGCGACGGCGCGTCGAACCAGCAGGAGTTCGCCTGGGACACCAACCCGCACGACTCCGACTCGGACAACGACGACCTGCCCGACGGCTGGGAGATCGCCAAGCACCTCAACCCGCTGAGCGCGGCGACTCCGAACGGCCGCAACGACGACCCGGACAGCGATGGCCGGACCAACTACGAAGAGTATCTCAGCAACACCGATCCGCTGGTCGCCGAGGACAGCACGGTGGACACCGATGGTGACGGCCTGACCGACGTCCAGGAGTGGCAGATCGACATCAGCACCGATCCGAACCGCACCGACACCGACGATGACGGTGTCGGCGACTTCGAGGAAGTCCAGGTCGGCACGCAGGGCTACAACAGTCTCTCGAAGGAGAGCATCAGCAACTTTGTCGACTTGGCGCGTTACAACCGGCTCGACTACCAGGGCAACCTGGTGCTGAAGCTCGCGGCGGACCAGAACCTGGCGGTGGACCTCAGCAACCTCGCCACGGAAACCGAACGTGCCGAGTACCTGGCGTTCAGCAGTTGGACGATCGAGGCCAGGATTCGGTGCGACGTGCGCGGAACGGTGACCGGCGACCAGATCGTCATCCGGCGCTACCTGGCGACGGGGGATGGCTCGGTCCAGGACATCAACTACGAACTCGGTCTCGATAGCACGTTCCATCCGTACGTGCGCTGGGACAATGCCGGCAACACCCGGACGGTCATCGCCAGCAACCTGGCCATCTGGAGCACGACAAAGCTGGCGGTGGACCGCGAGTGGGTGCACCTGGCCGGCAGGTTCGATGCCGAGAAGAACACCTTGTCTCTGTTCAAAGACGGCATTGAGATCGCCAGCCAGGCCGACGTGTTCGGGTTCTGCCCGACCGTGAACACCAGCCTGACCCCGCACATCGAGATCGGCGGCAACTTCGCCGGTGACCTCGATGAAGTCCGGATCTGGGGTGTTGCGGACCAGACGCTGCGCTACCAGGATGAGTTCGGCCAGCAGAAGTACCTGCCCGGACTCGTCCGAACCAGCGATGAGATCTTGGCCAACTACAACCGTTCGGTCATGCCGACTACGGCTGTCTATGACGGTAGCGTCCGCGACCGGTACACGCTGGTCGACGTGGGCGACAACGACTACCAGGTCGACCGTCACGTCAGCGATGGCGTCTGGGCGGTCGTCTCCGGCACCGAAGGCGTCCTGATTCCGCGCACCTACTACTACGACTTGAACGACAATAACGCCTGGGACCCGGGCGAAGACGTGTGGCAGGACAGCACGGTGGCGGGCGGCGTCGAGGGCCGCTACGACACCGCACTGGATGCGAGAATTGCCATGGGCAGCGACGACTGGACCACGGCGGACGGCGCCACGGCCCTGGCCAAGGCCATCCGCCTGTACTACTCCGACGCCAACAAGAACGGCGCCTTCGACGTGGCGACCGAGAATGCCTGGGTTGAATACCGCAATACGGCGTCGTGGTACATCGCCCGCAAGGCACCATGGGCCGAGGGTATGGGCCTGGCCTTCTACCTCAAGTTCGATGACGGTGGCGACTTCATCGAGAACTTTGCCTGGCACGCCGACTGGCGCGCCTTCTGGAGTCACGCCATTGACCCGGCCTACACCGGGTTGGACATCAACACCGCGGTTTACGACGGCAACGGCGCGCCGACCGCACCCACGGTCACGATCAAGCCGCAGAATGCCGGCCAGGTGGCCAAGGACGCGCTGCTGCGCGCCATCATCGATCCCGGCTCGACCGACCCGGAAAATGACCGGATCACGTACAAGTACCAGTGGTACCGAGGCGCCGGCGTTACCGCGATTGACGGTGCCACGTCTAGCACCCTGAACCTGGCCGGCTTGGCCGGCTTGGTCGCTGGCGAGACCATCCGCGTCGTGGTCTACGCCCAGGACGAGTTCCTGGCTGATAGTCCTGCAGACGATAATCAGGTTCTAGTCAGTAATGAGTTGTCGCCGACCCCGCCGCGCGTCGTCAGCTTCACCCCGGCGCAGGTTAGTCCCGGCATGGATATGACGGTCGTGCTGCGGAACACCGATACTGCCACTGTTTCCCTGGTGGTCCGGTGGTACCGGAACCACGAGTTCGTCGACGATCTGACGATCGCCAGCGTGGCAGCCAACGCCACAGCCTCGTTCACCTTCAGTGGCACGCCGCTCGACGTAACATTGCTTGAGCGGGGCGACGTCTGGTACTTCCAGGCCTATGCCAGTAACGGCGTCGGCATGAGTTCGTACGTCACGAGTACCACCAAGATCGAGGGTACGACCGCCGACGTCGGCGTGCGGGTTGTCGGCGGCAGCGATACGGGTGTCAACAACGCGCCCGGCCAGCCGACCGTGTCCATCTCGCCCACCACGCCGCTACCCGAGGACATGCTGATCTGCTCGGTCACGGGCACCGGGGATCCGGAGAATGACCCGTGGGCCTATTACTATCAGTGGTACAAGTACGATGCCTTGACGTCAACCTACGTGGCCAGTGTCGGGGCCGTTCAGCGGACTCTGAACCAGTCCTACACGGTGCAGGGCGATCGCTGGCAGTGCCGCGTGTACGCCGAGGACGCGTACGGCCACCGCAGCGCCACGGTCAGCAGCAACGTCGTCATCATCAACAACCCGAACAACGGGACCACGAGTGCCTACGAGCCGAACAACACCATGCAGCAGGCGCACCGGATCCTGCCCAAGAGCAATTGGTACTTGATGACCGACACGGCGATCCAGCGGCATGCCATCTGGTCGGCCGCCGACCAGGATTGGTTCTGGTTCATCGTCGAGGATGACTCGAACTTCCAGACGGCACGGGTCGTGTTCGAGACCAATGCCGGCATTGCCACCGTCGGGATGTACTCAAACACGCATCTGATGAGCATGGACAGTGACGATACGTCCCTGCTGCTGTTCACCAGCGCGGGCCAGATGCTGGCGTCGATCGACAACTGGGGGCGCGCGACGGGGGCGGGCGGCACCAAGTATGCCAGGTTCGAGTACGACTTGGCGCCTGGTGTCTACTACGTCCGCGTCATGGCGGCAAACGTAACCAGTACGATCATGAGTTACTCCGTTCACCTCAGCATCGAGCCGGTGCCCGGGCCGACCGGACCGGAAGCTGCGACCTCCGTGACGCTGACCCCGACCAGCCCGAACACGTCGGACAACCTGGTCTGCGAAGCGAGCGGCGCCGTGTCGACCATGGGTGAGCAGTATCTGTCCTATGTGTATGTGTGGTACCGCAACGGCGTGGTCGTCCCGCCGGAAGGCAGCAGCGGCACGACACAGTCCTACGAGGGCCGGAATTACGAATTGGCCTTTGCCTCGAGTTCCAATGTACTGCTCGGCAAGTACACCCAGGCTGGCGACGTGTGGACCTGCAAGGTCTACGCGTTGGATCCCAACGGCGAGAGCGTGGGCGTGACGAGCAATTCGGTGACCGTTGGCGAGGCCAAGTGGACGCATGCGGTCCGAGTCACCAAGACGTTCGACGATGGCACGCCCACCACGGTCCAGACGGTGACCTTTGGCTGGCAGTTCGAGGCCACCCATGGGTTCGATCTGAGTATTGACGAAGACCTGCCGGGTGGACTGCCGCCTCCGGGCGACCCGTCCGGGACGCCGCCGAGCGGTACCGCGCTGGAGGCTGGCAGGTCCTTCTCCATCGGGCTCGAACCGACGCATCTGGCCTTGTCCAAGGACATGCGACCCTACGGCGACATGACGTCCTGGTACATCCAGCTCGATCTCGGTGAGAACCCGGTGTCGGCAAGGATCGAGTGGGACAGCGTGGCCATGCCGGTGAGCAACACGCCGCTGACGATCACGCAGGTTGACCCGCTGAACGATCTGGATCCGGTGTATGGCACTACCACCGACATGCTTGAGAACAACCAGATCGTCATCTCGCCGGCCGCGATCGAGGCCATGGTCGCACGCGGGGACCGTGTCCTGGTCTACCGCATCAGTCTCGGCCATGGCGACGGGTTCCAGACTTTGAGGATGTATCCCGGCTGGAATCTGGTGTCCTTCTCGGTGTTGCCGACCAACGCGGCCGTGACCAAGGTGTTCACGTACAACGGCCAGAAGGTGTATGTCGGGACGATCTGGGAGTATGTCGGTGGTGGGTATGTGGCGGCGACCGAGGTCCAGCCCAAGAAGGGCTACTGGGTCTATTGCCCGTTCTCGTTCATTGGCGGCGAATATGTCGAATTGACGGTCTTTGGGCTCAAGGTGGGCGGGACTATCCCGCTGCAGACGGGGTGGAATCTGGTCGGACCGGTAAAGGACATCGATGTGCCCACGGACTACACCGAGGCCGCCCCTGCGGCGAGTTCGGTCAAAGGCGCGGTCAAGAACGACTTCTGGTGGTTCAATGCCCAGACCGGCCAGTATGATCTTGCGAATAGCGCCCAGGACGCGAAGGGGTTCCAGATCGGCAAGGGCTACTGGATCCAGGCGAACCGCAAGGTCGATCTCCCGGCCACCAACGAGTAGTCGGGCGACGGCCCGGTCCCGGGCCTGACAAGAAAGGAACGACACGGGGCTGCCCATACGGGCAGCCCCGTTTATATTCTACCGCGGCGACTACCAGAAGTCAGAATTCAGGAGACAGGAGTCAGAATGCGTGGACCGGCAACCACGTTCGAGGATTTGGTGGTATGGCAGAAGGCGCATTTGTTTGTTCTTCTGGTCTACCGTCTGTCGCGGACGTTTCCCAAGTCGGAGATGTATGGCCTGTGCTCTCAGTTCCGACGCGCTGCGGTGTCGATTGCCGCGAACATCGCTGAGGGTTTCAGGAAGCGCACCAAGGCAGACAAGCTACGCTTCTTCAACATCGCACAGGGTTCGATTGAGGAATGCCGATACTATCTGATTCTGACAAGGGACCTCGAATACGGCAACGTTTCGGAGTTGACGCAACGGCTTGAGGAGGTCAGCAAACTGCTGGAAGCCTATATGCGTTCCATTCTGAATTCTGACTCCTGACTCCTGTCTTCCGATGTGGTGTCATGCCAGACCTACCGACGCGTGCCGAACGTGCAAGGAGCGACATGCAGGAACTCGAGGCCATTCGCAACATCAGCATCATCGCCCATATCGATGCGGGCAAGACCTCCACCACGGAGGGCATGCTGTTCTACACCGGTATGACACACCGGTTCGGAAACATCGATGACGGGACTACCGTCATGGACTACCTGCCCGAAGAGCGGGAGCGCGGCATCACCATCATATCGGCGGCGGCCTCGCTGGAGTGGAAGGACCACCTGGTTCACCTGATCGATACTCCCGGCCACATCGACTTCACCGCGGAGGTGGAACGGTCGTTGCGCGTCATCGACGGCGCGGTCGTGATCTTCAGCGGTGTCGAAGGTGTCGAGGCGCAGAGCGAGAAGGTGTGGCGTCAGGCGGATAAGTACCGGGTCCCGAAGATCGCCTTCATCAACAAGCTCGACCGCATCGGGGCTTGCTTCCAGCGTGTTCTGGACGAGATCAACGCCAAGTTCGGCGACTGTGCGTTGCCACTGCATGAACCGCTGGGCGTCGAGGACCAGTTCGCCGGGGTCGTGGACTTGCTCAGCCTGGAACTCGTGCGCTTCGGTGTCAACGACCAGGGCGAGGTCAGTCGCGAACCGTTGCCGCCTGACCTGGTGCCCGAGATGCGCCGGCGTCGTGATGCGATCGTCGAGCGGCTGGCCGACGCGTCTGACGAGGTCGCAACCGCGTACCTGGACGGTCGCGATCTGCCCGCCGAACTGCTGCGCAAGGTCATTCGTACCGAGACGATCAAACAGCGTCTGGTGCCGGTGCTGGCCGGAAGCGCCAAGAAGCGCATGGGGATCCAGACCCTGCTGGATGCCGTTATCGACTTCCTCCCGTCCCCGGCGGACGTGGGCAGTATTCAGGCGCAGACCGTAAAGTCCGATGAAACGGTTGAGCTCAAACCGGACAGCACTCTGCCGTTCGCCGGACTCGTGTTCAAGGTGGTGGCGGACCCGAGCGCCGACCTGCTCTACCTTCGGACCTACGCCGGAACGCTTCGCCCCAATTCGACGCTCTGCAACTCGCGGACGCATGAGAAGGTCAAGGTCAAGCAGATTCTCCGCTTGTTCGCCAAGAACACAACGCCGCTGGAGAAAGTGGGACCGGGTGACATCGTCGGCATCATCGGGCCGAAGGAAACGGGAACGGGCGACACTCTCTGTGAGCCCAGGCGCCTGCTTGCCCTCGAGCCCATCACCTTCCCCGATCCGGTGATTTCCATGGCGGTCGAACCCCGCTACAGCCGCGACAAGGATCGGCTCGATGAGGTGCTCGAACTGCTTTGCCGTGAGGACCCAACTCTGTCCCGTAGTTTGGACGAAGAGACGGGGCAGCGCATCATCTCCGGTATGGGCGAACTGCACCTGGAGATCAAGTTGAACCGGGCGCAAGAGGATTTCCACGTCGAGGTCCGGGCGGGCGAACCGCGTGTCGCCTATCGTGAGACGCTCAAAGCCGCCACGGTCCAGAAGGCGACGTTTGTCAAGACCCTGGGTGAAGTGGAGCTGTTTGCCGGCGTGGAGTTGGGGTTCCGGCCTGTGCCGCGTGGCGACCAGGCCTTTGCCGTCGAGAGCCGCCTGCATGACAAGTCGGCCTATCCCAAGGAGTTCGTGAATGCCGCCGTGCGTGCGTTGACCGAGGGGCTGCGCACCGGCGGTAACCACGGTTACCCCCTGATCTACCTGGCCGCCGAATTGCGCGACCTGACGATCCACCCGGAGAAGACCACTGAACCGGCTGTCGTCGGCGCGGTGCTGATGGGCATTGACCAGGCGATCCGCGAGGTGGGGACCACGGTGCTGGAACCCTTGATGCACCTGGAGATCCTGACCCCCGACGATACGGTGGGGGAAGTCTCCGTGTACCTGCAGCCGCGGCGGGCAGTCATCCATGAAATGGCATCCATGGGAACGGTGAAGCGAATCTCCTGTGAAGTGCCGTTGGCGGAGATGTTCGGCTTCGGCAAGGCGTTGCCGAAGCTGAGCGGCGGACGCGGCTCGTTCAGCATGGAGCCCTGCGGTTACCAGGAATTGCCGTCCGCCGTCGCGACCCGGATGTTCGGCACGGCCTGAGTTGCATCGGGTCGCGGTCAACCTACAGTAGGTTTTCAGCTTTCAGCTTTCAGGTTTCAGCTTTCAGGAAGTCAGGGCTCCCTCCCTCTCTCCCCCTTCCTGAACACTGAAACCTGACACCTGAAACCTCTCACGTCGGGCGGTTAGTTCAGTTGGTTAGAACGTTTGGTTTACACCCAAAAGGTCGCAGGTTCGAATCCTGCACCGCCCACCAGCCTTCGCCCGTCGCCCCTCTCCGGGTCGACGGAGCTACGGCTGGCACGCCAGCCAGCACCCACGCCCCCGAACGACGGCACGCGACGGCGGTCCACGCTTTTATTCGACCTGTGCAAGCACGTCCCCATGGAGAAATGGGCCTCCGCGTGGAGGCCGGGATATGCTCGCTTGTAGTGGG
>MHBL01000103.1 GCA_001803235.1 Lentisphaerae bacterium RIFOXYA12_64_32
CCACTACGAACGGTGCCACGATGCCTGGCGACGCGAGGCCGAATGTGCTTGCACAGGTCGCCTTTATTTACGCGCGCCGTGTCTTTTTCGCTTGACAACAGGTTCGGCACAGCGTAGCTTCCCTTAAGTGACGTTTCTACTGCAGACGTAGTGTCTCTTGGCACGCTGGTGACAGGAACCAGCGCGGATCTTCCGACAAGCTCTGCCATACCGCTCGTGCACCACGATGTGGGAGCGGTCGGTCGTGTTGTCTTTGCACGGTCCGTGATATAGGTTCCCTTTTTCCATCCGCATGCCACTTAACAGCCATCGAAACGCCTTTGTCCTGGAAGGCTTGGAGCCGCGACTCCTGCTTTCCGGCGAGGGCGTTATTGGCGCAGTTGTGGCGGGCGCGGATGCGGCACCGGCGGTTGCGGCGCAACTGGAGTGCTCCCTCGACCGCGTCGCGCAGCAGGTCCCGGTGGTTGGACAGGGGCTGGGCGACCTCTACAACCCGAGCACCCAGATTGCCAACCTTTTCGACGGGCTGACGCCTACTGATTTTTCCTCGCCCGAAAGTCTCGCCCAAGCCCTCGACGACCGTCCCGGCGTTGACGCCGCGTGCACCCGGAACGACGACGGCACGGTCACGTTCGACCTCCATGCGACGGGCGACTTCGCCGACCGGGTCGCCCTGCACCTGACCCCGGACATGACGGGCGAGGCGGGCTTCTCCCTCGACGGTGACGCACGAGTCGCCGGTTCCTGGAACCTCGATCTCCGGTTCACGGCGGGCGCGGACGCGTCATCCGTCGCCTTTGACCCGAGTCACAGCCGGCTGGTCGTCAGCCTGATGGTCGACGATCCGCAGAACCTCACCGGGCTTCTGAACGGCCAAACGCTCGGTGTGGGCGCGGCCGAGTTGCGCCTGCAGGCGACGCTGACTGCTACGCTTAATGACGCCGATGGACAGAACGGGATAACCTTGGACGAGCTTAGTGTTGCTGGCCCGGGTGGGCTGGCACAGACCCGTGTAGAGGGGCACGCGGTGCTGACCGCGCAGTTGACCGATACCCTGCACGCCGCCAACTCGCCCCCGGCCGACCTCCACCTCGAGTGGTCCGACCTCAACAACCTGCTGGCCTCGACAAACACCCTTCCCGACGTCGTGAAGGGTTTTGGTGCTTCTGCGAACGTTGCACGCGGGGCAACGCGCGACGCCCTTGCGGACTTGTTCGTCAACGCGTCGACTTCGCCCGCATCCGGCGCGAAAGGCGACTACTACTTGGCGGTCTCCTGGACGGTGAAGAACATCGGTTCTGCGCCCACCACCACCGGCTATCTGATGGACAGCGTCTACCTTTCTGCCGATGAGACCCTCGACGGCGGCGACACGGCGCTCCTCACGGACTACGGTCACATCGGTGACTTGGCCGTCAACGATCAGTATGTGCAGACGTACGACTACCTTCAGGTTCCCGGCGGCACACCAAACGGAAACTACTATCTGCTGTTCGTGGCGGACTCGGCTAGCTGGCTCAACGTCACCGAGTCGAATGAAACCAACAACGTTCGCGCCGTGCCGCTCCAAGTGCGCGCGGCAGGGACGGACTTGGTCATCACAACCGCATCGGCCACCCCTTCGACGGTCGTTCTTGGCGGAACCACGAATCTGACATGGACCTTGAAGAACCAAGGGGAGCTGGCGGTGTCCGGTTCGGAAGTGGATGGGGTATACCTCTCGCAGGACAACGTGTTTGACCCAAACACGGACACTTACCTCACTTCCTCTTGGGGGCCATGGAACCTGGGCGCCGGACAGACCTACGATCAGACACTCAATGACGTGACCATCAGTGGCGTGACATCTGGCCAGCGCTATCTCTTCGTTGTGGCTGACTACAACAACTGGATTGGCGGCGAGATAGATGAGACCAACAATGCGAGGGCAATCCCGATCACAGTTAACCTTCCCGACGTCGACCTCCAGATCATCGACCTCAGTCCGTCGACGAACACCGTCAAAGCCAACGACACGATGACGGCGACGTGGTCGGTGAAGAATTTCGGGACGGCGACTGCTTCCGCGCCGTGGAACAGTTGGGCCAACGGGGTTTACCTTTCGACCGACGACCAGTTGGATGCGGCGGCGGCGGGCCCCCCGAGCGGGACCGGAGACCAGCGGTTGTTCCAGATCGACCACAGCGGTACACTGGCTGGCGGGTTGACGTACGAGGTGAAGAACCAGAATGACACCACGCCGGTCATCTTCGGCATCCCCAACGTAGCGCCTGGCGACTACTACCTGCTGTTCGTGGTTGATTGCGACATGATGCCGTGGCAGGACAACCAAGTTGCCGAGAGCAACGACAACAACAACGTCGTTTCCTACCTGATCCACGTCACGGCCCCGAACGTGGATCTGCAGATCAGTTCGCCGACGCTCACGCCGCCGACCACGGTTACCGCCGGCGCCACCATCGAGGTCGGCTGGACCGTGACCAACGCCGGGACCGATCCGGCCAAGGGCGCCTACAATGCGTGGAGCCAGAGTTCGGAATGGTACGACGGCGTTTACCTTTCGGACGACAACGTGTTCAGCGCCACGACCGATCAGTTCCTTACGGACTTCGCCAGCACGCCGCCGCTGGCGGGCGGGGCGAACTATTCCCAAACCAAGAGTTTCGCGATTCCGGGCAACGTGTCGGGCGCCAAGTACCTGTTCTTTGTGGTTGACGGCTTCGAGGAGCAGTACGATACGAACCGCGCCAACAATGTGTCAGCCCCGGTCGCGATCCAGATCAATGCCGCCCCCATCGATCTGATTGTGCAGACGGCAACAGCGCCGGCGGAAGCGCGGCCGGGCGATTCGATCAGCGTTTCCTGGACTGTCAAGAACCAGGGCACGAGTGCGACCAACGTCAATTGGTGGGTGGACTATATCTACCTCTCTAGTGACGGTGTCCTTGACGGTGGCGACACGTCCCTGATCACTGGCGGGTATACAGTGTCCAATTGGGCCAACCCGCCACAACTCCCTCTGGCAGCCGGCGCGACCTACACGCTCAATTACTCGGTGACCATTCCCGGGGGCACGGCGCTGGGCAACTGGCACCTCCTGTTCGCAACGGACAAGGACAACTACCAGGGCGAGACCGACGAGACAAACAATGTGAAGGACGTCTCGATCCTGATCGGCCAGCCCGACCTGGTCTTCACCAGCGTCCCGACCGGGCCAATCACCTCCGGGCCGGGGATGAGCCTCGAGGTCTCCTGGACGGTCAAGAACAACGGGAATCTGACCGCGGCCGCATCCTGGTTCGACAGCGTCTGGTTCTCGACGGACGCGACCTGGAGTTCATCCACGGACACGTACCTGAACGGTGCCTGGCGCAATTCGTCGTTGGCCCCGAACGGCGACTACACCGTGACGCTTTACGTGACGCTCCCGAACGTTTCCGGCACGAACTACCTCCTGTTTGTCGCGGACAACAACAATTATCTTATTGAGGGCGACGAGACCAACAACGTCGCGTCGGTCACGCTCGACATGAACCAGCCGCCGGACCTGACCGTGACCAACGTGACGGCACCCGCGACCGGGGCCCTCGGCGGAACCATTGATGTGACTTGGACGGTTGCCAACGGCGGCGCCGGTGCGGCGACGCAGACCTGGTCGGACTACTTCTACCTCTCCGATAACACGACCTACGAGTCCGGTGTGGACGTCTTGGTCGGTTCACGTTCGATGTCGGACAAGCGTCCGCTGGCCGCCAGCGTCGGGACCTACACCCAGACGTACACCGTCACCTTGCCCGCCTTCAGCACGGGGACGGGCAAATACCTCCTGGTCTACACCGACCGCGGGAATGCGCAGTTCGAGTCGAATGACAACAACAACGTGAACTATGCCGTGATTGACCTGGTCGCGCCCGACCTGGTCGTGCAGGCGGCTACCGCCCCCGGCTCCGCCGTCCTTTCGGATGCCATTGCGGTGACCTGGACCGTGAAGAATCAGGGCACCGGCATCGCGAACGCCGACTGGTACGACTACGTGTACGTGTCGAGCGACCAGACGTGGGACGTGGGAGACGTCTTGGCAACGTCCCAGTGGATCTCGGCGCAGACGCCGCTGGCGATCAACGGTACGTACGAGATCAGCCGCAGTATCACGGTTCCCGCGAACGCGCCGACCGGGGCTGTGTACCTGCTGTTCCTGGCGGACGGCAGCAAGTCCCAGCCGGAAGGTCTGGCGAGCGACGCGGCGGAACTGAACAACGTCAAGGACCTGGCCATCACGCTGTCCGCCCCGGACCTGCAAGTCACCGCAGCCACGGCGCCGGCCACGGTCATTCTCAGCCAGACGGTGTCGACAACCTGGACGGTGAAGAACAACGGCCCCACCACCGCGCCGGCTGACTGGACCGACATGGTCTACTTCTCGGCCGATACGACGCTGGACGGCGGCGATACGTGGCTCGGCTCCTACTCGGTGACGACCCAGACGCCGCTGGCCATGAACGCCACCTACACCGGGAGTCTGGATGTCACCATCCCGCAGGTGACCGGGACGAACTACTACCTGCTTTTCGTGACGGACCGGTGGAATGGCCAGGGCGAAGCCAACGAGGGCAACAACACCTATGCGTTTGCCATCGTCCTTACCGCGCCGGACCTGACCGTGACTGCCGTCACGGCCCCGGCCGCGGTGGTGCTGGGCGAGACGATCTCGGTGTCCTGGACCGTGAAGAACCAAGGCAACACGCGCGCCCCGGCCGACTGGTACGACTACTTCTACATTTCGACGGATGAGACCCTGGACGGGAACGACACGTTTGTCGGGAGCGCCTCAGCCGCCGATCTGACCCCGCTGGCGGCCAATGCGGAATACACTCTAACCGCAAACCTCACGATCCCGATTACCGCGCCCGGGGCTCGGTACCTGCTCGTGGTGGCCGACGGTTCCGGCAGTCAGGGCGAGAGTAACGAGACGAACAACGTCCGCACCTGTGCCATGACGCTGAGCGCTCCGGACCTGACCGTGCTGGCCGACGGCCTGACCGCGCCGAGCGCCGCTGCTGCGTCTGAGACGATTTCGGTGACCTGGACGGGCAAGAACATCGGCGCGAACGCTGCGCCGGCCGACTGGTTCGACGCGGTGTATCTCTCGAATGATACCACGCTGGACGGGAATGACCTGTGGCTGGGCGCCTTCTCGGCCGCGGAGAAGTCGCCGTTGGCCAGCAACGGCACGTACACGCTCACAGGGCAGGTCGCGCTAAATATTGGTACCGCGGGCGCATATTACCTCCTTATACAAGCCGATTACCGTAACGACCAAGGCGAGTCGGACGAGACGAATAACCTTCAGTCCAAAGCCATCACCCTCACTGTGGCTGACCTGCAGGTGACCAGCGTCACGGTTCCCGGTACCGCGACGGTCGGCCAGAATGTCGATGTCACCTGGACGGTGAGCAATTCGGCCGCGCCCGGTGGCGGGGGCGCGCATGCGACCTGGTACGACTACGTCTACCTGTCCGCCAACGACCAGTTGGATGGGAGCGACACGTTTGTCGGTTACTTCGTGGCGCCGGAGACCAGCCCGCTTCTCGGCGGCGCGAGCTACACGTTCACGCGGACCGTCACCATGCCGGGTGTCGCGACGGGCAACTACTACCTCCTCGCCGTAACCGACGGCAGCGGCGCGCAGCCCGAATCGAACGAGGCCAACAACGTCCGGGCTTCGAGTGTCATCAGCCTTGGCGCGCCGGACCTGCAACTGACCAGCGCGACCGCGCCGAGCTCAGCCGCGGTTGGCCAGTACATTTCCGTCTCCTGGACCGTCACCAACGGCGGCACGAACCCGGCGTACGAGAACTGGTGGGACGAAATCTACCTGTCCAATGACCAGACCTTCGACTCCGGCGACACCTACCTGTACGGGCAGTTGATCGACGCGCAGACGCCGCTGCCTGCCGGCAGCAACTACACGATCACCCGCGACGTCCGCCTGCCCTCCAGCGGCGTGGGCACCAAGTATCTGTTCGTCCTCGCCGACCGCTACGACTACCAGGGCGAGACCAACGAGACGAACAACAAACAGATGCTGACCATCGTGATCAGCAACCCGGACCTGACGGTGACCGCGGCGACCGCACCGGCAACCGCGAACTGGGGGCAGCGCGTCACGCTGTCGTGGACCGTGAAGAACCAGGGTTCGGGCGCGGCCGCCGCCACCTGGACCGACCGCGTCTACCTGTCCAGCAACGAGACACTTGAGACCAGCACGGACATCGCGGTGACCTCGTTCTACGCCTGGAGTCACTCGCCGCTGGCGGCGAACGGCGAATACACCGTGTCGCAGGAAGTCACCCTGCCCACCGGCCTGACCGGGGCCTGCTACTTCCTGTTCGTGACCGATGCGGACAACTACCAGGCCGAGTCGGTCGAAACGAACAACCTCCTCACCAAGGCGATGACGTTCAGTGCCGCCGACCTGCAGGTCACGAACGTGAGCGTGCAGGGCACGGTCGCCTGGGGCGAAAAGATCGACCTGACGTGGACGGTGCAGAACCTGGGCAGCGGCACGGCGACCAACAGCTGGTACGACATGGTCTACCTCTCGGCGGATGACGTGTTCGACCCGAACGCCGACGTGCTGCTGACCTCGGAGTACATCAGTTCGCAGTTGCCGCTGAGCAACAACGGCGTCGGCTACGCCATCTCGCGGACGGGCGCGAACGGCATCACCATCCCGAACACGGTTCCTGTCGGCGCCCGGTACTTGTTCGTCAAGACCGACGTGTACAGCCAACAGGCCGAGACGAACGAGACCAACAACCTGTCGTCCACTGCCGTCACAGTTCAGGCGGCCGACCTGTCGATCCAGTCCGCCGTCGTTCCGGACCCGGCGGTCTCCGGCAACGCCGTCAACCTGTCCTGGACCGTGAAGAACGCCGATGGCGCCGGCCTGGCCAGCAGGGGCTGGTACGACGCGGTCTATCTGTCGAACGATGCCGTGCTCGGCACGGGCGACACGCTTCTGACCACCGTGGTCCGGTCCGCGTCTCTCGCGGGCGGCGGCACGTACTCGGTCGTGGACCAGTCGGTGACGCTGCCCGGCGGCCTGACCGGGACCAAGTACATCCTCATCGTGACCGATTATTCGAGTAACCAGCCGGAAAGCGTTGAGACCAACAACGTATTTTCGCAGTCCGTGCTGCTCAATGCGCCGGACTTGGCTGTCGTCAGCCCCGTGGCGCCCGCGACCGCGACCGACGGACTGCCGTACACCGTGACGTACACCGTGGCCAACAACGGCAGCGCCATCGCCGACCGTGCCTGGACCGAGCGTGTGGTGCTCTCGACGGACCTCTACGTTGGCAACTACGACGACATCCTCGTCGGCTCGTTTGCGCAGACCGCACCGCTGGGCGTCGGCGCCAGCCTTGCCCGTGAGTTCACCATCACTGTGCCTTGGGGTGTTCAGGGCAAGTACAACGTGCTCATCCGCGTTGACTTGTATAACCAGGTGCCGGAAAGCAACGAGACGAACAACAACCACGACTTCGTGCTGGTCGACGCCGAACACGACAACCGCGTCACCATCGCCCTCGCCGATCCCCCGGCGAACCTGAACGTGGACGCGGTCACCATCCCCGCCACAGCGCTGACCGGCCAAACGGTCCAGATTGCCTGGCGCGTGACCAACCACGGCACGGCGACCACGCCGAACACGAGCTGGTACGACCGCGTCTACCTCTCGACGGACGACACTCTCAGCCCATCCACCGACCGCGACCTGGGGACGTACCAGCGCCTCGGCGCACTTGACGCCGATGCGGGCTATGGTCAAGTCCAGAGCGTGCGGCTGCCCGAAGACCTTGTGGCGGGGGCGTACTACGTCTTTGTCTACACCGATATCTACGACCAGGTCTTGGAGCCTGGTGCGGGCAACGACGGCTACTCCAGTGGCCAGTACTGGAACGCGGGCATGAGCACGGGTGCCGTGACGGTTTCTCTGGCGGACGTACCCGACCTGCGCGTGCTCTCCGTCAGCGGCCCGGCAGTGCCGGTAATTGGGCAGCCCGCCCAAGTCGTGTGGACGGTCAAGAACGAGGGTGCCGCCGCCGCAACGGGAAGCTGGGTGGATCGCCTGTATCTGTCGGGCGATGGTACGGCGGCCAATGGGGTATTCGTTGCCGACTTCACGCACTCCGACGGGCTGACCCTGAACAACACGTACGTGCGCACCGAGACGGTGACCGTGCCGACACTGGCCGACGGCCCCGTCTACTGGGTCGTGGTGACGGACCGGAACGGGCAGGTCTACGAACGCGCCGGGGAGAGCAACAACGAGACGGCGTCCGCGGAGTACGAGTTGACGCACCCGGACTTGGTCGTCGCGTCGGTCACCACGGTGTCTGCCGCTGACTCGGGGACCCGTTTCGACGTGAACTGGACGGTGGTGAATGACGGCTCCGGCGTGACCTCGGCCGACTGGATCGACAAGCTCTACCTCTCGACGAACAACACGTGGGACGCTGGCGATACCTTCCTCGGCCAGAAGGCACACTCGGGCGTCCTGAACGCGGCGGCTCGCGAATCGTACTCGTCAACGTTCAATGTGACGCTGCCCAACGGCATCTCCGGCACCTACTACATCCTTGTCTGGACGGACGCCACCAATACCGTTGTCGAGGGCGTTGGCGAGACCAACAATTCCAACACCGGCGCGTCGGACGATATCGCAGTCAGTCTTGCGCCCTACGCGGACCTGGCGATGAGCAACGTCACCGCCGCAGCTCTGATTGTCAGCGACCCGGCAGACCTGACGGTGTCGTGGATGGTCACGAACCAGGGCACGGGCGCCGGCCCGGTCGACACGTGGCTCGACCGCGTCGTGCTGTCGCGCGATGCAACCCTGGGCAACGGCGACGATCTGGTCGTCGGCAGCTTCACGCACACCGGCCTGATGACGGTTGCGACGCATTACACCCGCACCGAAACCATCCAGCTTGCCGCCGGGACGGAGGGGCACTTCACGCTCTTCGTCCTCACCGACGCCACCGACGTGGTCTACGAGTACACGACCGACGCGGCCAACAACTACGCCACGCCCGGGCACTACGTGGACATTGTGCCGCGCCCGTACGCCGACCTGACCGTCAGCACCGTGGATGCTCCTGGCACGGGCGACAACGGCCAGGCGTTGACCCTGACCTGGACCGTCGTCAACAGTGACCCGAGCGGGATCGGCCAGACGTCGACGCCGCAGTGGACCGACAACGTCTACCTCAGTTCCGACCCGACCGGACAGACCGGAATGACCCTGCTTCAGAGCTTCAGCCACGTCGGGCACCTGGCGCTGGGCGCATCCTACACGCGGACAGCCGACGTGACGCTGCCCACCGACCTTGGCCACGAGGCGGGCGACGGCAATACCAGCACCTGGTATCTGTTCGCGACCGCCAACGCCGGCAACGACGCCTACGAGTTCATCTACAACACGAACAACCGCACCGGCTCGGGCGCGGTCGTCGTCACCTACACCGCGCCGCCCGAGTCGGACCTCCGCGTCACGGACATCTGGATGCTGGGCAGCGGCGATGGAACCTGGACCAGGACCGGGAACGCCAACGACGGCGAGGCCATTGACATTTCGTGGACGGTCGAGAATTTCGGCCCCGACTCAGCCACCGGTACGTGGACGGACGCCATTTTCATCGCGCCGAGCGGCAACCGCAACCAGGCGATCCGGATCGGCAGTTTCACGGTCAACCAGACTCTCGCGTCCGGTGTCAGCTATACGCGGACCGAGAACTTCCGCCTGCCGCTGCACATTTCTCTTGGCTACGAGGTCTACGTCACGACCGACGTCAACCTGCAGGTCAATGACGAGTTCCGGACCAACAACTCTCAGAACCCCTATAACGCCACACTGACCATCTCGTTGACCCCCCGCCCGAACCTGGTGGTGAACAACCTGCTCATTCCGGACACGGTCACGGCGGGGGCGGTCATTGACGTCGAGTGGACCGTGATCAATCAGAGCCTGACTCCGACGCCGACCGGCGGCAGCCGCTGGTACGACGCCATCTATCTGTCGCTCAACAACACGCTGGACGGTGGCGACCGGCTCCTGGCCTGGGTCCAGAACGGTTCGGCGTTGACCGGGGGCGAGCAGTACACGTCGCGTGGCAACTACCGGCTGCCGGCCGAGGTGGGTGGGCCGATGTACATCCTGGCTGTTGTCGACGCGTCCGGGTCCGTGGACGAGTACCCCAGCGACGGCGACAACGTCACGGCGCGACAGCTCAACGTCGATGTCACGCCGGTGCCGCCGCCGGACCTGGTGGTTTCCAACGTCTACGGCCCGACCGATGCGTTTGACGGCACGACGATCACCGTCCAGTACACGGTCACGAACCGCGGCGCCGGCGTCACGTATCCGGCCGGGTGGACGGACGGCCTGTGGCTGGCGGTCAACAAGCAGAAGCCGAACCCCGGCCGCGGCGACTACTACATTGGGTCCGTGTGGCACAGCGGCGCGTTGCAGGTCGGTGAGTCGTACCAGGGCACCGTCACGGGTTCGATCCCGGCCCACATCAGCGGCGTGTACGAGCTTATGGTTTACACCGACGCCGGCGGCGGCATCTACGAGCTGACCTTCGACGTGAACATCAATCCGGACGACCCGAACGCGCTGGACAACAACAACTACAAGACCGGCGCCACGCCGTTGACCGTGATCTACACGCCGCCGGCCGACCTGGAAGTCATCAGCGTGACGGCCCCGGCCACCGCCACCGGCGGCCAGAAGACGACCGTGTCCTGGACGGTCAAGAACAACGGCTCGAACGTCACCGACCTGGACCGCTGGGCCGACGCGGTCTACGTGTCGACCACGCCGACCCTGAGCACCGGCCAGCACTGGATGGTGTTCGGCCTGCTGCATGAGGGCGTCCTGGAACGCGGCCAGGAGTACTCGCAGACCGCCACCTTCACGCTGCCGCCCAGCGCCGAGGGCAGCTACATCATCGTCGAAACGAACGTGGAACCGAGCAAGATCCTGACCGAGGAGGACCTGATCCTGGCGGAAATGGCCGCGCTCTCCGGCCGGATCCAGGAGAAGATCGGTGATGTATCGCAGATGAGCGAGAGCGAGATCACGGCCAAGGTCCACGACATGTCGTTCGCCGACCTGCGCTTTGTGCTCTGGGGCGACAAGAAGGTTGCCAAAGTCTGGGAAGGCCCGTTCACGAACAACAACCAGCGTCCGGCGGCGTGCACGGTCTCCGACCAACTGGCCGATCTGGAAGTGGTCAGCGTCAGCGTCACGCCCCTCAACGCCTATTCCGGCGAAGCCGTGGACGTGACCTGGACGGTGCGCAACAATGGCCCGGACGCCGTCTGGAGCGGCACGGAAAGCTGGACCGACTACGTCTACGTGTCGCCCGACCCGACGTTTATCTTCTCCCGCGCCTCGTTTGTCGGTTCGGTCGCGCATGCGAACACCACGCCCCTGGGCACGGGCCAGAGCTACACGGCCAGCCTGACGGTGAACCTGCCGCTCGGAGCCGAGGGCCGCCGGTATGTCCACGTCTTCACCGATCGCAACCCGCAGGTCGAGGCCCAGTGGGGCGGCATCGATGCAGTTGGGCCCGGTGAGTTCCCGGACTGGCCGACCGACTTCCGCTCACGCGTGTGGGAGGGTGCGTCGGACCGGAAACTGAACAACACCCGTGCCACCGAGCTGAACGTCATCTACTGGGAACCGGATCTGTGGGCGTCGACGGTCGTCATTCCCGGGACTGGCGATTCCGGCCAGACCATCAATATCCAGTGGACGGTGACGAACAAGGGCCTGCGCGCGACCCGGACCGACTTCTGGCTGGATCGCATCTACATCTCGCAGGACGCCTCGCTGGACCTCTACGACCTGATGATCGGCGAGAACCGGCACCGTGGCGCGTTGGCGCCCGGCGAGAGCTATCAGGTCCAGACCACGGTCCGGCTCCCGGACGACATCGAGGGCGCGTTCAAGATCCTGGTCTACGTCGACTCGCCCTATGGCGTGTCCTGGCAGATCGGCTGGGCGTTGCCGTACCCCGCCGCGACGGGTTCGCCGCGTATCGAAGGGCCGCCGGACGCGTGGGGCCTCATGGGCTACGTCAAGGAGTTCCGCGACGAGGCCAACAACATCAGCAGCAACGCGATTCAGGTCACGCGGATTGCCTCGCCCGACCTGCAGGTGACCAGCGTGACGCGCCCTGACCATGCGATCAGTGGCCGCCGCTTCGACGTCACCTACACCGTCACCAACGTGGGCCCTGGGAACGTGCCGGACCGCCAGAACGTGTGGTCCGACTACGTGTTCCTCTCGCGCGACCAGTACCTGGACGTGAACAGTGACCTGTACCTGGGCCAGGTGGACCACACCGGCGCCCTGGCCAAGGACGCCTCCTACACGGTCGCTCTGAACTACGCCGTGCCGAGGGGCATCTTGGGCGGTTACTACGTCTTCGTGCTGACCGACGTGCCGAACCAGAACCACCCGCGCGGGTTCGTCTACGAGGGCCCGAACGAAGGCAACAACGCCGCGCCCAGCGCCCAGCCGATGGTCATCGACCCGTCGCCGCCGACCGACCTGGCGGTGCAGACGATCACGGTGCCGGCCAGCGGCCAGGTCAGCACCAGCATCACCATCACCTACACGGTCAAGAACGTGCACGCCACGGAGAACGCCGAGGGCTACTGGGCCGATGCGCTGTACATCTCGGCGGACGCGATCTGGGACCTGGGCGACAAGCTCATCGGTCGCGTCGAGACCCAACTGAACGAGCAGGGGCACCAGGTCCCGATCTTCCGGTCTCTCGAACCGGGCGACAGCTACACCGGCACGCTCACGGCGCTGCTGCCCACCGTACTCCCAGGCGACTACCGGGTCATTGTCCGGACCGACATCTTTGACGACATCAACGAGGGCGCGAACAACGCCAACAACAAGCTGGCCAGTGCCAGTACGTTCTCCGTCGCCGTGAAGGAACTGCAGCTCGACACGCCCGCCGCCGACACGCTCAGCAGCGGCAAGGAACTGCTGTACATGATCACGGCGCCGGCGGGTGAAACGCTTCAGATCAGCCTGGTGTCGCAGGACAAGAACGCCGCCAACGAACTCTACGTCCGGTTCGAGGGGCTGCCGAGCACACTGAACTACGATGCGGCCTTCGAGGGACACCTGTGGAGCGACCAGACCGCGCGCGTCCCGCTGACCGCCGCCGGCCGGTACTTCATCCTGGTGCGCAGCGTCAGTTCGCCCGCCAATACGCCCGTAACGCTCTTGGCGAGCCTGCTCCCGTTCGGCATCAGTGAGGTGCGGCCGGACGCGGGCGGCGACTCGCGGTACGTGACTATGGAAGTGCGCGGTTCGCGGTTCGCCTCCACGGCCATCATCAAGCTGATCCGGCCCCAGATCGCGGAGTACGAGCCGGTGAACTACCAGGTCGTCAACGCGACCCGGATCATTGCCACGTTCGACCTGCGCGACGCGCCGCACGGGTTGTACGACGTGCAGGTGACCAACCCGGACGGCCAGGTCGCGCGCGTTCCATACCGTTATCAAATTGAGGCGGCCGAGCCGCTGAGCCTCACGGTGGGAATGGGCGGGCCGTCGCAGCTCGAGTACGGCGACGTCGGCTGGTACGGCTTCGGCGTCTACAGCCTGACCAATGTGGACGCGCCGTATGTGCACTTCGAGTTCGGCATGCCCCACATTGCCCAGTTCGGCGAGTGGACCGACTACGTGCACGGGCAACTCGACGACGACACCATGGGGTACGTCTACCCGGTCGGGACCGAGCCGCTCATCTTCCGGACCAACCTGACCGGCGCGCCGGACATCGACGATGTGCCTTGGGCCGAGCTGGACTCGATCGTCAACCAGAGCGGCCGCCGCATGGCCACCGGCTTCACGTTCGACTTCGTCAACAGGGGGTACATGGGTCTGACGTTCACCGCGGACATTTTCCCGGAAATGCGGGATGTCCTGAAGGCGAACCCGGACGCGCTGAAGGAACTGAAAGAAGACCCGAACCTCACACTGGTCTACGACCCGACGAACTTCCACTTCTGGATTGCCGCCGCGGCCACGCCCATGACCAGCCAGGAGTACGTTGAGTATCAGACGAGTGTGGCCAAGGACCTGCGCGACGCCATTCTCGCCGACCCGACCGCGCCGCACTCACTGGTCGTTTCCGCGGCCAACGAGGACCAGTGGGTCAACGCGTACCTGCTGAGCCTGGAGCTGTCCGGTCAGTTGCGGCCCGAGGACACGCCACCGGCGGTCCACACCTTGCCGCCCATCTCCAGCCTCATGTCCATTCTCACCGCCGGACTGCTGGGCGAAGATCCGGATGGCGAGATCATCGATTCCGGCGACCTGGTCGGCTTCTTCGCCAAGGTGCGCGAGTGGTACGGCGACACGCCGAACGCTTACGACAGCGGCACGCTGCCGGATAGTTCACTGTTCGACCTGCAGCTCAAGTACGAGACGCACTTCGAGGCGTTCTGGGTCAACGTGGGCGACTATGGCCAGGGCGAACAGGTGACGGTGGCCGACCCGGCACTGAAGGACTACTTCGGCCTGTCTGGCACGCGCTCCGACTCGGTGCGCATGGTCGGCCCGACCGGGTACGGCACCGGGAACTACGTGCCGAACGGCTTCCCGCTGCCGTACACGATCATGTTCGAGGACCCGGCCTCGAGCGAGACATCCGTGAAGCAGGTTCGCATCGTGCAGGAGCTCGATCCGGAACTCGACGTGCGCAGCTTCACGCTCGGCGACATCGTGCTGGGCGACATCCACATTCACGTGCCGGCTGACCGCGGTTCGTTCTCCGGCGACTTCGACTTCACCGCCGAGCGCGGCATCGTTGTGCGCGTCGTCGGTGGTGTCGACGTGGTGACCAACATTGCCCAGTGGGTCCTGACCGCGCTCGATCCGGAGACCGGCCTGCCCATCACCGACGACACCAAGGGCATCCTGCTCCCCAATACGGACCGGACCCAGGGCGCCACGGTCAGCTACACGATCCGGCCGTACCCGGTCTACACCCAGGACAAGACGATCGAGACCGGCACCACGTTCACCGCCGCGGCGCGCCTGTTCTACGACAGCAACACGCCGCTGGACACCAACGTGCACACCGCCACGCTCGACGTCGTCGGCCCCACCACGACCACCACCGTGACGGACCTCGGCAACGGCTCGTACCAGATCTCGTTCGCCGCGGCCGACGACACCGAGGGCACCGGGGTCAAGGATTCGACCGTGTACGTCTCCGTGGACCAGGCCGGCTGGATCGCGTGGAAGCGGCGCACGACCGAGACGGTGTGGACCTACACCGGGCTGGCCGGCCAGTCGGCGGCCTTCGTGGTTCTCTCGGCCGACAACGCCGGCAACGTCGAGGCCGCCCCCGACGGCGTGCTGCTGCCGGCCTACAATCCCGGAATCAACCTGGGTGTGGCGCCGACCGAGGACCAGCTCACCCCCACGGAGACGACGCGGGTCGTCACGCCGCCGTCCGTTCCGGTCACGAACGCGTTGTTCCTGCAGGCCCAGACGCGAGTGCCGCTCGGCCAGCAGCCCACCAAGACACCGACGTTCACCACGGTCTTCGAGCCGTTTGCCATGGAATCGTTTGTCCGCGCGGTCCCAAGTTCCGGGGCCGGCATCGGGCCGCTGGGCATCGCCTTTGCGTCGGACGGCCGCATCCTGGTCAGCGGCGGCGCCGGCCGCAACAGCCTGTGGGTGTTCTCCGCCGCCGGCGGTGTCGCGGGCGCACCCTTGATCACACTCGACGTGCCCATCTACGACATGGCTTTCGACGGCGACGGCCGCCTGTGGGCCACCACCGGCGGCGGCCCGCTCGTGCGGCTGGACCCGGACACGGGCGCGATCCTGGCCCGGTACGGGGACGGCGTCGGACTCGGCATGGCGGTGCACCCGGTCTCCGGCAAGCTGTACCTGTCCACCTCGCGTGGCGTCGAGATATTCAACCCTGACACCGGCCAGTTCAGCAGCTTCTCCTCGTCACGCGTGCACTCACTGGCGTTTGCGCCGGACAACACGCTGTACGCCACCTCCTGGCCGGGGAATGGCGATGTCATCCGGTTCGACTCGCGCGGCAACAAGGAGACGGTCGTGACCTCCTTGGCGCCGGCGACCGGCCTGGCCTTTGGCGCCACCGGCACACCCTTGGCCGGACTGCTCTTCGTCAATCATGCTTCCGGCGGCGCGCTGACCATCCTCGACATGACCACGCTCAAGACCACGGACATTGCCACGGGCGGCAGTCGCGGCGAGTTCCTGCACGTCGGCCCCGACGGCCGGGTGTACATCACGCAGGCGCAGCAGATCGATGTGCTGCGGGTCCTGACGCCGCCGGCGGTCACGGCCATGACGCCCGCTCAGGGCACGAGTCTCTCCGAGGTCTTCGCGGCCACCGTCCTGTTCGATGCGGACATGAGCGCGGCTCTGTCGACCGCCGCGGGCAGTGCCACGAACCCGGACAACTACCGGCTCGTCAACAAACGCACCAGCCAGGTCATTCCCATTGGCGGCGTCTTCTACGATGCCGCGCGGCGAATGGCCCTGCTGCAGTTCGAGCGGCTGCTGCCCGACACCTACGAACTGACCGTCCAGGCCGCTATCCGCAACGATGCCGATGTCGCGCTGGCCGCCTCCGCAAAGGTCGAATTCACCGTGCTGTCCGACCTGAGCACCGGCGCCATCCCGGTCTACCCCACCTTCACCAACACGCGGTTCGACCGGCTCAACAACACACTCTCCATGGACGTGCAGATCACCAACCCGCTGAGCTATGCCATGCTGGCGCCGTACCGTGTGGTCTTCTTCGGGCTGGCCGGCACCACGGCGCACGTCCAAAACGCCGACGGCACGACCGAAGACGGCTACCCCTACCTCGAACTGACCGGCGGCCGCACGGAAGGGCAACTCGGCCCGGGCGAAAGCACCCTGGTCCGTACGCTGACGATCCACAACCCCGACTGGCTGACCCTCAACCTTGACGCACGCGTGTTCGCCGACGTCGAGCCCAACCTGCCGCCGACCGTCAGTTCGACGCCCGGCGCCACCGTGGCGCAGGGCGCGCTGTATACCTACCAGATGGCCGCCACGGACACGGATGCGCCGCTGGCATACGCCGTGATCCGCGGCCCGCAGGGCGCCACCGTCAACGCGTCGGGCCTGCTGTCCTGGACTCCGTCACTCTCGGCCAGTGTGGCCACCGACTTTGAAATCCGCGTCTATGACGCACGCGGCGGCTTCGCCCGCCAGGCCTGGCGCGTCACCGTGACCGGCGTCAACACGCCGCCCATGCTGGTGCCGATCCTCAACCGCACGATCGACGAAGGCGCCGAACTGACGGTGCCGGTCAGCGCCTTCGACGCCGACGCCGACCCGCTCGTGTACTGGATGGACAACCTGCCGTACGGCGCGGTCTTCGACGCCGACCTGCTGGCCCTGCACTGGCAGACCGACGGCCTGGACGCCGGCCGCTACTCGAACGTCACGGTCTACGTGAGCGACGGCCTGAGCCAGGCGAGCCAGACGTTCGAAATCCTCGTCCGCAACGTCAACGAGCCGCCCGTCCTGACGGCGCTGGCGCCCGTGACCATCCAGGAAGGGCAGACGCTGTCCTTCACTCTGACCGCCACGGACACGGACGGGGACAGCCTGGTCTTCTCCTCGCCCAGCCTGCCGATCGGCGCCACCCTCAACCCGCTGACCGGCGTCTTCACCTGGACGCCCGGTTACGACCTGCACGGCACCTACCAGATGCTCTTCCAGGCCAGCGACGGTCTGGCGCAGGCGAGTTCGACCCTGAACCTGACGATCCTGAACGTGAACGGTCCGGTCCAAATCCAGTCGGTGGGCGACCTGGAGATCTACGAGGGCCAGCCTCTTTCCATCTACATTCCGGCCATCGACCCGGACCACCCCGCGCCACAACTGGAGCCCAACGCCACGCCGGAGCAGAACCAGGAGCAAGCGCCGACCACGCCCACCTCCGTGACCCTCGTCGCCACCGGACTGCCGACGGGCGCCAAATTCCATCCGGAGACGGGTTTCCTGAGCTGGGCGCCGACGTACACCCAGGATGGCGAGTATGACGTGACCATCACGGCCACGGACGACGGCGACGGCACGGGCACGGCCACCACGGCCAGCCTGGTTGTCCACATCACGGTGCGCGACCTGAACGCGCCGCCCGTGGTCACCGCGATCGACAACCAGACCATGAATGGCGGCGCCACGCTTGATATCCCCGTGACCGCCACGGACTCGGACGGCGGTCCCCTCGTCATGACCGCCGCCGGAATGCCCGTGTTCGTGACCTTCACGGACCATGGCAACGGCACGGGCACACTCCACGCCACGCCGTCGTTGAGTCAGCGTGGCAACTACACCATCACCGTGCGTGCCACGGACAACGGCAACGGCGACCCGCTGGCGGTCCTGACCGGCCAGTACCAGTTCGTTCTGACCGTGAACGTGGCCAATGCCGCGCCGGAGATGCAGCCGGTCGGCGACAAAGTCGCCGTGGTCGGGACGGAACTCGTCTTCTACGTCAACGTTTCCGACCAGGACCAGGAGACCCTGACCTATTCGACGGTCGGGCTGCCCGCGGGTGCGGTGTTCGAGGGCACCACGTCGTATGGCCTGGCGCGCTTCCGCTGGACGCCCTCGTCCGGCGACCTGGGCACGCACACCGTGACGCTGCAGGTCACCGACGGCGGCAACGGCACGCCGGCCAACGCCATCAGCGATTCGGAAGAAATCGATATTGTCGTGCGCAACACGAATGCCGCGCCGGTCCTGATGCCGGTCGGCGACCGGACCGTGGCCGAAGCGCAGACCCTCACCTTCACCCTCACCGCCACGGACACCGAGGGCGACCCGCTGACGTACAGCGTCGACAGCCTGCCGGCCGGCGCGCAGTTCAACGCCGTTACCGGCCTGTTCACCTGGACGCCGACCCTCTCGCAGTCCGGGACCTATGCGGTGCGGTTTGGCGTTTCCGACGGCGCGGGCACCAGCACCGAAAGCCTGTCCATCGTCGTCACCAACGTGAACCAGGCCCCGGCCTTTGTCCCAATGTACGGGTACCTGACCCAGGAAGGCCTGCAACTGACGTTCAATGTGGTGGCTGCGGACTTTGACCAGGATTCGCTCAAGTACTCCATCCTGGACAGCCTGCCTGCGGGTGCCGCCTTCGATCCTCCGACCCAGACCTTCACCTGGACGCCGGGTTACGACCAGGCCGGCACGCACACGTTCCACTTCTCTGTCGCGGATTCGGGCGGCCTGAGCGACACGCTGGACGTTGACGTGCTGGTCCTCAACGTGAACCGCGCGCCCGTACTGCCCAACCTGTACGGCCATAACCTGACCGCCGGCCAGGCATTCACCCTGCTGATCCCGGGCAGCGATCCGGACGCCGGTACGACGCTCACCTACGCTGTCGACGGCCTGCCCACCGGCGCCACGCTGGACACCGGCACGGGACGCATCACCTGGACCCCGAATGCGACGCAGATTGGCGCGCACGACCTCCTGGTCCGGCTCTCCGACGGCCAGGCCACGACCTTGGCCCCGCTCCGTCTCTTGGTCTGGAATCAGGCGCCCGGCCCCGACGTCGTGATCGAACTGACGCCCAGCTTCCCGGTTGGTGTCGGGCAGGAAGTCATCATCCACGTTGCGGCGGGAGGCACGGCGGAGGTCGCGACCACCCAGCTCACCATCGGCGGCGTCGAAACGGCGCTGGACGCGTTGAGCCGCGCCCGGTACCGTCCGACCGCCGCTGGCCACGTGGCCCTGGTCGTCACGGCCACGGATGTCGACGGGCACACCACGGTTGTGACGCGCGACCTCAAGGTCCGCGACGTGTCGGACCTGCTGGCACCGGCGGTGGCGTTCGAGCAGCCCAAAGACGGCGCGGTCATCACCACGCCGACCGACATCCTGGCCACTGTCACGGACAGCAATCTGGACACGTTCACCCTCGAATTGGCGCCGCTCAGCGGCGGCACCATGGCCGTTCTGGCCAGCGGCACGGCTCCGACCGCCGGCAGCGTCGTGCTGACGCAGCTCGACCCGGCCGCGTGGCTGAACGGCGCCTACGAACTGCGCTTGACCGCCACCGACATGGCCGGTCGCCAGACCATCGTCACGCGGCTGATTGACATCTACACCAGCGCCAAGACGAACGTCTACACCACGACCGCCACGGACCTGTCCGTCAACCTGATGACCGGCGCGGATATCAGCATCGCGCGCTTCTATGACTCGCTGGCGGCGGCCCGCTCGGGGCTGCTGGGCAACGGCTGGATCCTGGCCGGTGTGGAACCGGACGTGACCACCAATCTCCCGTCGACCGGCCTCGAATCCGCCGGGGTCTTTGCCGCCTTTGAGGATGGCACGCGCCTCTATATCAACTTGCCCGACGGCCGGCGCGCCGCGTTCGTCTTCCACCCGGTTCGTGAGCAGGTGGGCGGGTTCGTGTATTACCGTCCCGCCTGGACCGCTGAGGTGGGCGTAGACTATGCGCTCGAGACCACCGCCACGGCCCTGGACCGGGCAGGGAATGCCTACTACCAGCTCGGCACGGGCGCGCCGTACAATCCGGCCGCTGACCAGTTCGCCGCACCCGCTTACACCTTGATCGCACCGGATGGACGCCAGTACCGCTACGACAGCGACCAGCAGTTGGTTCAGATCCGGACCGCCGCGGGCCAGACTCTGGTCTGGAGCGACAGCGGCGTGGTCGCCGGCAACGGCGCGCGCATCGCCTTCCAGTACGATTCGGCTGGCCGCCTCTGCCTGCTGACCGCGCCGGACGGGACGCAGATCGCCTACCGTTACGACGCGCAGGGCAACCTGTCGGTCGTGCAGGACCTCAAGACCGGGACCGCGTCCCGGTACGGCTACGCGGCCGATGCGTCGCAGCGCCTGACGGTTGTCATCGACTCGGGCGGCACGGGGACCGCCGTGCGCTACCAGCCGTCCGTGCAGACGCAGCCGATCGCCGCCTGGCTCGGCTCGGCCAGCAGCTTCTCGGGCGCCCTGCGTGCCGGGACGCTCACCGCCGCCGCTACGGACCGGTATGCCATTGGCGCGTGCGGCTCCGAGATGCGCGCCACCGCGTCCGGCCAGTTGCTGCTCGGCATCCTTGTCGAGGCGCCGTCCGGCTCGGAACTCCTGCCCGGCCTGCCGGCCATTCCGGGCCTGACGCCGGCCGTGTCGGTCCTGGGCGCGGACCGGGCGTGGGCGCTGTACTCGCTGACGCGCGACACCCTGTACGTCGTCGAGGTTGCCGGCGCCAATGCGCAGACCGCGGGCAACTACAACCTGCGGCTCTTCATCGTCGGCGACTTCGACACGGACCTGAAGGTTGACGGGACCGACAGCCAGGCCCTCGATGCCGTCATGGGCAAGACGTCCGGTGATCTGGGGTACGACGTGAACCGCGACCTGAACCGGGACGGCGTGATCAATGCGACCGACCGGCAGCTCTTCGACCACAACGTGGGGTTCCGTGCGAACACCGCACCGACCGCGCCCGTCGTGGCCGCTCTCCAGACCCACGCCGACCTGCTCGTCAGCGTGGCGCTGACGGGAGCCTCCTCCGATGTCGACGGCGACGCCATCCGGTACCGCGTGACTCAGGCGACGGGCGGCAGCGCCTGGATCAGCCCGGACGGGTTGACGCTGCGGTTCCTGCCGAACTCGGGCTTCACGGGCGCTGCCAGCGTTCGCCTGGTCGCCGACGACGGGGCGCACGGCTCGACGCCGACCGATGTGACCGTGAACGTCAGTGCAGCCGCGCTCATCCGCATCGAGCTGTCGGTGTATGCTCCGTACCTGGAGGTCGGCCAGGGGCTTTCAGTGAGCGCCACGGGTGACTTCGCCGACCAGCAGGACGTGCCGCTGCCCGCGTCTTACCTGAGCTTCCTCTCCACCGACCCGAGCGTCGCCGTGATCTCGGCGCGCGGCGGGATTGTGGCGCTCTCGCAGGGCGCCAGCACGCTGCGCGTCAGCAGCCACGGCATCCAGGCGGTCACGGTCGTCCGGGTCGGCTGGCCGGCCAGTGCGCTGAACCAGCAATTGCAGATTCTCGGCCTGACCGTGGCGCCGCTGTCGGTTACGCTGGCCAACGGCCTGAGCACGCGCCAACTCACGGTGATCGCGCCGGACGGCTCGGACATGACGGCGGGCTCGACCGGTACCAGCTACTACGTCAGCAACCCGCTGGTTGTCGCGGTCAGCGCCGATGGCCTGATCACGACGGTTGGCGCGGGGGTCGCCGAGGTCACCGTGGTGCACGGGCCGGCTGAGGAGGTCGTTCAGGTCTTGGTCGCCGTGCCGGTCCAAGCCGCGTCCACGACCATCGGCAGCGCGGGCGGCGTGCTGCGCGATGCCAACGGCATCATGATCGCGGTCGCGCCCGGGGCTCTCATCGAAGATACGACCATCAGCGTGGCCCTCAAGGCACTCTTGGGTGACATGCCCTACGGGCTGCCCGACGGGTTCGCGTTTGCGACCGGGTTCCAGCTCGGACTGGGCTCGCAGAAGCTGTTGTCCGCCGTCGACCTGGCCGTTCCCGTCGCCCTGTCCCCCGGCACGAGGGTCTACTTCCTCCGTGCCGGCACGATACCGGACGCCGATGGCAGTCCGGTATCCGTCTGGGTGCAGGCCGAGGCCGGCGTGGTCGGCAACGACGGCGTGGCGCGCCCCCTGCTCGGACCGTTCCCCGGTGTGCGCGCGACCGGCATCTACGCCGTGGTCACCGCCACTGGCGTGGTCACCCAGATCCAGGGCAGTTTCAGTCCGACGGTACCTCTGGGCGGGGCCGACGGCGCGCCGCAGGGCTTCCTGATGTTCGAATCCGGCTCGCGCGCCACAGGTTTGGTGGCCGAGATGGAGGATGGCTGGGACGCGCTGCTCGAGGTCCTCTACACGCCCAACGTCTCGTCGCTGAAGGTGGTCTCGATTCCGCCCACGGGCCTGCCCACCACCACGCCGCTGAATGTGCAGATCAACGCCGGGGCGCTGAATAAGATCGCCGCGGTCGTTGCTACACCCGTCGGCGTGACTGTGGGCGATGCAGCCGCACCCGTGATCACCTCGGTCACGTTTGAGTTCGGCGTCACCGGGCCTGAGCTGGTCATCGAGGGACAGCGCTTCGTCTATGCCAACCCGGACGCTCCGTCCTACGCGGGTATCGGCCGCGAGATCTCGGACCTGCGCATCAGCTTCCGGATGCCCGGCAACCGGATCGTGACCATCAGCCCCCTGGCCACGAGTACGACCACCACGGTCCGCGTCACGGTGCCGAACACCGTGGTTCTCGGGCTGGCTGAGGTCTACGTGACCCGGTACCAGATCAGTCCGGTCGGCGGCATGTGGATCAACCCGTCGATGAAGGTCAGCAACATCGCGCGCGTCCAGGGGCCGGCCCTGTACATGTTTGCCGCCCTGGGTGACAACCAGGTCGCCGTGACGGACACGGCGACGAACCAGATCGTGGCGCGCATCAACCTGCTCGCCGGCCTCACCCCGGACAAACCAACCACGCGTGCCATCGCCTGCACGGCGGACGGTAGCCGCGCGTTTGTGACGCTGCCCAACTCGAAGGGGGTGGCGCTGATCGACGCGATCACCCTGCAGCAGATCGACGCGTTGCCCGACGACCCGGCCAAGCCCGAAACCCTGGGCATCAACCCGATCCCGCTGGGCGCGGGCACATCACCGTTCTGGATCGCCGTGGACCCGCGCGGCAAGTTCGCCTGCGTCTCGGACGGGGCGGCCAGCAGGGTCTACTTCATCGATATCGATCCCGCCTCGGCAACATACCTCAAGGTCATCAAGCGTGCGGGGCCGTACAACAACAATGATGTGCCTTTCGGGTTCCGAGGGATCGCGGTCAGCGCCGATGGCACCCGCGTGTTCGTGGCGGCGCCCATGACCCCCATCTGCCTGGCCACTCTGCCGGCGGCGGCACAGAACCCGGATGTCGGCGTCGGTTCCAAGACGGGTAACATCATCGTGCTGAACTCGGACCAGCCCGGCACGCCCTCGTTCGGCAGCCACCTGAAGTGGATTGAGGGCGTCGGCTATGAACCCTACTCGGTCACCGCGACTACCGACCCCAACCTGATGACGTTCACCAGCCGGACCCAGGATAGCATGGGCTTTGGCGTGATCCAGCGCACGGCGTCGAACCTCGACAACTGGGTGGTGCGCACCGTGCCGCTGAACCTCGGCGTGCAGTACGACTCGTTCGACGTCAACAACGCGACGGGCGTCGTTATCCTGCCCGGCAACACCCGCACCGGATACCCGAACCATCCCACCTACGCGTTCGTTATCGGCATGAACCGCTTCACCCAGGGTCAAGCGAGCCACGATCCCTATGACCCGAATGGCAACCCGGGCATTCCGGCCGGCGGCAACATCGGCATCATCCTCGACCCGTTCGGCCCCAATCCAGAGCTCATTGCGGCCACGCGGCCGATCCCGATCAGTTTCCCGGACAACCTGGTGATCTCGCCCGACGGCAGTTATCTCTACGGCGGCTACCGCAGCACGCACGCGGTGTTCGTGTACAGTGTCGACGCGATCCTTGAGGAACTCTCGAAAACATACTACGCGTCGCAAGAGGGCAAGGACCTCCTGAAGCGCGTCCCGATCGACAATCTGGTCAACGGCGCCATCGCGCCGAACGGCGCCATCGATGTCCGCGCCGACTACCGGCTCGACGTGCCGTTCAGCAGCATCTTCAGCAGTGAGACGTTCAGCGTCTATGACCCGGCCAAGGCGCCGCTGGCGACCGGCGGTCACCCCCAGGGTCTGGCGGTCCAGCGGCCGGTTTCCACAGCCCTGGTCCCGCCCGTCCCCGTGCTGGCCGTGGCCGACACCTACTTCCTCACCAGCGACAGCGACCATTTCGCCATTGACCTCGGGAACATGACCCCCTCCACCGGCCCGGCGGCGACGCTGGTGGTCAGGGTGATCGTCCAGGGCACGCCTCAGGAGTTCCTGGACAGCACCTTGGTCGAGGGTGAGAAGACGTGGGAGGTCCTGCCGGGCCAGACTCGGAAGTTGGAGGTCAACGCCAAGGACTTCCAACCCATCATGAAGGATATCAACGTGGACCGTCTGTACGGCGTCAAGGTCCAAATCCTGGTCGCGACCCAGGTCGCCCCGAACACGATCCTCGTCGACAAGACGTTCTACATCTACCGCTACGTGGACGCCATGGACGCGGAGCACGGCGACGGGAAACTCGACTTTGCCAAGACGGTCATGGATGGCGGCGGCAAGACGGGGATTTGGCGCGAGCGGCAGATGGATTTCTTCTGTGAGCCCGCCCTGCGTCCGGACATCCGCGTGACGGACACGGCCAACTTCCAGTATGTGACAACCGCCAACGGTATCCTGTTCCTCTTTGACCCGGCCGTGGTCCAGAAGGCCCTCACCGGCGCGGCCGAGTTCCGGCGGCCGGACACCCTCGATACCATTGCGACCATGACACTGCGCGGCGATGGCGTCCTGCAGACCTGGTGGGTCGATACCACGGCGTACGAGGCCGAGCTCGCCCGGATTGCGGCCACGCCCCCGGCGAACCTGAGCGCTGGCGAGAAAGACCTGATTGACACCGCGGAGAAACGCACCCAGTTGGTGCTCGAGATTCTCGATGAGGTCGAGCGCCTCTACTCTGCCTACAGCGTGGGTTTGAAGCGTGTTCCCACACCCGATGCCAACACGGCGGTCGTTGACAAGACGACGTCGGCTGCCGCAGGCCTCCTCGGCCAGGCCTACTCCGGTGTGGACGACGAGGCCTACGAAACCATGCTCGGCGTGGTGCGGCAGCGGACCACCTGGTCGGTTGCCGAGCAAAATTTCCGCCTGGCGCGGACGCTGAATGACCGTGCGGCAGGAAATGTGCTGATCGTCGTGGCCAATCACTTCTTCTACCAACTGGAGAACAGCCAGAACGCCGCCGACGTCCAGACGCCCCGCCAACGTACCATCAAACTCTTTGCCAACATTATGGCCCATGAGTTTGCCCACGTCTTCGGCCTGCGTCACACGTGGACCAAGGCCACCGTGCACATCGCGCCGCCGCCAGACCCGGCTTTGGACATTATGTCCTACCAGCGGGACTGGGGTAACGCGCACACGTTCCCGATCACAGGCATTGGACTGAAGATCGGGTTCGGCCTGTCCTGGACCAGCGCCGAAGTCCAGGACGGCTTGACCAACTACTACCAGAGGTATTTGGCCCGAACCCTCGGGTGGAACCCGATGCAGGAGTGGTCTGCCTTGCCCGGTTACGAAGATGGAGACCCGACCGATGTGCTCGACCTGCCCGCAGCGCCCATGCTGTGGGTCCTGACCGATCCGGAGGGACAGTTCGTCAGTTCGGCCTTCGACTTCGGCACCATCGCCATGGACGGCGCGGGCGGGCAGGCACGGACGCAGAAGTTCTCGCTCCTGAACCTTGGCACCGATCCGCTGGTCATCTCCAAGGTCGAGTTACTGGGTGCGCCGGCCGGGCTGACGGTCAGTGGCGTGTCGTACGGCACTGTCGTGGCCAGCGGCCAGGCCGTCGCGTTGACGCTCACGTTCGACCCGCTCTCGAGCGGCAGCATGGCGGCCGTGCTGCGGATCGTCAGCAATTCGGAAGGCGGCGACTATGTCGTGAACCTGACCGGGATTGCGCAGAGTCCAGCCGGGTTCCTCGATGTCGCGGTCGCGAACAACAACGTCGGCGGCATGCGGCTGGACGGCGCCCCAGTCAGTATTGCGGAGTTCGCTACACTTACCAACATCGGCACCACCGCCCTGACCATTCGCAGCATCACGGTGACCGATGGCAAGAACGAGTTCGCCGTGGCCGGTGCGCTGGCCGACGTGAACCCCGCCGCGCTGCTCGTGCTCCTGCCCGGCGAGTCCCGCACGCTGGACCTGTGCTTCGCGGCGGCGGACATCGGGTTGCGCCACGGCACGATCCTGATCTACACTGACAGCGCCGAGGCGCCGCTGACCACCGTCTCGGTGGTCGGCACCGGCCTCGACAGCACCGCGGGCGACTGGGGCAACGACTACATCGCCATTCTCAACCCGCTCGACTCCGACACCGAGACCGTCTGCACCACGAGCGACAGCGCCGGCAACTTCGTGTTCGACGTTGAACCCAACACGCCGTACGAAGTGATCATCTTTGACCCGGTCACCGGCCGCGTCTACCACGACTTTGGCACCACCGGCGCCGAGGGCACCACCACGGGCTTCGCCGCCGCCAGCTTCGTGGCCAGCACCGAGCCGGACAGTGACAGCGACGGCCTGCCGGACGATATCGAAATCGCCATGGGCACGGACCCGTACACGGCGGCCGCCGCGGCGACCGAGGGCGTGGTGACGGTGTTTACCGGTGCTGCGCCGGTCTCCGGTCGCGGCGGTTCCGGCGACTCCGGCGACTCCGGCGACCCGCGCTCGCCGAGCCAGGACTCGCAGGGCACCGGCGCTGCGGCGGCTGGCGAGACGGCGCCGCAGGGCGCGGACTCTGGCACGACCGATACAGGCTCGACCTCTAACCCGCGCCGCGACCGCAGCCCGATCCTGCTGGTGAACGGCCGTTTCGTGGTCGCCGACCCGGTTGCCGCCGACTTTGGCTGGACCTCCTACGGCACCGTCTCGGTCCTGAGCGGCGAAGCGGTGCTGGCGGAAGGCGGCGTGCAGATGGCGCGCCTCATGCAGACTTTCACGGTCCCGGCCGGTACGCGACGCCTGTGCCTCACCCTCACCGGGCTGAACCTGGCGGCGAACGGCGCCGGCACGCCGAGCGATGCTTTCGAGATCGCCTTGCTCGACGCGACCACGAAGGCGTCGCTCTTGTCCGTGGCCACGCCGCTGGCCCTGACCGATGCGCTGTTCAACCTGCAGCAGAGCGGGTCCGCCTTCTACGGTGCCGAGACGGCCGTGCCGGGCGCGACGGGCAGCGGCAACACCTGGTCGCCCTCGACCCCGGTGCAGATCGTCCTGGATGTCACCTCCGTCGCCACCGACCGCGACGCGGTGCTGTACCTGGACCTGCTCGGGTTCGGCCCCGCCACCAGCTCGGTCCGGATCGACGACGTCCGGCTGGTGACCGCCCCCGCCGCGCAGGCCGATACGGACATGACCACCGAAGATACGGCGCTGAACCCGGGCAATGTCAACGTGCTGAGCAACGACGTGAACGAGTACAACGACGCGCTGACGGTTTCGGCGGTCAACAGCGTGCCCGGCAACGTGGGCCTGGCCGTGGCGGGCAGCAACGGCGGCACGTTCACGGTGAACGCGAACGGCACGTTCGCGTTCGATCCGGGCACGGCGTTCAACCACCTCGCGGTGGGCCAGAGCGACACGACGAGCATCACCTACACCGCCAGGGACCTGTTCGGCGGCACGTCGAACACGACCCTGACCGTGACGGTGACCGGTGTCAACGACGCGCCCACCGCGCAGAACAACTCGGACACGACCAACGAGGACACGGCCCTGAACCCGGGCAATGTCAATGTTCTCACCAACGATACCGACCCGGACGACGGCGATGCGCTGTCGGTGTTCGCGGTCAGCGACGTGCTTGGCAACGTGGGCCAGGCGGTGGCCGGGAGCAACGGCGGCACGTTCACGGTGAACGCGAACGGCACGTTCACGTTCGATCCGGGCACGGTGTTCCAGCACCTGGCGGTGAACGAGAGCGCCACGACCAGCGTCGCCTACACGGTCAGCGACGGGCACGGCGGCACGTCCAACGCGACCCTGACCGTGACCGTGACCGGCGTCAACGACGCCCCCACCGCGTCCAACGACGCCGACACGACCAGCGAAGATACGGCGCTGAACCCGGGCAACGTCAACGTGCTGACGAACGACCCGGACCCGGACACGCACGATACCCTGACGGTGTCGGCGGTGGCTGGCGTTCCAGGCAACGTGGGTCAGGCAGTGGTCGGGAGCAGCGGCGGCACGTTCACGGTGAACGCAGACGGCACGTTCCGGTTCGATCCGGGCACGGCGTTCCAGCATCTGGCCGTGGGCCAGAGCGCCCCGACCAGTGTGACCTACACGGCCAGTGACGGGCACGGCGGCACGTCTTCCGCGACACTGACCGTGACGGTGACCGGTGTCAACGATGCCCCCACGGCGCAGGGCAACACGGACGCGACCGACGAAGACACGGCCCTGACCCCGGGCAATGTCAATGTTCTCACCAACGATACCGACCCGGACGACGGCGACACGCTGACGGTGTCGGCGGTGGCTGGCGTGCCGGGCAACGTGGGTCAGGCAGTGGCCGGGAGCAACGGCGGCACGTTCACGGTGAACGCGAACGGCACGTTCACGTTCGCTCCGGGCACGGCGTTCCAGCATCTGGCCGTGGGCCAGAGCGCCCCGACCAGCGTGACCTACACGGCCAGTGACGGGCATGGCGGCACGTCTTCCGCGACGCTGACCGTGACGGTGACCGGCGCGAACGACGCGCCCACGCCGCAGAACGATGCCGACACGACCAACGAAGACACGGCCCTGAACCCGGGCAATATCAACGTCTTGACGAACGACACGGACCCGGACGACGGCGACACGCTGACGGTGTCGGCGGTGGCTGGTGTGCCGGGCAACGTGGGTCAGGCAGTGGCTGGCAGCAACGGCGGCACGTTCACGGTGAACGCGAACGGCACGTTCACGTTCGACCCGGGCACGGCATTCCAGTCCCTGGCCGTGGGCCGTCAGAGCGCCACGACCAGCGTGACTTACACGGCGGTCGATCCGTACGGCGCCACGACCACCGCGACGCTGACCGTGACCGTGACCGGTGTGAACGACGCGCCGGACGCGGCGACCGATTCCTACTCCCTGTCCGAGGGTACGGTGCTGAATGTCGGCGCTCCGGGCGTCCTGGCCAACGACACGGACGTTGATGCTGGGGACGGGCTGGCTGCGAGCCTGGTCACCGACGTGCAGCACGGCGTCCTGGTGCTGCAGGCGGATGGCAGCTTCACGTACACGCCCAGCCAGGACTTCTATGGCGCGGACAGCTTCACCTACAGGGCCAGCGACGGCAAGGGCGGCTCGGATGTTGCGACGGTGACCTTGAACGTCAGCAACCTTCCGGACCCGCCAACGGCGGTCGCGGATGCGGTCGTGGTGAGCAACACCGGCACGGCTATGCCGCTTGACGTCCTGGCCAACGACAGTTCTCTGCCGGACCCGTCCCAGACCTTCGCCATTACCGCGGTCACTCAGGGCGCGCACGGGACGGTGGCGATCACCGGCAACGGGACTGGCCTCACCTATCAGCCCACCGCCGGCTACTATGGGGCGGACAGCTTCACCTACACGATCACCGACGCGGATGGCCTGACCAGCACGGCGACCGTCAATGTCGACGTCGCGTTCGATCTGGTCCTGCAGCCGAGGTGGAACCTGCTCTCCGTACCGGTGACGCCAACCAGTCCGCTCGTCACGGCGGTGTTTGCCAACGCATTGGTGTTGCCCACCGTCTGGGAATTGGACGGCACGGGTTTTGTCAAAGCCACCATGATCCAGGGAAAACGCGGCTACTGGGCCTACTCGACCGCCTTGACGGCTGTCCACGTCCCGGTCAGCGGGCAGATGATTGCCGATGGCTGGGTCACGCTGGGGGTCGGCTGGAACCTGGCCGCCCCGGTGGCGGACTGCGCCGTCCCGGTGCAGAGTGAGATTCGTGGCCCGATCTCGACGTGGAATGCGACCGCACGCGCCTATGAGTCGGCGGTCGGCACCCTGCACACTGGGCTTGCCTACTGGATCAGGGCGACGGCGGTGTGTTCGGTGAACCTCGGCCCAGCCGCCCGGGATGCCGGCGTTCCAGCGGGGACCCGCGGCGTTGCAGCGGCAGACTCAGTCCAGACCGCGACAACGGTGCTTTCGGGCGACGACACCGCCGCCTCGCTTCTCGCCGGGCAGGTCTTCTCGCCGCGGCGCGGGACTGCGCATCGGGCCATTGTGGACTCCTCCTGGAGTTGGGGGCCCCATGCCGATTTGCTCCTGACCGTTGCCCGACGCTAGCGCGCCCCTGCCGGGGCGCGCGTCCCCACCCCCCTTCGTGTTGTTCTCCCCCGCGCCGTCGCACCACCCCAAAACCGTGTTGCGTCAGTCGCGGGTGTCGGAGCGAGCCGCTCCGACCACTTTAGGCGTCAGCCCAGGTCAACCTATCGACCCTATCTCCACCCGCGACTCCCATGAAACTGAAGGGGCCCAGAGCCCGCGAGGACGCGGGCGCTCCGT
>MHBL01000104.1 GCA_001803235.1 Lentisphaerae bacterium RIFOXYA12_64_32
CCGTTGGCCTCCACCGCGCCCTGATTAATAAGTTTGGGGGGACTATAAGGGAAGAGAGGGTACGAGGTGCGGGGGAGTAGCCAATGAACCCGTTCACCTGCCACACAAGGTGGCAGGGGTCTATGCCCCACACCTTAGCTGACGCATTATGTGCCCGCCAAAAGGGTTCGGTTGCCATATTGCCAGAGGGGTGGTACACTTCGAGCCGCCCACCGACATTTCCGGCAGGGGTTGGGTGGCAGAGGCATCAGGAGCAAACATGACCAAGTTCGATTTGTGGATGATGGGCGGATTGCTTGCGATTGGCACAATCGTGGGTGCCTGGGATGCCGGCGCACAGTCCGCAGCCGAGGCTGGGATGGGCGCCACGGCCGCATCCGGCTTCCTGCGCGGAGTCGGTTATTCGCCCTGGCATGCCAAGTACAAGAACTGGATCGGGCCGGGGAATGTCGAGGAGTTCGCCGAGGACATGGCGCTCATGCGCGAACTCCGCATCAACGCGGTCCGGAGGTGGGGACCGATAACCCGTGAGGGTTTGGAGCACTACCGCAAAGCAGGCTTGAAGGTGATCCCCCAGATACGAACGGACAAGTTGCCCAAGACGTGCTTCGTCAATGGTCACGAACACGGTGTCGCGTTCTGTGCGCCGGAAGCGTCCGCCGCCATGCGCGAAGGCGCGGCCAGGTTGGCCAAGGATCTTGTCGGTGAGCCATCGATCGCAGCGTATCTGTTGGGCAATGAGTACTCCTGGGTGGGCTGCGACGAGGGGCGGTACGAGTATGTCGGCTTCGATGACGCAACCGTCCGGGCGTACCAGCGCTGGATCAGCCAGCGTTTCCGGACTATTGAAGACTGGAACCGGTTGACCGGGCGCAGCGACGCGTCCTTTGATTCCATCTGTCCGCCGCGGGGTGCCGCGAAGGACAGCGCCTGGTGGGAATGGTGGCTGTTCAACCGTCAGGTGTTCGGGGAGTTCATGAAGAGCGGGTACGAGGGGATACGCCGATACGATCCGGCAACCCCGGTGAGTTACGCGCTGCTGTGCGGAAACCGCTGGGATGCGGCGACCGAGGACGCGGCCCTGGGTTTCCTCGACATCCAGGGTGACAACCTCTACTGGGGTTGGGACAAGGACTGGGCCGGCTACGGCGTGCGCCTGGCCCGGCGCATTGGCGCGGGGCGCCCGGCGCTGATCACGGAATTCGGGTTCACCACGTTCGAGACTGCGGCCACAACGGGCGCCTTGGACGCGGGTGAGAAGCCGGAAGGCGGACTCGAAGAACCCGCGCGCGCCGCCCGGCTCATGACCCAGAATCTGTGGCTGCTCGCCCTGCATCCGGAAGTCAAAGGTGTGTTCCCGTTCCTGTTCAACGACGAGTGGTGGCATGGCAAGGACCCGGCACGCCAGGATTGCACCGCCGATTGTTTCGGCCTGATCACCGCCGACCGCAAACACATCAAGAAGATCGGTCATGCCGTTGGCGCATGCTACACCGAATTCGAACAAATCGATCCATTCCTTGCCACCCGTTCCGCCTCAGCCGAGGTGCTGATCACGGACCAGGTCGCCGACTGGTGGCGAAAGAACGCCGATGGACCGAAACTCGCCAGTGTGGCGCGCGAACTGTACCGGCACGGAGTGAATTTCCACCTGGTTTCCCTGCTCCAGACGGAGGACCTCGACCGCTCGCCCTGCCGCCGGTTGATCCTGCTGGACAGCGTCATCCCGGACAACCCCGACCAGACCAGTCCGGCCATGGATGCCTTGCGCCGGTTCACGCAGAAGGGCGGCGAGATCCTGTATATCTCCTCCGAGCCTTGGCGCAGCCTCTATGGCACAGCTTACCCAGTCGACGGGCTGGCGCGGGTTGTCACGCCGCCAGGCCCCGAGCCGTTGTGGCCGGTCTTGGTATCGTTCTTGTCTGAGCGGCGGACGGTCGTGTCCGGGGACGAGTCTGTGTTCTGGCGCGTACTGGACAGTGCGAACGGGCCACATCTGATCCTGGTCGTGACCGGCGAACAGCCGGCCGCCAGGATCGAGGTTTCCGGGTTCGCCGCCGTTGAACTGGTTGCCGGCGATGCCGGAGCGTTTGCCACGACAAAGACCGGATGCGTGTTAACCCAGGTCGCGACCCACGCCGTGATCCGCGGCAAGCCGGTTCAGGCCTCCGGCGGTTGGCGACGTGTCGTGCACGCGCTCTGGCCATGGTGACGGGAGAATAGCGCCACATTTTCGGGGGGGGGCCATGCGACCGCCAGCATCCTTTTCATCTATACAGACCCGCAGCGCTGGGACACGCTCGCCGCCAATGGCCGTACTGAACCGACGTGGGCCCCGGAACATCCACTGACGCGACACCCCGTGTGGTGCGAAAACCCGGAGGTGGCCGAAGTATGAAGAGCGAGGCCGAGCGTCCAGCAAGGAGCGCATACCGTGTGTGACCAATCACCGTTCTCTCGCGCCTCGATCCGGCGGTTGTTCTCGATCGTAGGCGTCGCCTTGCCGCTCGCGGTTGCCTCGGCCGCCCGGGGCATACCGGCGGAGCTTCTGCTCGCCGGTGGCGCCACCGGTGGCCTGGTCGTGCATGTGGGCTCAGGGAACGGCGAGGCGACGACCGGATTGCACATGAACGCGCCGTTCATCGTTCTCGGTTTAGATACGGACGCCGGCCAGGTCCGGGAGGCCCGCGAACATGCCGCACGCGAGGGCAAGTCGGGCACCGTCAGTTTCCTCCAGTTTGACGGTCAGCATCTGCCTCTCGTTGACGCGGTCGTCAACCTGCTCATCCTGTCCGCGGACCCGGGGCCCTCCGCGGCCGAGATCGCTCGGGTTCTGGCGCCGCGCGGGCTGGTCGTTGCCGAGCAACCGATTCCCGCGCCGCGGCACGAGGCCCTGCGCGCGGTCGAAGCCGTTCCCCCGGGTTGGTCGGCAGCCGCGAAGCTCGTTCCCGCCGGCACCGATGAATGGACCCACTATCTGCACGGTCCGGACGGGCACGTCATGTCCGCGGATACGATGGTGGGGCCACCCTACCACATCCGCTGGGCCGCGACGCCGGAGCACGCGCGCAGCCATGTCCACCTCACCAGCGTCAATGTCATGGTTACGGCATGCGGTCGGCTTTTCAGCATCGAGGATGTGGCCCCAACGGCCTTGCCGGAAGACCTGCCCAGCCGCTGGGCCGTCGTCGCGCGGGACGCGTTCAATGGTATCGAGCTCTGGCGACGCCCGTTGGCGAACTGGCAACCCTACTACGTGAAAGACCGCAACAGCTACCCCGCCGACCTGCATCGCCGACTCGTCGCCGGTGCGGATCGCGTCTTCGCCACGCTTGATATCCACGGCCCGGTTTCCGCACTGGACGCGGCAACGGGTGAAACGCTCACCACCTACGAACGAACCGAACAGACGGAAGACATCGTCCACGAGAACAACCTGCTTTTCCTCTCCGTCAATACCGGGGAGAAGGCAAAGCTGAACCGGCGCGAGATGGCCTACCGGCACGTGGAGCCCACGGGCAAGCGCCTGATGGTGTTCGACGTGAAGGACGGCAGGCTGCTCTGGGAGAAGCAGGACAGCGACACCGACGGGCTGATGCCGACAAGCCTGGCCGTAAAGGGGCCCCGACTGTTCTTCCAGAACCCGGAAGGCGTGGTCTGCCTGGACAAGGCAACCGGGCGGTTGCTGTGGAAGAGCGCGCGCCCGTCCGAGTACTTTCGGCCCGGCTGGTCGTCTCCCGGCCTCGCCGCGTTCCCCGACGTGGTGATCTCCGCGGATCGTCAGTCCGGCCCGAGCCAGAAGCTGGGCAAGGACGTGTTCGCGGCCGGCGGCTTCAGCACGGGTGACCTGGTGGCCTTTGCCGCGGAAACCGGCGAACGGCTCTGGACCGCACCGTGCGCAGAAGGATGCCGGGAACCCACCGATGTCTTCAGTGTCGAGGGCAAGCTGTGGTTCGGAAAGACACTGGAACGCAAAACGCACGAATACCGCGAAACGCATGACTTGCTGACCGGCAAGGTCCTGAGCGAAACCCCGGCGGCCGAAAACTGGCCGAACGTCCACCATCACCGCTGCTACCGCGACAAAGCCACCGTCAACTTCATTCTCGCCGGACGGACGGGAACCGAGTTCATTGACCTCAAGACCGGCGAGGTCAAGCTACACACCTGGTTGCGGGGCAGCTGCAAGTTCGGCGTCATGCCCGCCAACGGCTTGCTGTACATCCCCCCGGACCAGTGCGGGTGCTACATCGAGAGCAAGCTGATCGGTTTCCATGCCCTTGCGCCCCGGAACCGCGACCGTGAGATACGGCCGGACACGCACCCGCTGCAGAAGGGCGATGCCTTCGGGCAGACGACCGACACGTCTTCGGAAACCGCGGAAGACTGGCCCGCGTTCCGCCACGACAATGCGCGAACCGGCCGCACCGACACGCCCGTGGCCCCGTCCCCGAAACAACGCTGGCAGGTCGAGTTGGGCGGCAAGCTGACGCAGCCGGTGGTCGCCCACGGCCGCGCCTTCGTTGCCGCCGTGGACGCGAACACACTCCACGCACTGGACGCCGCGACCGGGGCGCGACAGTGGCATTTCGTGGCCGGCGGGCGCATCGACTCGCCGCCCACCATCGCCAACGGCCTGGCGGTCTTCGGCTGCGCGGACGGAATGGTCTACGCCTTGCGCTGTTCCGATGGCGCCTTGGCCTGGCGTTTCCGGGCCGCCCCGGACGAGCACATGCTGGTTGCCGGTGGCCGCGTCGAATCCGTTTGGCCGGTCCACAGCAGCCTTCTCGTCGACGACCAGACCGTCGTCTACGTCGCCGGTCGAAGCTCCTACCTGGACGGCGGTGTCCGCATGGGAACCTTGGATCTTGCAACCGGCAAGTCGCTCCTGGAAAGGGTCTTCTACAGCCGCGACCCGAAGACCGGCGACGCGATTCGGCTGTATGAGCCGTTCCCTGCCGGCAAGCAGTTGGCGACCATGGAAATGCCGGGGATCCAACCCGATGTCCTCTCCAGCGACGGACAGAACGTCTGGATGCGCGGCGTCACCTTCAACCGGGACCTGGAAATCCAGCCGAGCTTCCCGCCGCACCTGTTCTCGTCCGCGGGGTTCCTGGACGACTCCTGGTGGGAGCTCGCCTACTGGATGTATGGTCAGCACATGTTCAGCGGCCGCGCCGGGGTCGCGCACGCCGTCACGCTCTACCCTACGGCACGGATCATGGTGTGCGCCGACAACGACATCTACGGATACCAGTGCGGTTACGAAGGCATCCGGACCCCAGCCCTGATCGCATCGCCGAAGACGCCCGTGATCGAGAAGATCCAGCAGAAGACCAAGAGCGGGCCGCGCACCATCAGCCGACTCGCCCACCGCTGGTCCAAAGCCGTGCCGGTGCAGGCCCAGGGCCTCGTCCTCGCGCGGGGCACACTGTTCCTGGCCGGGCCGCCGGAGATCGACCGCGCGGCGACCCGCGAACTGCTGAAGACCGTGACGACCGACGCCTACGAGCCGCCGCCTGTCCTGGCCGAGGCCACCGCAACATTCCTCGGCCGCAACGGCGGCTTGCTTTGCGCGGTTGACGCCGCGGACGGTTCCCTGAAGTCACAGAGCACGCTGCCCGCGATTCCAGTATTCGACGGCCTCATCGCCGCCAACAAGCGCCTGTACGTCTCGGGAATAGATGGCGTCCTGTACTGCCTGGAGTAAGACCTGAGAACCCGCAGGGGACAGCCGTTTCTTGCTCGACTTGGGGGTCAGAGCCGGCCCTTCGGCGTCCGCGCGACGCCGCGGGGCATGCCAGCCCCGGACCGTAATGCGTCAGCGCCCCCCGGGCGGAAGACCGCCCGATCATACTGGGCTGTTACTGCGGCGTCTTCGCCTGAGTGCCGCCCTTCAGGCGGAAGTGGCAGCGACGCTTCAGCGAGCGGCCGCACGGCGTTGCCATCCGCACATGTGCTGACGCGCCGAGACACGCGCTGCCACACGTACCCCCGCCCCACCAGTAGCATGGGAGTCGCGGGTGGAACGACTGCGTGTTGGCCCATGCGTGAGACCCCCGTGGCCTTGTGCCACGGGTGAATCGGGTTCGCCCGCCAGACGTAAGCGCCCCCCCTCTCTTCCTTTTCCCCCCGTCCGCCGCCGGCGGACGGGGGGAAAAGGAAGAGAGGGGACACGGTACGGCACAGTAGCCAATGAACCCGTTCACCCGCCACGCATGGTGGCAGGAGTCTGTGCTCCACCCTTTGCTGACGCATCACCCTGGGCCTGACAGGGCTGTTTCAAGATTCGTGACCGTCGCGGGGGGGGGGGGGCGGCCTGAGGACAGGCCGCCCCTACCGGGTGTGCGCGGAGGCGTGGCCTTCCGAGACGTGGTGCCAGATCTTGAAACAGCCCTGTGGGCCTGATCCGAGTGCTTGCGTACCCAATCCCTCAGCGCTATCTTCCTTCCCGCGGTCGAGTCTCCGTTTCTTGCCCCTATATATCGCGACTTCGGGAACAGGATCCGGTGCATCATGGGCATGTTCGACACCATTCAGCTCCATGAACCGTTTGTTTGTCCGGCTTGCGGCCACTCGGAAACGACGCTGCAAACGCACCATTTCGGCGAGACGCTCGACACCTACCGTGTCGGCATGATCATCCCGCACTGCCCCATTCTCACGGGCATCCTTCTGGAGACGTTCTGGTGCTCCGCCTGCCACAATGCAGACCAGGCGAGCGCGCCCCAACTCTACGTGGTGATCTGGCATACCATTCTCGTTGCGGTGGAATCGGAGCGAGAGACGGCCGAAGAGAAGCTGGCGTCGGTGGATCGTCTTGATCTGATCGAGTGGCTGGAGCAAGCGCAGCGGGAAGCCGCGAAATGGCGGCGGAACTATCATTCCCTGCGTCGCGACCTCGAGCGCTGGCATGAGTACAAGGTGCAAGCTCCGCCGAATGATCCGTCCTCGCCCGAAGCCAAGTCATTCCTGCGACAGCTATTCATGCCGGACGACGAAATTCGTAACGCCGCCGACCCTCTGGCCGCAATCCTGAGCCGCCATTCTCCGGACGAGCCCCCGGAACTGTTCTGAGAGTGGCATGTGCCCGATCCCGCCGCGGTTGGCATTTCCGCCGCGGCACGGTAACGTCCTCGGTTATGGGTAATGAAGATCTGAACCGAGTATTCGGCCGGCCTAACATTCGGGCGCCGGGGCGCCGGCTATCGGACGGGGGCCAGGCGCAGCGCGTTCTGTATCTTGTCGCGGTGCGCCGGGGTTACGCCGACTGCGTCGGCGTAGTCTCGCCAGCGCCGGACGACGTCCCGCACGTCGCCGATGATCGCTTTGGCACGCCCGCGCTTCATCAAGGCTGCCTTCGCACCCGCTTCGAAATCCGCCAACGTGAACTCGTCGCGCTTCCCGTTCAGCGTCATCTGGTGACTGGACGTCCACTTGCCGCCGGGCTGGAAACTGTACGTCACGTCGAAGGCGGGGGCGAGCGACCATGCTCCGGACCGGTCCATCAGGAAAGCAATGTTCTTGACATGATCGTCCTGGTTCCGGGCGATGATGTTGAACACCATGCGCCGGAACTGTTCCTCCACCGTGCTCATCGGCAACCCCAGACGCCGAATGGCCTGAAACGCCTGCTCGTAGCTGTGGACCCCTGCCCGGTTAAAGTCGCAGTGGGCCAGTGCGGCAAGGGACTGCATGTGGAGCTTCTTGCCGTCAGGCAGGCGATCGAACCGGCGCGTCATGAAATGCCGACGGACGCTCTCCTCGAAGAGCCGGCATTCGCTCATGGCGATGCCGGAGTCCGTTGCCATCCGGTAGTAGGCATACTCGATGGCGCCATACCCCTGGGGATCGTCCAGTTCCTTGTCCTTGTTGCCGCTGACGCCGTCGAACTTGAGCAGCCAGTAGTCGAAGCCATCGTCGGCCTTGCCTTGCCCGGAGCGCACTTCGTTGGTCGAGGGATTCCAGGCGATCACGGCCTTCGCCCGGGCGCCGCCCGCGGACGTGCCAACCCGCAGAATATCCTGCAATGCGTCGGCCTTGCCTTCATCCGTGAACGCGCCCCGCAGGTTGTCCCGGTGCCTGAGGACTTCCGATGCCAGCGCGACCAGCCGATCCACGTGCAGGCGCGTCGACCGCCGGGGCTGCGGGCCCAGGGCGGGGAAGAACTCCAAGGCGCCCATTCCGCGGGTCCCCGTGTAGCACAGACGTTCCACCGCGTTGAACGACTCCGGCGTCCGTCCCTGCGTGGCCAACCACGCATCGATCAGAGCATTGCCAAACCGGTCCGGCAGCGCATCCGCCAGCAGGCCGGGAAGACCCTGAAAGGTCCCCGACGCCAAGGCCGGGAAAGCATACACACGTTCGGACAAGGGCATCACGAGCGGCGCAATCTCAATGCCGCTGCGCGAGAACGCCGAATCGTACTGGAATGACGCCGTCTCGGCACCGTCCTCCAGCGCCACCGCACCGATGGTGCGTCCCCACAGCCTGACCTCGGCAACCGTACTCATTCTTGGTCACCCCAGTGCCATTCACGGCTCGGTTTGGTGGTGCGCTGGGAGGCGGCCCGCTGGCGTTCTTTCCCTCTCAGCTTCAGCAGGTCCATGGGGCGTGGGCCGGTTTCGGGGACCAGGCGATCAACCCCCCCCATGAGTTCCAGAACGCGCAGCAAACGGAGGAGGGTCGACATCTGGGTATCTCCGCCAGCCTCGATCCGTTCGACGGTTCGCTTTCCTACCCCGGCCTGCTCGGCTGCATCCGCCTGGCTGATTCCCAGATCCAGGCGCCGGCGCGCGACGCGCCGCCCCAGCTCCTGCAGAACGGCCTCGGGGGTCAACTGCGGCTCGATCTTCATCGCCCTGGCCTCCCGTGACCACTGTATTCGTACTCGCGATCGTACTTTGGCTCGTACTCGAAGGCGAAAGCCCATGAATCCCGGATCGATCACGAATGCGAGTGGTCGCCGCTCATTCCAGTTCTCATGGCAAACTTGACACTACCACCGATTGTCATTAGTAGATGCTGTTAATCGTAATATGAAGCGAGTTATTCAAGAAACCAGTTAGAAATCGCAATAAACGCCGATGAGCATTGGCGATTACGATTGCGACCGCGATTACCTGCTTATCGTTCCCGTTTTCATGTCGAGAAGGTGACAGGACTCGATCCGCTGCTTGCACAGGTCGAATTTTTCCCAGGGACATGCCACGCGAGTCATTGCGCTGGCCAGCGCAAATAAGCGGTTCAGAATTCGTTCGACTCGGGATTGACGGATCCCATGATGCGTGGTATTCTTTATTCAAATGCGAACAAGGGATATTCATATATGAACAGTGCGCACACAATCCCAGCTTTGGGAAAAGCGGTGCTCCTGATGGAGTATCTGGGGCGGAGCGACGGTGGGGCAACCCAGGCGGAGCTGGCCCGGGAACTCGGCATTTCCACCAGTACTTGCTACCGGATCATCCAGACGCTGGGGAAACACGACTGGCTGAGGAAGGTTCCGGGCAACCGCTACGATTTGTCGGGTGGCATTCTGTCGGCCACGATGAAGTTGGTTCAGTATCTGGCGCGCTATGAGCAGTGTCAACCGTTACTGAACAGACTGGCGGCAACAACGGGGCTGTCGACGAAGCTGTCGATCCGGCAAGGGAATGAGCAGGTTACGGTTCTGCGTGCGGAATCGCCACGCCCCCTGAGCGTTTCGGGCAAGGTTGGGGCCCGTTTTCCGGTCATCGAGGGGTCTGTGGGTGCCGCCCTGCTGAGTTCCTCCTCCGCGGCGGATATCCGTCAGTTGGCGGAGACGTGCGGGGAGGACATTGCGGAGAAAGGGGATCCGGAGATCGTCATGGCCAGAGTTGAGTCCATCCGTTGCCGTGGTTACTGCCTGAATTCCAAACACAATCGCTGGCGAATCGACGCGATGTCAGCCCCGTTGACCGATGTCAATGGCCAGGTTGTCGCCGCCCTCACGTTGCTGGGAATGAATGAGGATTTCAGCGAGGGCAACACCGAGTCCCTGGCCTCCCGTCTCTTGGCCGCCGCCAGGAAATGCCGTGAATTGGTTTGAGATCGCCCGCGACGGCGGGCCCATTTCGGAGATCAATAGATGAGTGCATCTGTGGACATTCGGAATCTGAAGATCACGGACATGCGGTTTGCCGACATCGACGGTGCGCCGAAGCGCTGCACGCTGATGAAGCTGTACACGAACCAGGGGCTGATCGGCTACGGCGAGATCCGGGATGCATCCAGCCGCACCTATGCGGCCATGCTGAAGAGCCGTATTCTCGGCGAGAACCCCTGCAACGTCGAACGTCTCTTCCGCCGCATCAAGCAGTTCGGCGGGCACTCCCGCCAGGGGGGCGGCGTCAGCGGCATTGAGGTGGCGCTGTGGGACCTGGCCGGCAAAGCGTGGGGCGTGCCGGTCTGGCAGCTTCTCGGGGGCAAGTATCGGGACCGGATTCGCATCTACTGCGACACGGATTCGGAAGGTGGCGGGCGCGATATGGGCAAAGCCCTGAAAGAACGGATGGCCCAGGGCTTCACGTTTCTGAAGATGGACTTGGGCATCGAGTTGCTGATGGACCAACCCGGCTGCCTCAGCGCCCCGCTCGGTTTTCTGGAGAAGATGCGGGAGTACAAGAAGACTGTATTCAGTACTCCGCACGGCTCCATCGACCCCCGCGCCATGCGCGGCGAGGCTTACGACTTGTTCAACACAGCCCACCCCTTCACCGGTATTCACATCACCGAAAAGGGACTGGATTTCCTCGATCAGTACATGGCGGATGTTCGCGCGGAGATCGGCTATGAGATCCCGCTGGCGATCGACCACGTCGGCCACGTGCCGCTGGAGGACTGCATCAAGCTGGCACGCCGCCTGGAACGGTTCAACCTGGCTTGGATGGAAGACCCGGTGCCCTGGCAGATGACCGAGCAGTATGTGCGCCTGGCCCAGGCCACGACCACGCCGATCGGCACCGGCGAGGACATCTACCTGAAAGAGAATTTCCTGCCGTTGCTCCGCTCCGGGGCCCTGGCCGTCGTGCATCCGGACGTGCTCTCGACCGGCGGCATCATGGAGACCAAGAAGATCGGCGACCTGGCCGAGGACCACGGTGTGGCCATGGCGCTGCACATGGCCGAGAGCCCGATCGCGTGCATGGCTGCCGTTCACGTGGCCGCGGCAACCCGGAACTTCACGGCGCTGGAGGTGCATTCGGTCGACGTGCCGTGGTGGGACAGCCTGGTCAACGGCCTGCCGAAGCCGTTGATCAAGAATGGCTACATCGAAGTCCCGGACACACCGGGACTGGGCATCGAATCGCTCGATGAAACGTTGATCACGGAGAAACTTCACGCCGACTTCCCGGCGGCCTGGGCGGCGACCGACCCATGGGACAAGGAATGGGCCAACGACAGGCAGTGGAGTTGAAAGGACAAACCATGGACGTCCGGAAACAAGCGCGTCGATCCCCCGAGTGGCTGAGTCGCAGTGTCATGTACCAGATGTTCCTTCGGCCCTTCACGCGCGAGGGCAAACTCAAGGCAGCCGAGAAGAAGCTGCCGATGCTGGCCGAACTCGGCATCGACATCGTCTACCTCTGCCCGATCTGCCTGCAGGACGACGACATGGACCGGTCCGGCTGGAGCCCGCGACACCATGTCAGCAAGTCGGAGGACCCGCGGAATCCTTACCGCATCAAGGACTACTTCACGGTCGATCCCGAGTACGGCACCGACCAGGACCTGCACGACTTCGTGGCAACCGCGCACGGCCTCGGTCTGCGCGTACTGCTCGACATCGTGTTCTTCCATTGCGGCCCGACCGCGGTATTCCTCAAAGAGCATCCCGCGTTCGTGCAGCGCGAGCCGAACGGCGAGATCAAGAACGGCCAGTGGCGCTTCCCGATGCTGAACTTCGAGTGCAACGAACTGCGGGAGTACCTCTGGGACAACCTGGAGTACTGGTTGCGCGAGTTCAAGGTTGACGGTTATCGCTGCGACGTGGCGTCCTGCGTGCCGCTGGATTTCTGGGAAGAGGCGCGCCGGCGCATGGAACGGGTCAACCCCGAGGTGATCGTTCTCTCCGAAGGCGAGCGCAGAACCGAGCCGGAATTCGCCTTCGACATGAACTACACCTTTGCCTGGAACAACCGCACCGTGGTCCCGGTCTTCGCCCGCAAACTGCCCGCCGCCAAGCTGCGCGAAGTGTGGGAGCAACAGCACCGGGAGTTTCCCGAGGGCGCCCGCCTCATCCGCTACACCGACAACCATGACATCGCCAACGACGCCTTCGAGAACCGCCCCGAACGCGCCTGGGGGTTCGATGGCATGAACGCGGCCCTGACGCTGCTGTTCACCATCGACGGCATCCCGTTCGTCTACAACGGCCAGGAAATCGCGGACGGGGACCGGCACAGCATCTACAAAGGTGTCGGTTCCTCGATCGAGTGGGCCCGCGCCGACAGCGACACCGGACGCGCCAGGTTTGCCCTCGTTCGGAAGCTGTGCGAACTCCGCCACACCGAGCCCGCCCTGTTCGACGGCGCCCTCACCTGGCTCGACAACGCTGCGCCCGAGGCGGTCCTCTCCTTCGTCCGGGAGTCAGGCGAGGACAGGATCCTGGTCGTAATCAACGCGCGGGGTGAAGCGGTCAACACCTCACTCCAGCTTCCTGACGGCGAGACCTACGAACCGTTGCTGTCCTCGGGTGCGGCGCTTGCCGGCGGCACGGCCGCCCTTTCGCCGTTCGGCTATGTCGTCGCCAAACGCCAGCAGAGGTGACCCAACCATGGACGCTCCATTCTTCAAGGGTATGACCTACGGCTTCTACGCGCGGAACGGGTACTTCTCGTCGCCGCAAGCGCGGGGTCGACGTTGATCGAATGTCGGAATTGGGTGTCGAATGGGTGTGCCTGGTAACGGAAAGCCCCGGGCGCGGCCGGTTCACGAACGCGTGGCCTCGCCCACGTGCTGGAACCCGAACGTAACGGCACCGGCCCGCGGTTCACTGTATGAAGACCAGACGCGAAGAGGAGAAGGAGCGAACCATGGCGGAAAACAAACTGCAGAAAGAGGCGGGATTGATGAAGCTTGACAAGCTCATCGCGGCCCGCGAGTACATCCCCGGCAACGAGTTTCCAGTCCCCATCCGGGAGTTGTGCGAGCGTTACGAGCGTCTCTACACCGGCGCCATCAACGATGTCATGCGGGAGCGTTGCCTGCTGGAACAGAACCTCCCCTCCAACATCATGCCCCTGCGCGACGAAATGACTGTCTGCGGCATCGCCTTCACGGTCAAGAGCGCTCCCAATGTGATGATTCAGGGCGAGATGACGTTCCGCGCCAAAATGCTCGACGAGATGCGCCCGGAGGGCGTGGTCGTCTGGGATACCAGCGAGGACACCGAAGGCTCGCTGTGGGGCGGCGTCATGACCGCGACCGCCATCGCCAAGGGGCTCCGTGGCGCGGTCATTGCCGGCGGCATCCGCGACACCAAGCAGATTCTCGAACAGAAGTTTCCGGTGTTCTACAAATACCGCACCAGCAACGGCTCGCTTGGCCGTTGCCTGATCACCCATTACCAGGTTCCGGTCAAGATCGGCAAAGTGACCGTGCGTCCGGGCGATGTCATCTTCGGCGACATCGACGGCGTCCTCTGCGTTCCCCGCGAGATTGCCTATGAAGTGCTGCTGCGGGCTGAGGAAATCGAGCGCAACGAGAACGAAATCTTCAAGTGGGTCCGTGGCGGCGACTCCATTCAGCAGATTGTGGACAAAGGCGGGTATTTCTAGAAGGATAAGGGCCGAAGGACGGGGATCGACAGCAATCGGGGGCAATCGACTGCGATCGACGGCCGTCGATGACCAGCAAATACCGAGGAACCGATCATGAACGACCTGGCCAAAAACATAGCACGGAACCTTCTCACGGACGATCCCGAGATCGAGGGCAGGATCTCCCGTGGCATTGAGGAACACCGCAAGGGCTCGGGCACGATCAAGGTGGTTGGTCCGGACGGCAACCCGGTGGAAGGCGCCAAGGTAACGCTCCGGCAGGTTCGGCACGAATTCCATTTCGGCTGCAACGCCTTCATGATCGGGCAGTTCCCGGAAGCGGAGCAGAACGCGCGCTACGAAGAGGTGTTCAGTGACCTCTTCAATCTCGCGGTCGTTCCCTTCTACTGGTCCGATCTGGAGCCGGGCGACGGCGCGCTGCGTTTCGACACGAACAGCCCCCCCATCTACCGCCGGCCGCCGCCGGACCTGGTCCTGGAGTTCTGCGACAGGAACGGGATCACGCCAAAAGGCCACCCACTGCTGTGGCACCAATTCCGGCCGAACTGGCTCTCGTTGGACGAACTGGAGATGCAACGACGCATCCGGCGCCGCTTCCGGGAGATCGCGGAGCGCTACGCGGACCGGATCAAAATCTGGGACGTCTGCAACGAAGCCCAAACCATGACGGTCGGGACTCCCAAGTGCCACATGCCGGACAACCACGTGGAACTGGCCTTCGAGCTGGCGGCCGAATACTTCCCCGACTGTATCCGAACCTACAACGACGACCGCATGTGGTACATCTACAGCAAGACCTACTCACCGGTCTACCTGCTGGTCAAATCACTTCTGGAGCGCGCTTACAAGGTGAACGCTCTGGGACTGCAGTATCACATGTTCCAGTCCGCCCTCAAAGACGCGGACAAGTTCATGACCCCGTCGCGTCTGTTCGATGGCCTCGATCTTTACGGCAAACTGAACATTCCGATCAACTTCTCTGAAGTCAGCATCATCAGCCGCCGCGATCTGGGCGACGGCGACACCTTCCAGAAGTTGGTGACCGAAAAACTCTACCGCCTCTGGTTCAGCCACGCGGCGGTCAACGGCATTATCTGGTGGAACATGGTCGACGGCACTGCCGCCTACGCGCCGCTCGGCAGCGAACAAGGCGAGAACAGCTTGCGTGCCGGCCTGGTCAACTACGACTTCACCCCGAAGCCGGCCTACACCGCGTTGCACGATCTCGTTACGCGTGAGTGGCGTACCCACGCCAGACTCGACTACACGGCCGGAGCCGGCAACACGTTCCGGGGCTTCTACGGCGACTACGCGGTGACGGTCGAAACCGACGCCGGCACGTCTCAACACCGCCTGAAGCTCTCAAAGAACGCCCTGAACACCTTCACGCTCCACCTCGGATAGCGGGAGGACCAAGACATGGTTGAATGGACAAGACCGTTCGAGTTGACCGGAAAGACTGCACTGGTCACCGGTTCGACGAGGGGCATCGGCAAAGCCATCGCCCGGACGCTGGGGCAAGCCGGTGCCGAACTGTTCGTTCACGGCAGCCGTCCTTCGGAGGCGCTGGAGACGACGGTAGCCCAATTCAAGGACCTCGGCATTGCGGTCCGCGGCTGCGTTGCGGACATCTCCGACTCCCGGGCAAACCAGCGGCTGGTGGAGGAAATCGGCCAGGTTGACATCCTGGTCCTGAACGCGTCCGTGCAGTACAAAACAAAATGGACCGATATCGGAACGCAGGAGTTTGATTCGCAGATCGCCACCAACCTCAGATCGACGCTGGAGCTGATCCAGGGCTTCGCTCCCGGAATGCTCCAACGCAAATGGGGTCGCATCCTGGCCATCGGCAGTGTCAATCAAGACAAACAGCACCCCGACATGCTCGTCTACGCGGCCACGAAATCGGCGGTCCTGAACATGTGCCGGAATCTGGCCAAGCAGTTCGCCCGTTCGGGCGTCACGGTCAACAACCTGGCGCCAGGGGTTATCGACACCGACCGAAATACCGAGGCACTGTCGGATGAGGCTTACCGCTCGAAGGTCTTGGACGCGATCCCGTCCGGCATCATCGGGTCTCCCGAGGACTGCGCAGGTTTGGCACTCACGCTCTGTTCCGAGGCCGGGCGCTACATCACCGGTCAGAACGTGTTCGTCGACGGCGGCCTGACGCTGTGAACCCAAACCGGCAACTGACACGGGACCACCGACCGATGAAACTCACCCTGCTGCTGCCTGCCATCCCCGACGACAAATGGATACTGGCCCGGCAGGTTGGCGTCACCCACGCGGTGACCAAGGCGGCGCCCCAGTTGACGGGTCTGCCGCCCCCCGGACGACCTCGGCGCGCTGCGGACCGTCAGTAACCGCTTCGCCGTCGGCTACATCAAGGGGCTGCTTCAAGCTCAAGGCATCTCGTACCGGTAGCCATGCGTGACGCAGGGCCGTAAGACCTGGCACGACAAATGCGTGAAACCCAACCCATACCGGAATGAGCCCGGGTGGCAGCCGACCGGGGCGCGCTGGCGCAGAGCGATCTGCATTCAGCACGCTTTGACAGCTGACAGGACGCCCCTATCTTGAGTGTGTAGTGTGGCTGGTGTTGAAGAGTACGGGATACTCGCGGGGTTCTCGAACAAAGCGGGGATATGCTCGGATTGACCGGAACAGGCCCATGCGTTTCGGGGTGCCGTGATCCCGGCACGCGGCGTAGGCGCGGATGGAGTTCGCGTCTCGATGCAGGACTTGGTCTCCTGACGTCCCGAGAAAGGGCGGTGGTACTATGGCCGTGACGCCTGTGAGAGAGGTGAAGGGATTCACCCTGATAGAACTGCTGGTGGTGATGGGAATCATCACGCTTCTGGCCGGAATGCTCTTGCCCGTTCTGGCGCAGGGCAGAGAACGCGCGCGCGAGGCGGAGTGCATGAGCAACGTCAAGAATGTGTGCACCGCGCTGGAGGTGTACAACTCGGACTACGAGCAATACCCCAAGAACCTGTTGACCGACCTGCTCCCCACCGCAGGGAGTCCGGACTTCTTCTACTGCCCGTTCACGAAGAAATGCTACGAGAAATTCTACGTGCAGCGAGGAGCAAAGAGGCTCCAAGGCGAGGATTACATTCTCGGCTGTCCGTATCACCGCCTGAACACCCGGGGGGTGAGCGCCTTTGCGCACGGGGCTGTCCAGATCCGACCGTCGGCCAAGGTGACTTGGAACGGTGTGCCGATAGGCGTTGGGGACGAGGTCAGCGGCGGCGTGCTCGGGATCCAGGGCGGGAGTACGGTGACTCTGGTCGGCGGCTCCAGCGCTCTGGTCGTGGCGTCGATTCTCGGTGAGAGTGGACACGTCTACTCGGTTTTCCGGGCTTACAAATCGCACGGCAGCGTACAAATCCAGCCGGACGTGGCGACGGGTGACAGGTGTGACGTTGTCACGCCCGGGGCTGCTGCTGGTGGGAATGGAGGGGATTTCGGGGTCAAGACTAGCGCTTCAGGTGCGACATACAAGACGGAAGTACAGGTCAACTCGGGCAGTGCGACACTGGCAGGAGCCGGAGGAGCGCCACGCGAAGTGGCGACCGGAGAGACGGCTGAGGTTCAAGTTGACGAAGCCGCCTGCCAGGACGACCCGTAGCGCGGGGATTGCGACGCCGGTGACAACGGAACTTCCGTAAAGATTGAAGCGGGCAGAAAGCGCCACTCGTCGGGCTCTCTCGATAGGGGGTTAAAATGGGTGAAGCAGAAGCAGACAGCAGTGCAGCCCAGGGCAGGGTGTTGGTGGCGGATGACTTTCAGAGCATCCGCGATGGTCTTGCCAATTCATTGGCCCAGCACGGCTACGAGGTGGTGACCGTCCCGAGTCCTGCGGCCACCCAGGAGAAGCTCGCGCACGAGACGTTTGACGCAGCCCTGATCAGCTTGACGATGCCCGGAATGAACGGTGTAGAGCTGATCAAGGAGGTGAAGAAGCATCATCCGCAACTGCCGGTCATTGTGACCGCAAACGCGTCGGAGCAGCCTCTCGTCGTTGAGGCGTCGAATCACGGCGCCGAGACCTGCATACTTAAGCCGTTCAACCACATTCGGAGAATCCTTGACCCTCTGGCAGAAGTTGTTGCGGCCGGCAGGCGACGCGAGGCGGGCGCTCCGAACGCTGATGGGGAAAGGGCCGAATGCGAGGATTGCCATTTCCTGTTCTCTCTGCCTGAATGGCAACCGCGCACCGAGTGCCCGCTCTGCGGCTCGAAAAACACCCTGGTCAGAGTCGCTCCGGGCGGCTCGACTGACGGCACCGCCGGGGGAAGTGGCGGCCCACCCCCTCTGCGCGATCTCAGATTCGGCCGGATTGCCAAGTGGGCGGGGCTGGTCACGTCCCCCCAGATTGTCGAGTGCGCGATTCTCCAGTGGGAGGCGGCGAAATCCGGCAAGCCCGTACCACCGATTGACGAACTCATGGTCGCGAAAGGGTACGTGTCCAAGGACTATGCCGTGCGGATACGGAAGTTCCAGGCCCTGCCCAAACCCACGGGCGAGGAGAACAGATTTGCCAAGCTGGCGTTAGGCAGGACTTTCATAACCGATCGCCAGTACAGGACGTGCTTCGATATCCAGGCTGAAATGATGCGGGAAAGCGGACGGGCGCCCTCGTTGGCGGAAATTCTGCTGGAGACCGGGGCCATCAGTGAGTCTCGGATCGTGACGATATTTCAGCAGCAATTCAAGAAGGAACGGAAGAGCCCGTTGCAGTACTTTGGGCTGAAGGGGGGCTCGCTTTCGAGCGTGCTGGCCAAACTGTTGCCGTCTCCGCGCGCGTATTCGAAGGAGCAACTCGTGGCAATGGTTCTGGCCGTCCTGCTGGTGGTGGGAGTCGTGGGCTTCTTCGTGCTGAAGCAGAGGGGTGCATTCAGACCCCAGATAACGGTCATTGACAGTTCCGGCGGACTGCGAAAGGTGGCGTCCGGGAACATCGAGGCTCCGTCGAAGGAACCCGGCAAAGGCTTCTTCTTTCCGCTCTACTGCAAGAAGTGCGCGGTGCATTTCCCGCTGAAGCTTCTCCCGGGGAAAGAGACCAAGTTCATCGTGCAGCCTTGCCCCACGTGCAACAGTCTCGATCAGGTCGATCTGCCGGACAGCGTGAAGAGGGTGACGGAGAAGTGACCTGCCTCGCGGGGTCTTTTCCGCCCCGCGGTCAATTCCCGCTGCCCCTCGGCCAGGGAGCGGCCTTGCACCGTGGCAGTCACCGGGGGCGACACTCTGCCGCATAGACGGGAACCAGGTAGGTTTCCACGAAGTCCAGTCCCGGCAGGTCCAGCTTCACTTCGAGCTCCCAGAAGGTGGGGCGGTCCACGCTCAGCCGGGTCGGCGGCAGGTCGTCCGGCGGTTCGAACCGCAGCGCGACGTCCCGCATGGGTCGGAACGTGGCGGCCCGATCGAACCGCCATGTCTCGCGCCAGATTTCCTCGTGCACCATGGTCGTGCTTCGATCCTCCCCGCTGCCGGAACTCTCAAACCATTCCTCGACACAGCGCAGGGTGAAGGCGCCGTTCCTGGCCTGATCGATGCCGTCGGCCGGGACCCACCGAATGACGATGGGCTCTGACTGCGGGTAGGGAAAACGATCGAAGACGATCCGGGACCCGCCGAACTTCAGGGCCCGGCCCAGCCGAAGCCCGGCCTCCCACCACGCCGCCACCGCAATGAGGTCGAACAAGACCACCAACGCCTTCACCGGCCACGGCCCGCCGGCGCCGAACGCCCAGTAGTTGAAGACCGAAAGGAAGAGCGTGAGAATGACAGCCCCGCCAACGGCATGCCCCGCCGTCTGCCAGCGCGCCGCTTCGAATCCGTGCGGGTCCCAGGCGTAGTCCGCAAAGGCCGACACTCCCGTGTGGCGGCGCATCGCCTCCTGTTGTCGACGGCGTGACGCGTATTGCTTCCACGCCATACCCCAGGCCCACAGACCCCCGAAGCCGAACACCAGGCCGACCATCGTCAACACCCAGTAGGGCGCGTGCACCGAGCTTGGATCAACGGGGATGACTCGGGTGCCGACCAGAATGATTCCCGCACCCGCGCCGACAAACGGGACGCCGAACAACACGGTTCCGCGGGTGGAAAACCCGGTCTGGACGCCGCGCCGCGTCGTTCTTCCGGACAAACGGCGCCGCCCGGCGGGAGTGTCTTCGGCGTGTTTCAGGTCTATGGTCATTGCGGCTGCCGGTGCGGAATGGCGGTGCGCCATGGGCACCGAGGGTTCCGGTCGCCTCTGCATCTGACGAAACCGTCGGACTATATCGCCGGAAAACGATCCCGCAACGTCGGAGCGACCCGGGGGGGGCAGAGGCAGCCGCTACGCCGCGTACTCGGCCGCGCATTCCTGGGCGATTCGGTTCCACTCGGTGAGGCGCTGCAGTTCGTAGCGGACGGTGCTGATGTCCTTCAGATGAATCTCCACGATGCAGCCGTTGGCAGCGGCGATTGCCAGTTTCTCGCGGATGTCCTTCCGCACCAGTTCGGGATCCCAGCGGTCGTACGCCACGAAAGCGGGGTTCGGCTTCCACGCGAAAATGAACCGCGAACCGACACTCGCCGCGGCCTTCGGGAAATCCACCCAAGGACTCATGGAGATCTTGTACATGTTCGGGAGGTAATGCGCACAGACATCGACCTTGTTGTGGAGCGGTTCACAGCAACCGTAGTAGACTTTCCCGAAGCGCCGGTAGAAACGCGCTTCGTGCTGCAGGGCGAACTCGCCGTGCATCTCGGGTGAGACCTCCGAGAAGATTTGCGCCGCACCCGATACGGCAAGCTGCGCTGCCGGGGCGCTGAGCAGGCCCTGTCCCTCGTACTGGTCGAGGCGCGCGAGCCAGCAATCCACGAAATGACTGACCAGCCGGTTCACGTAGTCGGGCCGCAGCACCAGGTCCATCAACACTTCCTGCACCCCGGTCCAGCGCACAATCTCATCCCACGGCGCGAACCAGAACGAGCCCGTGCCCGACTTGCGCACGTCCAGGATGCCATCGAAAATCTCGCCGCGTTTCCGGTAACACTCTTCCGTCATGGCGGCGTCATGGGTGACGACGGGACACTTGATCTTCTCGATGTCCGCCTCGTCCTTGACCTGAATGTGGAAGTGGCGCGACACCACACTGTTGGTGGCATCGGTGCGCTCGATGTCGACCTGCTCGCTGATCCCGAACCCTGTGTCGCGAATGCAATACGGCTGGACAGACACCGCGGAGACCGTCATGTCCCCAGGGTAGTGACGCCACTTGAAGAGCACCTGTCGCAGCTCGTTCTCTATCCCTTTACAGAAGGCGTCGGTGCAGTGTAGATTCAGTTCGCCGTTGACGTTCAGTTCGTTCCACGGCTCCTGGTAGATGCCGATCCACGGCTTGGTCCGTTCGCGGTTCGCAACCTTGCGCTGAATCTCGCGGCGTGTTTCGTTCACCGGATCCGCGGCGGCGTCCGCCAACTGCCGACCCAGTTCACGCAAAATGACCTTGTCCTCTGCCGGCACGGCTTTCATGGATGTGTATTCCTGTTTTTCCAAAGCGTCCACTATCTGCCGATCAATGTACACCTACGACCGTGATAGTGGCCATGGCAGGATATTTCGAAGTCATGTATATTTGTTCTGTCAACATCAGATCTCTGTGGCAATGACGGCGATGCACGATTCGAAAGGACACGCGGTGAGCACACAGCAGCCCGGTATCGAGAACCTGAGCGTTTCGGTGGCCATCGCCAGTTTCTCGCGGCTGGGACGATCCTGGAGTTCGGCGCCGACCACGCCGCCGCATGGACGGCTCTACCTGATCACGGCGGGGAAGGCGTGGATGCAGGTTGGGCGGCGTACGTACGACTTGCTGCCCGGGCGAATCTACCATGTTCCGGCAAACCTGCCGTTCGGATACGGCTGCCCGGACTCATTCGAGGTCTACTGGCTGCACTACACGGCCCGAGTCTACGGGACCATCGATCTGTCGGAACTGGCCCTGTCCGCGGTCCAGCGCGACGTGGCCGATGTGGCGGCAGCGGTGTCGACGTTCGAGCGCCTGATGGCCATTCACCGGCGACCGGGTCCGGCCTACGCCCTGGAGACGACCGCGTTGTTCCTGTCGCTGTTGCACCCGTTCCTGTCGCGTGCCGACGACGGTCGCTGGCCGCGCCAGGCGGTCCAGCGCCTCCGGCCGGTTCTCGACCATGTCGATGCGTGCCTGGGCGACCGGCTGCCGGTGGCGGAACTCGCCGCTGTCGCCCACCTCACCCGCTGCCATTTCTCCACCGAGTTCCGCAAGGCCCTGGGGGTCTCGCCCCGGCGCTACATCCTGCAACGGCGCCTCGAACGCGCCCTGCATCTGCTGCGCACCACGGACCGGACCGTTGACGACATCGGTCGCGCACTGGGGTTCTGTGACGGATTCCATTTCTCGAAGGCATTCAGGAGTGCTAACGGTCTTTCGCCGACCGCGTTCCGTCACACGGCGGATCAACCGTGACCGGGCCCTGCCCATCCGTTGTGTGCGCGTGAGCCCGACCCCGCAAAAGTAGGCGTCCCTCTTCCCGCTTGCTTCGGACGGAAAGACGGATTGACGGGAAACCGTATTGGTGGTACGGGGGAGACGAAGATGGGGCTTTGTCTCTAATCTTCGTTTCGGAAGGAGTCGGCGCTTCCATGACTGAGCGCGCCACGGCCCTTGCACCCCTTTCGTCCCGGACTACGTTCTTCCTCGTGGCTCCAGGAAAGTAACCTGCAAGCAAAACCCGGGCCTGGTGAAGCGTGTCCTTGGCCATTCCATCAATGGATCTCGCTCGAACGCATGCGCGCGTGATAGCGCTCCTTGCTGACGCGCGCGATATCGTGCTGACGCGCGCGGAGTCCGGACCCCCGCCGTGGGCTGTGTCCCGGCTTTGGCAGGACTACCTGCTGACCCGTTCCGAAGCGGACTTGGATCGCGCGGACACCGAGGGGATTTCCAACTGGTTCCTGCGTGATCCCGCCTGTCCTCCCTCACTGCGCGAACTGGCCGAGCGGACCTTGGCCGTGACCACGCTGATTCCTGTCGTGCCCGGGACCCCGCCCCCCGTGGATTTCCCCTCGATGAGTGTGCGTAAGCGTGGGCAGGTGGCAGCGATCCTGCACCTGCTGCGTGAAAGCTTTCCGGCCCTGTCCGAGATCGTGGACGTTGGCGCGGGGCGGGGACACGTGACCGCCCGGGCTTCTTCGGCCCTGTCCGTGCCTGCTGTGGGGTTTGAGCGGGATCCTGAGCGGGTGGCGGTGGCGCGGACGCTGGCCGGCGATCTGCCCGTCCGGTTCATCACCGCCGACGTGCTCTCGCCCTCCGACGCCCCGCTCTTGTCATTGCCGCCCCGCCCCGATCGTCTGCTCATGGCCTTGCACGGGTGTGGCGAATTGGGCGACGCGCTTGTCACCGCGGCCGTGGCCATGAAGGCGTCAGTGCTTCACCTGGCGTGTTGTCCGCAGAAGATCCGGGGTAGGGCACGCCACGCGCTCGTGCCGGGCGGCCCCACTTTGCCGCGGGAGATCCTGGGCCTCGCAAACGTGCCGTCGCGGACTGCAGCGCTCGAGGGCGAACGCCCCCCCACGCTCGCTTCCAAGAAAACGCGCCTCGCGCTGCGGTATCTCCTTGCGGTTCGGGGATGGTCCGGTCCCGTAGGCGAGGAAATGCGTGGGCTGAACCGCCGCAAGGCGGACGCGGAGTTTGCCGTGTTCGCCAAGGCGGCGTGCCAGGCTCGGGGCTTTCCCGAACCCACACCGGACGAGATCGCCGCCGCTGCGGGTAAGGCCCACGCGACGTACGTCGCCCAGCGACGCCTCGCCATGCCCCGATCCATGCTGGGCCGGGCGCTCGAAATCTTCCTCGCTTTGGACCGGGCGCTTTACCTGCGAAACCATGGCTATGATGCTCGCGTGCTTCAGTTGTTCCCCGCCGCATGCAGCCCCCGCAACCTCGCGGTCCTGGGGCGGTGGCCTGGCGTCGATTGAAAAAGAAGGGGGCACCAACCGCCCCCTTCTTCTCAATCGGCGCCCCACTGCCGCAAGGGCAATGGCGGCGGGAGCCGGCAAGCAACTTGGTTGCACCGTCTGTGGCCGCGCGCTATAGTTCTGGCCTCATGGACATGCGTACCGGAGCAGCAACCCAGATGACGACGTGGACGACGCGCACGCAGACAAGCGCCTCGGCCGGGGTTGTATTGCTCCGACGGCGGGCTCAGGTGACCTGAGACACCCCAGCCCCGGCCAAGACGCAGACAACCCGCTGTCGGAGCGACCCCGACAACGGGTTTTTTCGTGCATAGTCCTTTTTGCGTGAACATCGATTTACCGTACGCAGGCCCGCAGGTCTCGAAAGGAACTCATATGACACAGCGCATCAACGTAGGCGTCATCGGCGCCACCGGAATGGTGGGCCAGAACTACATTCGTCTGCTCGCGAATCACCCGTGGTTTGCGGTCACGTACGTCGCGGCCTCGCCCCAGTCGGCCGGCAAGCCCTATGCCGAGGCGGTCGCGGGCCGCTGGCACATGTACAGCGACATTCCCGAGCCGGTCCGGAAGCTCACCGTCGGCGACGCTAACGATGTGGCGGGCGCGCGCGGCAAGTGCGAGTTGGTCTTCTCGGCTGTGTCGCTCGACAAGAAGGCCGTCGCCGCGCTCGAGCTCGCGTACGCCGCCGCCGGCTTCCCGGTCGTGTCGAACAACTCGGCGCATCGGGCGACACCCGACGTGCCCATGATCATCCCGGAGATCAACCCCGACCATCTCGACGTGATCGCGGCCCAGCGCCGTGCCCGCAACTGGACGACCGGCTGCATCGCGGTCAAGTCAAACTGCAGCATTCAGAGCTACATGACACCGATCTGGGCCCTGTGGCAGGCCGGCTTCAAGCCGCGCACCATGGTCATCGCGACCCTGCAGGCGCTGTCCGGCGCGGGGCACCCCGGTGTGCCTTCGCTCGACATCATGGACAACATCGTCCCGCTCATCCGGGGCGAGGAAGAGAAGACGGAGAACGAGCCGCTGAAGATCTTCGGCCGTGTCGAGAACGGCGTCATCGTCAGTGACGCGTCGGTTGCGATCTCCGCACACTGCAACCGCGTCCCGGTCGTCGACGGCCACACCGCCTGCGTCAGCCTCAAGTTCGCCGACCGCGCGCCGGCACTCGATGAGATCCTCGCGATCTGGCGCAAATTCCGGGGCGTGCCGCAGGACCTCGATCTGCCCATGGCGCCGAAACAGGCGATCATCTGCCGGGACGAACCTGACCGTCCGCAACCGCGCAAAGACCGCGACGCGGACAAGGCCATGGCCGTCACCGTCGGGCGCCTGCGCAAGTGCCCCGTGTTCGACATCCGCTTCGTGGGACTGCACCACAACACGGTGCGCGGCGCAGCGGGCGGCGCAATCCTCACCGCCGAACTGATGAAGGCGCGCAAGGTGATCTGAGCGGCCTGTTGCCTGCGGTCTGCGTCAGCACCTCCCGGCTGGCAGACCGGCTGGTCAGGAGAGGGTGTTGGGCAGCCGTCTCGGCCTGAGTCCCGCCTTTCAGGGCGTGTCGATTTAACCGATGCGGCACCAAGACAGCCCGCGAGGACGCGGGCGCTCCAGTTCGGATGCCGGACGAAACTTGGAGCGCCCGCGTCCTCGCGGGCTCTTCTTCTGGCTGAATCGACACGCCACTTCCAGGCGGAAGTGGCAGCGACGCTTCAGCGAGTGGTCCACGGCGTTGCCGGCTCCAACGTGTCGGCGCGTCAGAGAACGCCGCGGGCAGGAGAACTGCTCACCGCTTGGGCAAGATGCTGATGCTGTAGATCATGCCCAGGCGCCGGCCGCCCGTCAGCACCGGGACAAGGTGGGTTCTTCCCGCGCCGCCTTCCATGAGCGGCATATCGAAAACGCTCTCCTTGCCTTCCGTCACCTTCTTCACGAACTCGGCGTCGGAAGAGTTCTTGACGGCATCGATCTTGTAGTTGTTCAGGCTGTTCTCCGGCGGGAAACCACCGACAGCCACGCAATCGTTGGTCACCCACTGGACGCTGTAGCATGGGTACCTGGAGTAGTGTTCCTTAAGGATTTCGAGGACCGCATCTTTCTTGTCCGTTTCGATGGCGTCGATGAGCTTCTGGTTCATGGCCAGAGCTCTTAGCGCGTCCTCGGCCGGCATGGCATTCGAGAGATTCCCCTGGACGGCGACAGTTGTCGGGTCGGCGGCAACGGTCGCGACCAGAGCCCATCTCTCGCCAAGCACGTCGATCTTCCGCCAGAATGCGTTCTTCTTCATCGGACGCTTCAGGCCGGTAGCAAGAAAATCGTATTGAGTGCAACCTTCTTCCCCGCCGGCGACAATCTTGCGTCCGGCCTCAATGAGACTCGTGTAGGGCTGGTAGAGTGCGTCGGTGAACAGGTTGCGCCCGATTTCCTCGATGTCGGGATCATACAGAATCGCCCCGTCCATGTCCATCATCCAGATGTCGACCGGAGAACCCTGCGTCATGGGCTTGATGATATGGTCAAGAAACTGCTCCGGCCTGATGAGTGCGCTCACAGCCCCGACGGTCTGGCCGTCGCCGTACGTTACGGGGTACTCCATGTCGAGGGCGCGAAAGCCCTCCACGGCGAGGAACAGCTTGCTCATCACCGCCTTGCCTTTCAGGGCGCGTTGCACCTGTTCTTGCGACGAGATGTCGGAACCTTCGAACTTCCGGCATTCCTCGGGTTCGACGATCTTCATGATGCCGGCCTTGTCGATGAGGGCGAAATCAACCACTTGCGGATTGGACTTGGCGAGATCCGCAACAGCCTGCCTCATCCCATTCTGGTCGCCGGCTTTGTGAAGTGTCGCGATCTTGTTGCTTGTCGCCAGCATTTGCGCGCCAAGGTCCGCAAATACCGCGGAGGTCTTTCTGGTGGCATCATCCAGCAGGACGGGCCAGTTCGCAGGCCTCTGGTTCTTGCACTCGGCCCTCTTTTGCACCTCCCCAGTGCGCAAACAGGCGGAGAGTACCAGCAACGAGGCGAAGAGCGCAGCGCTTGATAGAGGTCGCCGTTTCACTTTAAGGCCTTTCCCCTTCTGTTGCTGCTAACTCATAAGATGTTTGTTTCTCACAATTTAGGCACACTAGCCTGGGAAGGACGGAATATCAAGGAATCTGAAGTATCGGCCGTGTAATGCGTCAGCTAAGGGTGGAGCATAGACCCCTGCCACCTCGTGTGGCAGGTGAACGGGTTCATTGGCTACTTCGCCGCACCTCGTTCCCTCTCTTCCCCTTCCCCCGTCCGCCGCCGGCGGACGGGGGAAGGGGAAGAGAGGGGGGACACGCACGTTTGGCGGGCGAACCCGATTCACCCGTGGCACAAGGCCACGGGGGTCTCACGCATGGGCCAGCACACCGTCGTTCCACCCGCGACTCCCATGTTACTCGCGGCGGGGATGTTCGCGTTGTGGCGCGTGTTCCGGCGTGTCGACACTG
>MHBL01000105.1 GCA_001803235.1 Lentisphaerae bacterium RIFOXYA12_64_32
CAGGAGCAACAACTTGATATGACCGGGCGGTCTGCCGCCCGGGAGCCGCTGACGCATTACGCGGGCTGGTCTTGCAGTCTGCGCTCATCGCCGCCCATTTCCCATACGCGCCGATCATGTTCTTCGTCACGGCCTAAACCTCGCTGTCCCTTCGACCGCCCCACTGTAACCCAGGCCCGCATCGCGGGCGCTACGCCACCACCGGCAGGATCTCCTCGAAGCCCGCCTCCTGCTCGATGCCGACGATCCCGATCAGAAGGTATTCACGGTCGATCGGGTTGTAGCGAAACTCCTTGATCAGACGGAAGTTCTCGATCTGCCCGGAGAACTTCACGTGCGTCCGCACGCCGGTGCAGGGGATGGTCTCCTCGCCAATCCGCAGGTGGTTTTCGTCCGCCAGGCCGATCGGCACGTTTGCCGCAATGATGGCTTTGACGTCCGCCTCCAGTTTCTCGAGGTCGATGGCCGGCTTCTGCGCGAACCCCATGACGAACCCGTGCTTCACGTCCGAATGCACGGCCGGAATGGTGTAGTTGTAGTCCCGCGCCAGGATCATGCTGGTGATGTCCTCGGCGCTGTGCGCCATGAGCCGATACTTGACCGTCTTGAACACGATGTCCCGCACCGCGCCCGGCAGCGGTCCGAACACCGACGGCCGCGTGACGATGACCTCCTGGCCGATTCCGAAAATGAGCTGCGCGTTGAAGCCCAGGTGCTCGTAGAGCAGGTCGAAGTGCTCAACGATCACGCGCCGCCCGTGCTCGACCGCCTTGCGCACCGCATCGGCAATCTCCCACGGCTGGTGGAACGCGCCCTCGAACCGCGCGTCGATGTGGAAGGTGTGCCCGGAGAACGCGTCGTCCTCGGCAAACCCGAAGATGGGTGTGGGCCGCAGGTTGATCCCCTCGTCGTCGTTGGTCAGTTCCAGGCCGGGGAACAGGCCGCGAATGAGCGTCGACTTGCCGGCGCCTTCCGCGCCGATGATGCCGATCAGCAGGTCGGACGGGTACAGGTGCCGCTGCGCCAGTTCCTTGCCCAGAGCGTAGAGCCGTACCCGCCCCCGCGGCGCGTAGTACACCGCGTAGATCAGCGTTTCCTTGCCGATGGAGACTGGACTGGCCATAGGTGACGGTCCTTGCTACGGTAACTCAAAGTCGAGATTCAGCAGCGGTGCGTGCTGTTGCGCGCCGTACACGTCCGAGTCGCCCGGCGCGCCCGACACGATCTGCCGCGGCATGACGACCTTCACTGCCAGGCTCGGCGGGAAGAAGATCACGCGTTTCACCTGATCCTCGGGCAGCCCGTACAGGTCCGCAATCCGGCGCGGCGTGATCTGGTCCGTGTCACGGACCGTCTCGAACACCGCCCGGTCCTTGAACATGATGTCCAGCACCAGTTCGAACGGGCCGGAGTTCTTCGAACGCACGACTCGCGCCACATCCAGGATTGGTCGTTTCACGGCAAGTCTCCTCGCTAACAGCCGCCGCGCCCGTGGGTGCGGCAAGTCCCCAGTTTGACGGTGTTACCGTAATCCCCGGTTCGCGTCCCGCCAACGTGGCTGCGTTGCAGGCCTGCGAAGCGTCAGTCCAAGGTGGAGGCCAGGTCTCCCGGCCGGGCCTGGTTCGGCCGCGTCGCTGCGTCGCGCCGGCTCAGGAGGCCCGGCGCCCACCTTCCGCTGACGCAATACGCGCCGCGCCGCAGGGCTGTTTCAAGATTTGGCGCCGCGTCTCGGAAGGCCACGCCTCCGCGCACACCTG
>MHBL01000106.1:0-27929 GCA_001803235.1 Lentisphaerae bacterium RIFOXYA12_64_32
TCGCAATGACGTCCGCGCGACCTCAAGTGTGGGCGTTCAACTTGCGCGACACGCGTGCTCACTTCGGTGAGGTCTGGGGGTTCCAAGGGGAGTCTGGACGCCCCTTGGCCAAGGGTGCAGGGGGCGGGAAGCCCCCGCTTCGCACTCGCTCGCACCGAGCGTCCCTGGCTACCCCTTGATCACGCCGAGCGCTTTGCCGACTTTGATGAAGGCCGCGATGGCTTTCTCCAAGTGGTGGCGCTCGTGCGCGGCGGAGAGCTGGACGCGGATGCGCGCCTGGCCCTTCGGCACGACCGGGTAGCTGAAACCGATGACGTAGATGCCCTCGGCGAGCATCGCGTCGGCCATGGCGTGCGCCAGCTTCTCGTCGTAGAGCATGAGGGGCGCAATGGGGTGCGTTCCGGTCGGGATGTTGAACCCGGCCGCGGTCATCTCGCGCCGGAAGAACAGCGTATTCGCCTCCAGCTTGTCGCGCAGCGCAGTGCTCTTCGAGAGCAAATCGAGCACGGCGATCGTAGCCCCGGCGATCGGTGGCGCGAGCGTGTTCGAGAACAGGTACGGCCGACTGCGCTGGCGCAGGAACTCGATCAGTTCCTTGCGGCCTGACACACACCCGCCCGACGCGCCGCCCAACGCTTTGCCGAAGGTGGTGGTGATCAGGTCGATCTTGCCCATGACGCCGCAAGCCTCGTGCGTGCCGCGGCCGGTCTTGCCCACAAACCCGGTGGCGTGCGAATCGTCGACCATGATCAGGGCTTTGTATTTGTCGGCCAGGGCGCAGACGCCGGCGAGGTCCGCCACGTCGCCGTTCATCGAGAACACGCCGTCTGTGGCCACAAGTCGGCGCTTGGCATTGGCCGTCTCCTGCAGCCGTTTCTCGAGCTCGGCCAGGTTGTTGTGTTCGTACACGAAACGCTGCGCTTTGGTCAGGCGGATGCCGTCGATGATCGAGGCGTGGTTGAGGGCGTCGGAAATGACCGCGCACTCCTTGTCGAGGAACGGCTCGAACACGCCGCCGTTCGCATCGAAACAGGCGGCGAACAGGATGGTGTCGTCCGTGCCCAGGAACTGCGACACCTTGCACTCCAAGTCCTTGTGGAGTTGCTGCGTGCCGCAGATGAAACGCACGCTCGACAGCCCGTAGCCCCATTCGTCCAACGCCTTGTGCGCGGCGGCGATAACCGCGGGATGACTCGAGAGCCCGAGGTAGTTGTTGGCGCACAGATTCAGGACCGTGCGACCATCCGCGAGTCGGATCTCCGGCCCCTGCGGGCTGGCAATGACCCGCTCGTTCTTGTACAACCCCGCGGCGCGAATCTCATCGAGCTGCTTCTGCACTTCAACGCCGACTGTGTCGGTCATCGTTTGCCTCCAGATCCACCGCAATCGCTTCTCGCAACCCTCGTCGCTATCGTTTCTCCATGACCGACACCGCGACGGGCACCGGATCGACAGCCGACGGCGATCACGATTGCGGCAACGACTATCTGTCCATCGTTCTTCTTTGTCAGACTTGACACTGCCCCCCTCTCCCGCTGCCGTCCGAGTCGTGGGCGAGGGCGTCTCTGTGCCGACACCGACAGATGAGGACCCACAAACGTAGGCCCGACAATCTGTCGTTCAAGCCGGCCCGACATGACCGCCGATGCGTTCATATTGGCACCCGGCACTTTTGCGGTTATTTTATGAGTAAATAAGTCGGGAAACTCTGTCGGGCAACAGGGAGAGGCCAGATGGGATTACTGGGAAAACTCTTGGGCGGCGAACCGCGGGACAAACGCGAGGGCGAAGAGTTCCTGGCGGGAAATGCGACCGCGGACGGCGTGAAAACGACCGCGAGCGGGCTGCAGTACAAGGTCATCACTGAAGGCAGCGGCGACAAACCGACCGCTCGCGACACGGTCAAGGTGCATTACGAAGGCCGGCTCATCAACGGCACGGTCTTCGACAGTTCCTACAAGCGCGACGTGCCGGTTTCGTTCCCGCTCGATGGCGTCATCAGGGGCTGGACCGAAGGTCTGCAACTGATGGCCGTCGGCGCGAAGCACGAACTTTACATCCCCTACAACCTCGCCTACGGCCAGCGCGGCTCGCCGCCGCGCATCCCGCCGTTCGCGATGCTGATCTTCGTCGTCGAACTGCTCGAAATCGAGTCGTAGCTTCGGCCCGTGCCGGCCAGCGCGCCGTTTTCGTCCATATAGCCGATGCGCCAATGACTTGGCCCTTGTGCAAGACGTTCATGGCCAGGCTCGGAAAGCAGGTTCGGCAGCCGTTTGGCCGATGAGCCAATGCCGGCTTCAGGGCGTGTCGATTTAACCGCTGCAGCACCAAGACAGCCCGCGAGGACGCGGGCGCTCCAGTTCGGATTGAGCACAAAACTTGGAGCGCCCGCGTCCTCGCGGGCTCTTGGTTTCAATAAATCGACAGACCCTTCAACGAGGATGCGGACGCCCGTGTCCGTATCGTGATCCGGCCCTCGGCCGGGAGCAGGCCGGACAGCCGCCCTTCCCTCTCGCGCTCCCTGTTCCACGCCGCCGTTACCGCAGCGCTTTGCATGCGGCAAACAGGTTCGCGAAGAGCGTGCCGATGTGGGCCGTCGGGGTCGATGAAAAGGCGATGCGGAGGATTCCGCACAGGCTGATGACACCCGTTGAATGGTCCGCCAGAAGCTTCTGCCGGACCTTCTCCGGATCGGACTTCCTCAAGCGCACGCACATGAAATAGCCTGAGTTGAAGGGAAGAGGCTCAAACTCGTCGAGGTACTCCGGGTGGGCGCCCAGGACGTTCTTGATTTCCTCATAGCGCCCCTTGAGCAGCTCGAAGGCCTTCCGCTTCTCGGCCTCATAGGCCGGGTTCTTCCACGCCGCAAGCAGCATGGACTGCGCGGGCATGGAGGCGTTGGAGATGTTGGCCCGGATGGCTCCTGCGCACTTGCCTTCCAGCGCCTGGTACAGAGCCGGCGTACCGCCCTTGATCCCGAACGTGATGAACCCGACGCGGAAGCCCCACACATAGTCCTCCTTGGTCGGGCCATCCAGTTTCACGGCCAGTAGGTTAGGGTGCGCGTCGCAGAGATCGGCGAACACGGACTGGGTGTAGACACCCTTTTCGAAGACCAGCCCGAAGTAGGCGTCGTCGATCAGCACGACGAGCTGCCGACCTGCCTCGGCCTCGGCCAGCAGCAATTCCTTCAATGCCGGCACTTCCTTCTCCAGCAGGGTATATCCGGCGGGATTGTTTGGGAAATTGAGGGAAACAACCAGCTTCTTTTCCTTGCGCGCCGCCATGGCCCGGCGCATGCCGTCGATGTTGAACCCGCCGGCGGCGTTGAATGCCGGGTAGGTAACGACCTGTCCGCCGAACGAAACCCCGAAGATGAGGTCGTAGTTTTCCCAGTACAGGTCGGGGGTCAGCAGCACGTCGCCGTCATTGCAGAACATGTAGGCCGCCACGCTGAGGCCATGGGTGAGCGCGCAGGAGACCACCGGCAGGCTGAAGGTCTTGCCCGCCAGGCCCGGATTTTTCCGGGGCAGCATCTTTCCCCACAGTTCCCTGATCTCCGGAAGGCCCGGGCTGGGTGCGTACGGGAATGCCGCGCTCTTCGGCAGGTTCATCTGCGAGGCAATGCTGGGCAGGCAGAGAGGAGAGCCGTCCTCCTCGAGCGCCGTGCCGATCGTGGCGTTGATCGCCTTGCCCCGGGCTTCGGCCGACTGCGCGAGAATGCCCATCTTCGGGAAGTAGATCCGGCGGCCGCGCTCGGAAAGCATCGCCATGACGCCAGGGTTCACCATCTCAATGGTCTTGTTCAGTCCAACAGCCTGGGAATCCAGCGCCGCCGCCATAAACACATCTCCTTCACTGCGGTTCTGGTCCGGCCGGCAAACAGAGCTCCGGCCCCCTGCAGATTGTGCACGCTGGGAAAGTGCCTCGCTTGTGCCTGCGCTGCAAGGAACTAACTAATAAGAACTTGCTTTTCTGAGGTCACGCGCCAAAACGTAGTCCCGGCAGGATGGAAGTGCAAGCGATGGAGGCTTTGCGTCAGGGCTGTTTCAAGATCGGGTCACGCCGCATGGGAACGCTCCGTATCGACGCGCGTTCAGTAGGGCCGGCCTGTCCCCAGGCCGGCCCCCCCCCGGCGTGGGGACACGCCGGGGGTACTTGTCGGTCCCGCAGGCGGAGAATCTTGAAACAGCCCTGGCTTTGCGTCAGGTGATGCGTCAGCGCCTCCCGGGCGGCGTACCGCCCGGTCATACCAAGGTGAAACTGGCCACGACGCTTCCGGCGCCCGCGAGGACGCGGGCGCTCCAGGGACTGGCACGGGGGACTGACTTTGGAGCGCCCGCGTCCTCGCGGGCTCCCGGGCCCCTTCAGTTTCATGGGAGTTGCGGGTGCACGGTATCTCCACCCGCGACTGACGCATCATCTTCGGCTGCTGAGCCATCGCGTGGTGGTCACCGCCACGTTTTCGACGCCGGGCGTCTGGCCGATCAGGCACGACGTTTGCGCCTCACATCCGCGCGAACTGGAGTCGCCATGCGGCCGTGCCAGTTGCCGCTCTCTTCAGAGTCAGTGTCAGCACGCCATCCCCACCCATTTCCGCCTGTACGGTCTCAGTGCCGTCTGCGGTCGCGCGCTGCAGGGCGTAGCCGGCGGGCACGTGGACGAAGAGCGTCTGGGCGTGGTTCGCGACCAGTTCGGTCTCGCCCGTCAGCGCGCATGACGCGTCGTCCCAGGCCAGCGCGCGCAGGCAGGTGCCGCCTTGCGTGATGTGCCGGTCGGTTGACAGGAACTGCGGCCGCCCCGCCGCCGAGTGCACGGCCAGGAGCCGGCACGAGTGCGGCGGCAGCGAGCCCTGGAATCCGCCGGCGAACTCGCCCAGGAACCGCTGTGCCCAGAAGTCGAACAGCAGGTACTTGCGCTCGTCGCGCGGCAGGCCGAGGTCGGCGATGGTGAACCCGACGGTGGCGTCCGCGTCGGTCCAGTTGAAGAGGCAGACGACGTCCCAGGCGCCGAACGGGCGCGTGATCTTCAGGTCCCACACGGACTTGAGCTCGAAGATGGGGAACAGGTCCAGGGGGCGGACGTCGCAGACGGGCAGCGCTTGCTGCAGCAGGCGCATGCGTTCCGCGGACAACTCGCCGAGCTTGTCGCCGGCGAACATCATCTGGCCGGGCAGCGCCACCACGGCGGTCGCGATGCGGGCGACGTCCAGCGAATGGAAGGCGCCGACCATGAGCGTGTCCGGGTCGGCATACCAGACGACGTTGTGGACGAAGAGCTGATTGAGCGTGGCATTGGCCTGGTTGAGGATGTTGTGCCACTTGGGCGGCTGGTTCGGGGAGACAATGTCGCCACCGGTCCGCGCCGCGTCGGACACCGCCACGTCCGGGCCGGTGTAGTGCCCCTGGCAGGCGAGCAGGATGCGGTCCGGGCCGATGCCCTCGCGCAGCGCCTGGCAGCAGAGCGCGAACGGGTTGTCGCACGGGTACTTCATGGCGGCGCGGACCTCCGGGCGCTCGTAGAAGTGCGCACAGTAACCGGCGCTGCGGCCGGACATGCCGTCGATCTTGAAGAACTCGTACCCCCACTCGTGGGACATCGTGCGGTGCGTCGAACGCATGTGTTCGCGCACCTCCGGCTGCGACGGGTCGAGCAGGTAGGTCCCGCACCAGTTGCGCATCGGGTTGCCCTGCGCGTCGTGCAGGAACCAGCCCTTGTGCGCCTCGTAGAACTCGCGGCTGCCGGTGCCGAACGGGACGGTCCATATGCCAGGCTTGAAACCGAGCGCGCGGATCTGGTCCGCCAGCCATTTCATGCCGTGCGGGAACTGGCCCGGGTGCGGCTCGAGCGTCAGGTTGTGGAACACCGACACGGGCAGCTTGTCCGAATTCGCCTGCCATGACTCGATGGACCAGATGTCCAGTCCGAACCGCTGCAGGTCCCGGGCGCCGACCCTCGCCTCGTCCAGGTTCTCCTTCTCGCCGGCCTGGTCGAAGTAGACGTTCCACGACATCCAGCCGGTCGGCGGCGACGGGCAGCGCGTCTTGTCGATGGGACGGTAGTGCGGCACGTAGCGGGAGCAATAGAAGTCCGGCTCGATTTCGAACACCAGGCTGGATTCCGCCGCCTGCTCGGGCCGCGCGAGCAACTGAAACTCGAACACCGATGCGGAGTCCGCAGTCGGACGTGTCCGGAGTTGTACCGTTGCGCCCGAGAAACGCAGGAGTGTGTCGGTGTCGCCATCGAACAGCGAGTCGTTCAGAGCGCTGTCGGCCGGGCCGGAGGCCATCTGCACGACCGGCGAGGCCGGGTTGGGCCGGGTCCGGCAGGCAAACGTGTCCCTGCCCAGAGTCGCCGTGCCGTCGAATCGGAGCCTGCCGCTGTAGGACTGGGCCGTGCGGTGAATGACCGTGAGGCTGAGTTTGTCAGGCCGCGGCTGGGGCACGAGGTAGCCCTGGACGTTCTGCTGCGCATCCAGCAAGGCCAGGCGTCCGTGCACGCCGTCCCGGGGCGGCGCGACGGTCCAGGCTGTCGCCTTGTCGCCGGCAAGGTGCTCAAAGCCGACAACGCCCGCGATCCGTGCATTTGTGTCCGTGTGGCGACACTCCAGGGTTGCGGAGTCCGCAGCAAAGCGGATTTCCCAGCCCCCAGTCGTCAGTTCCCAGCATCCAGTCTTGTCCATCGTCTCGGTCCTTTCGTTTTCGTGTCGTTCACGTCAAGATTCCACCGAAACCGGGGAACTCAAGCCGCCTCACGTTGGGCAAGGCGGTGGCTCGGAGCGTCTCGCGCCGAAGTGGAGTGCTCGGGCCGGTCCCCGGCCGAGGAACTCGGGCCGGGTCGGCCCCGAGCACCCTGCTGCGGTCCCAGAGGTCCCGCGCCACTGTCCGGGTTGTCACGCACGGCTGGCAGGCGCGCGCGCCCCGGCCTGGATCTGCCGCAGGCTCGCCCGGATCGCGCGGGCTTTGTGCGCCAGGTCGGCAGCGGTGAACAGGTGCGCGTGGCCTTCCGGGTGGAAGCCCAGGCGCGGCTCGATTCGGAGCAACCGCTTGGCTTCCGTGGCGGTGCGCGCCTCCGCCTGTAGAATGGCGGCCAGTTCGGCCTGTACCGCTTTCCGTGTTCTGCCGCGTGCGGCCGCCAGCTTCGGCCATCGCGTGTAAAAGCGAAGGATGTGGACGGTGCTCTGCACGGACAGTTCGATGTGCCGCGCCAACGCCCACTCGCGCCGGAGTCCCGCGTTCCCCCGGTCCCGCGCCACAGCCGCGTCCAGGACGCGCATGCCGCGGCGCCACTCGGCGAGGAGGCGCTCGAACGCCGTCTGCACGAGCGCCGGTCCGAACGGCGCGACCCAGTGGTCGAGGTAGTGGCACGTGGGCGCCAGGTGCCCGCGGGCATCGCGCGGCAGGCCGCCGGGCACGAATCCGTTCGGGGTTGGCGGCGGCTTCTTCTCGAACGTCGCCAGCGGGAACGCGAACGCCACCGCGTAGCTCAAGGGGTTGTACCACGCCAAGGCGCCGCTGAGCGGATACTCGCGCCAGGCGGCCGAGAAATGCCGCCAGGCTTGCGTGACGTCCACCGCGTTCCGCTCGCCGAACAACCGCGCGGCCACGGCGCGAATCGCCGTGGCGGGCTTGGGCGTGGGCACGCGGCTCATTTCGCCGGCCACCTTGCTCATGGGCGTGTTATCACCGCCCAGGTTCCAGCAGCCGAGGAACCCGTCCACCCCGTACCGCTTCAGGCGCACCATCTTCTCCGTCACGTTGAACGGCACCGGGAGGTGGGGAACGGCGGCCATTTCGTGCGTCGTCGAGACCTGCAGCTTGGCCATGACACGCCGGCCGTGCTCCTTGGCGATCCGCAACTGGCGGACGAACCGCGGGCACGGCCCGATGTACGAGAGGCTGTACTCACCCACCGGATAGCGCTTGCCGAGGATGCGGTTGGCCTTGTCATGCCCGCCCGTTTCCCAGTCGCTGAGCAGGATCACGTCCTGGGGCAGCAGCCCGATGAGACGTCGCTGCGGGTCAGCCTCGAGCAGGTGCCAGCACCAGGACCAGGCGATCACGTCGGCGTTCGGCGCGGCAGACTTGACGCCGCGGTTGATGAGCGCGATGATCTCGGCGACCACTTCGGCCGGATCGCGCTGGACGCAGCGCGGGCAGAAGAGCGCCTCGTCGAGCAGGTGGTGCAGTTTGTACACCACCCGCACCGGATCGCGGTACATGGCGGTGGTGCGCCACATGTCCGACCGCGCCTGCTCCTCCAGCACCGAGGTGCGGCGCAGCGGGTACGAATACGACTGGTAGCAGTGGGTGCGGAATTCGCTCGCCGTGATACTGAATACACCGCCCAGCCCCGGCGTGCGTTCGAACAGGTTGTGGCAGCTTTCCTCGAGGAACTCCTGCACGGGCGGCGTGCTCGTGCAGAGCCCGTACTGAATGCCGCTCAGGTGCGGGTTGTCCGACTCGCAGAGCATGGCGCGCCCGCGCGCCTCGGGGTGCTTCTTCCAGAACGGGTCGTCGGCGAACAAGGCGCGGGGTTCGCACAGATACGTGTAGACCCGCAAGCCGTACCGTGCTGCTTTTTCGACCAACCGGTTCAGGCGCGGGAGTTGCCGCGGGTCCGGCTTCGGGAAGAGCCGCGACGGGACGGTCTCGCGCAGCACCACGTGCACCCAGATGCCGCCGAGCCCGTCATCCGCCGCCTCGCGCAGGAAGTCGTCCGTGTAGACGTGATTCGCCGAGGCCAGTTCCGCGTGCGAGAGGAAATCGTCGCCCCAGCAGTCGGAACGCATGCAGCGCGTGATGCGCGGCACGAAGAGGAACCGGCTCGTGTCCATGTGATGCCCTGCCTCGCCCCTCACGTCAGAGTCGTTCACCGCCGCAAGGGCCTGTCGATTTATTCAAACCAAGAGCCCGCGAGGACGCGGGCGCTCCAAGTTTCGTGCTCAATCCGAACTGGAGCGCCCGCGTCCTCGCGGGCTGTCTTGGTGCTGCATCGGTTAGATCGACAGACCCTTCAGGCGGTCTCCCTCTCACTAACCACGCACCACCCGGACCGCGTAAACGCGGGACTACAAGCCCGTGCCGTACCGTGTTCCAACTCAGTGGCGAGGGCCATCAGCCCGAGTTCCGGCTCCCCCTGACACCTGACACCTCTCCCTGCCGCCCCGTCACTTGCCCTTGGCCGCGGGGTCCGCAGCCAGGCCGATGGCGTTTTGGAGGATGTATTCGATGACGGGCGTTGGGTCTTCGAGCCCGTGCGGGTGGTGGCCAAGCCCGGGGCGGTGGATGACCTTGATCGGGCCGCCGAGGGCAAGGTAGCGCTTCTCCAGGATGGCGGTGTTCTCGTCGATCGGCACGACATCGTCGGCGTCGTTGGCCACGTGGATCAGCGGGATCTTCGCCTTGGCCAGCGCGTCGAGGTTGTCAATCGGGTTGCCCTTGTAGGCCAGGGCTTCGGCTTCCGACGTGAACCCGTAGTCCTGCTGGAGCTTGGTCCAGTCGCCGGGGCTGCCTTTGCCCTTGCCCTTGCCGCCCGGCCAGCTCTTGAAGTCGCAGACGGCATTGTCGGCGTACAGGCACCCGACCTTGTCGGGGTTCGCCGCCGCCCAGTTGTAGATGTAAAGCCCGCCGCGGCTCAACCCCAGCAGGATCGGTCGTGGCGCCAAGCCGTACTTGGCGGTCATCTCCTGGTAGAACACGTCCCAATGCTTCAGCGCCGATGGGCAGCCGAACGTGTTGCCGACCGTGATGTACGCAAGGTAGAAACCGCGCTTCACCATGGCCAGTTCGAAGGCGGGGAACGCCTCGAAGAACTCCGCCTTCCAGACCCAGGCCCGGTCCGCTCGCGGGTTGGGCGGCTCGACCACCATGCAGCGACAGCCATCCACCGTGAACGTGTAGCGCGTGAAGCCTTGGTAGGTGTCGCGCTCGCCCGGGAACTGGGGTTTGGGGCCAGCGCCCGCCGCATCGCCCCCGAGCACGCGCGTGGCGGACACCGCCATGGCCACCACCGTGATTCCACAGGTCGCCAGACTGCATCGCATGGGTTCAGACTCCTTATGGGCTGCCGGTGTACACTTCTTCCGGCGGCCGTTCCAGGCCGAGTTCGCGCGCGATGTCCGTGCAGCGGCCCAACTGCAGAACCCGCGCCGCCAGCGCCTCGGCATCCGTCAGGCGGATGCCGGTGACGGCCTGCTTGATCGCCGGGATGTGCCGTGCGTCGAGGCTCAGACTGCGGAGGCCGATCCCGAGCAGGAACGGCAGGAACTTCGGATTCCCAGCCATGTCGCCGCAGATGGAAACGGGGCGGTTGAAGCGCTGTCCGGCCCGCACCACGCGACTGAGGGCCCGCAGCACCGCCGGATGATCCGGGCGGTAGAAGTCCGCGACCCGCGCGTTGGTGCGATCGACCGCGAGCATGTACTGCACCAGGTCGTTGCTGCCCAGGCTCAGGAACTCCGCCTCGCGCGCCAGGTCCTCGGCGATCTCGACGGCAGCCGGCAGTTCCACCATGACCCCGAGGACCGGCGCCTCAATGCACGGAATGCCCTCGTGTTTCAGCGCGGCAACGCACTCCCAGACCACGTCACGCGCGGCGAGGAAATCGTCCAGCGAGGCGATCATGGGGAACATGATGCGCATGGGCCCGCCGACGCCCGCGCGCAGCAAGGCGCGCAGTTGCGGGGCGAAGAACTCCCGGTAGCGCAACGAGAAACGGATGGCGCGCAGACCCAGGAAGGGATTGGCCTCGTTCACGATGGGAAAGTAGGACAAGGCCTTGTCGCCGCCGATGTCCAGGGTCCGGAACGTCACCTCGCGGCCGTGCATTTCGCGGACGATCGCGGCATAAATCCGGTACTGCTCTTCCTCCGAGGGCAGGTCGTTGCGCACGATGAAAGGGAACTCGGTGCGGTACAACCCGACGCCCTCGGCGCGCAGGCGCAGCGCCACCGATACGTCGCTGACCAGATTGATGTTGGCCAGCAGGCGCACCCGGCAGCCGTCGGCCGTGCGCGTCTCCGGCGGCAGGGTCGCCGCCAGGACCTCGACCTTGAGCAACGCGGCCTTCAGTTTTTCGTAGTGTTCCGCGACCTCAAGGCCGGGCCGGATGAACAACGTGCCCTGGTTCCCGTCCACCAGCACCGGAGTGCCTTCCGGCAGGTCGAAGAGCCGACGGTCATTCACCACGACCATGGGCAGGTTCAGCGACCGGGCCAGGACCGACAGGTGCGTGGCCGCGCCGCTGCCGACCAGGACCACCGCCGCTGCCTGCTGCGCCGACAACTTGAGCAGGTCGGAAGGCAGGACATTGGTGGCGATCAGCACCTGACCACGGTAGTCGGCCTGGTCGTCGTCGCTTCCGGAGAGATTCCGCAACAGCCTATGCCCCAGGTCCTTGACATCCAGTACCTTTTCGCGTAGTCCAGCGTTGGGGCTCTGCGAGAAGAGGTGGATGAACTCGTTGACCACCTCGACAACGGCCGTGGCCGGGCAGTGGCCGCGCTGGATCCGGGCCCGCATTTCGCCGGAAAACGGCTCATCCTTGAGGATCAGCAGGTGTGCGCTGAAGATCAGCGAGGCCACGTCGGCCAGTTTCTCTTCCATGTCGGCCTGCAGGCGGGAGATCTGCGCTTCGGTCCGGGCCAGCGCCGCCTCGAACGCCATCGGGGCCTGCGGGTCGGCCAGAGGTGGCTTCCCCGGCAGAGCCAACGGCTCGGTCGCATCGGCCGCCAGAACGGTCGTGACGCCTTGGGCGAAGCCGCCCGAGGCGGCAATGCCGCGCAGGAACTGGTATCCGGCCAGTGGCTTGGCCGGGGTGGGCACCGCCGACGTGTCTGCCGTGTCGCGGGGATGCAGACTGAGCAGCAGGTTCGCATTCTCGATGGTGCTGGCCAGTTGCGCGGCAATCGCGCGCAGGGCTTTCTCGTCGTTTTCGTCGAAGTAGTTGGGCTGCGGGTCCTGGACGACCAGGGCGCCGATGCGCTGCGAACCGCGCAGAATGGGGACGACAAGGAACGCTTCGTACTGCTCTTCGTCCAGGTCGGGAATCGGCTTGAAGTGCGGGTTGTTCCGGGCGTGGGCTTCGCGGATGGCGCGCAGTTCGCGCACCGCCGTGCCGACAATGCCTTCGCCCAGGCGCAGGCGGAGCGTGCCGACGGCGGCAGGGTTCAACCCCTGGTTGGCGGTCAGCACCAGTTTGTCGCTGCCGCGGTGCAGCAGGTACACGGAGCAGACGGCGGCGCGCATGTGCCAGGCAACGGTGCTGACCACCTGTTGCAGGAACTGGTCGAGGCTCTGGCTCTTCTCAAAGATACCGGCCAGTTCCCCGACACTGCAGATCAGATCGACATTGTCCTTCTTCATGCCGCCATCCGTGTACGCCAGTACCCCATGCCGCATCAGCATACCGGGTCTGAGGGGGCAATGCAAGCGGAACGAGACCGACGAAGTGCGGTTGAGATGCAGGAAATGCCACCTCGAGCGTCGCTCTGAACCCGCGGGCAAGAGACGACCTGCATCGCCGCGTGCCACTGCGGAATCTACTCCTACCTCCCCAACTCCGACCTGCTTGCCACAACCGCCTACCCGTCCGATATTACTGTAACGCGTGCGTACGAGTCTTAAGCGTAACCTGATCGACTACATCGAGAACAAAGTCGGGACCGCAACGGTGTCCAAGTACGACTACAGCAACGACCAGCTCGCGCGCCGCACCGCGCGCGCCCACACCGGCACCGCGTTCACCGCCGCGGACACGGTGACCTACGGCTACAACGACCGCTCCGAGGTAGTCTCCGCCGACGCGGCGACCGACCCGAACCACGACTTCGCCTACGCCTACGACCCGATCGGCAACCGCCAGACGTACACCAACGACGGCAACCCCGCCACGAGCTGCACCACCAACGCCCTGAACCAGTGCACCGCCCTGCAGCAAGGCGCCGGCACCGTCAACCCGCAATACGACCTTGACGGCAACACGACCCGGCTCGTAGTCCCGCCTTCAGGCGGTCCGGAGGGGACCACGGACCATGGACTTGTTAAAACCAAGTCCAGGCGGCACGAATAGCGCACGGTCTACCCGGTCGACGTCCGCAGCCACAGGATTTCAGTGACGTGAAAACCCTACGGCTGTGCGGTTTCGAGGTTGAGCCAGGCAAGTTCGCGCGGGGACAGGGTCAGGTCGGCGGCGCGCGTGTTGGCGCGGATCTCCGCCTCGCAGGCGGCGCCGACCAGCGCGAACACGTTCAGCGGCTGGTTCAGCACCCAGGCGGTGGCAATGTCCGGTACGGTGGCATTCTTCAGCCGCGCCAGTTCCCACGCCCGGTCGAGACGCTGGAAGTTCACCTCGTGGCAGTAGGCGCGGAGGCAGGCGCCGTCCACCTTGTCCTTGATGTTCGGGAAGTTCTCGCGGCTGATGCGGCCGGAGAAGAACCCGCGGCCGAGGCTCGAGTAGGCAAACACCGGCGTGCCGGTGCGCCGGTGCCACTCGCGCGCCGGCGTGTTGGCCGGACCGCTGAGTGACACGCACCCGGGCCCCCAGGGATTGTCCACTTGCTCGGCCAGACCGAAGTTCGGACTGCTGGCGGTGAACGGCACCAAACCGTGCGCCGCCGCGTGGTCGTTAGCCGCCTGCAGCCGCTCGTGACGCCAGTTCGAGCCGCCGAACGCACGAATGCGCCCGGCACGGTGGTGCTCGTTCAGCGCCTCGACGATCGGGCCGACCGGCACGTCCGGGTCGTCACGGTGCAGCACGTAGATATCGATGTAATCCGTCTGCAACCGCGCCAGCGAATCGAACAGGTCGCTGGCAATGTCGAACGGCGTCACGCGCTTGCGGTCCGCATTGTGGTGCGCACCCTTGGTCAGGACAACCACCCGCTCACGGTTGCCCCGCTGGCGCATCCACTGGCCGATGGCGCGCTCACTCTTGCCGCTGCCGTACCCGTGCGCCGTGTCCAGCGTGGTCCAGCCCGCCTCCAGCGCCGCGTCCAGCAGCGCAAAACTCTGTTCGAGACAGTCGGTGCTGACAATCATCGTGCCCAACGCCAGCCGCGACACCGGTTTCGAAACGCCACTCACTTCGCCGTATTTCATGGTCGATGCTCCTCTGTTGTCGCTCAGGTCTTGTCCAGTGGCGGTTCGGCCCCGTCGGGCTTGTCGGACCAATCCGCCGCCACCTGGCCCCTATTGCCTCTCGCCTATTGCCTCTCGCATTTCCTGACACCTGAAACCTGACACCTGAAACCTCTCTCCCCACGCGCCACTCACGCGGCGCGGCGTTCCATCGGGTACGCCAGTCCGAACTGGGCGCGCAGGGCGTCCAGAGTCTGCATGACCGCGAGCGACTCGGCCCACGGCATGACCGGGCTTTCGGTCAGGCCGGCGCGCAGGCAACGGCCGAACTCGAGCGCCTCGTAGTTGTAGCCGTTGCCGACAATGGCCGGGGCGTACTCCGTGTCGCCCTTGCCCGGAATGCTGACGGTCAGGCGCGACGGGCGCCACCACGGCGTGTGAATGCGGATGCGGCCCTCGGTCCCGGCAATGAACGCCTCCTGCGGCGTGCTGGTGCGGACCCCGCAGGACAGCACCGCCAGGCGTCCGGCCGCAAACTGCAGCAGCATGCCCGCCTGCTCGTCCACGCCCGTCTCGCCCAGGTGCGCGGTGCCCATGACCCGCTGCGGCACGCCAAACACCATGTGCGCCAGGTTCACGTTGTAGACGCCGACATCGAGCAACCCGCCGCCGGCCAGTTGCGGATTCAGCAACCGCCCGTCGGGGTTCCAGCCGGCACGGAACGCGAAGTCCGCCTGCAGCAGGCGCGGTTCGCCGATCGCGCCACCGGCGATCAGGTCCCGAACCTGGACCAGGTGCGGCAGGAACCGGCTCCACATCGCCTCCATCAGCAACAGGTTGTGCCGGCGCGCGGCCGCGAGCACCTCGGCCGCCTCGGCCGCGTTGACGGCGAACGGCTTCTCGCACAGCACCGCTTTGCCGTGCTCGAGGCACAACAGGCAGTTCTCGCGGTGCAGCGGGTGCGGCGTGGCGATGTAGATCGCATCCACCTCCGGGTCGGCGGCCAAGGCCGCGTACGACGCGTGCCGCCGCGGTACCGACCACTTCGCCCCAAACTCTTCCGCCTTCTGCGGGCCGCGCGAACCGCACGCGACCAGCGTCGAGCCCGGCACATGCTTCAGCCCTTCGGCGAACACCCCCGCAATGCGGCCCAAACCCAGGATGCCCCAACGTATCTGCTGTTCCATGCTGCGCCTCCTGTCGAGAGAAGGTTCCGAGGTTCAAAGGTTCAAGGGTTCACGGTTGCAGAGGGTTGCGGAGGAAGGTTCTTCCGTCCCCAACCTTGAACCTCTGAACCTCCTAACCCTGAACCTTCCATGAGTCTATCGGATGTTGCTGAATCAATCGCGAACTTGGTTCAGCTTGAATCTCCGCTTTCCTATGCGATAAATATAGGTGACAGCAGGGCATCCTGGAATGTCGCAGATTGTCGAAAACATGTACAATATTGCTGAACTGGCTGGGGAATCATACGGCAACGACCCCAACGTGCGCGGAGCGTGCAGTGGCGCGGGACCTCTGGGACCGCGGCAGAGTGCTCGGGGCCGTCCCAGCCCGAGGCCCTCGGCCGGGGACCGGCCCGAGCACTCCGCCTCGGCGCGAGACGCGCCGAGCCACTGTGCGCCCTGTCGTGCCCCGGCATGCCAATCCGACTCGGGGACGCGGGGCTTGACCGCGCTGGTCGCGTTCTCTTGCCCTGCCCCCCGAACCCTGTATCCCGCCACCACAACCCCATCCCGGCAAGGGCGCCCAATATGCGCAACAACCCCCACGTCTTCCACATCCGGTTCATGTTCGGGCGGGGCGTGAACCACCGGCAGAACCCGCATCATGTCGACCGGCCGGGCGGCACGGACATCTGGATCCTGGAGTACACGGCGTCCGGCCGCGGCCGGATCCGCACGCGCGGCGAAGACTGGCACGCGACGCCGGGCGACATCATCATCTTCCGCCCGGAAGTGCCGCAGGACTACGGCATGGACCCGGAGACCGGCGACTGGGATCACCTGTGGGTGTGCTTCGCGCCGCGCCCGGCATGGCTGGAACTGCTGCACTGGCCGGAACGCACACCCGGCATCCTGCGCCTGACTCTGCCGCGGGAGTTGCAGGGCCGGGTGCAGACACGGCTCGAGGAAGGGATCGACCTGATGCGCGGCCCACTCAAGCGCCGCGAGGACCTGGCCATGAACCTGCTCGAAGGCGTGCTGCTGTGGTGCGACACGGCGAACCCGGCCAACGCCCAGGCGCGGCTCGACCCGCGTATCCGCCAGGCGCTGGCGTTCATCTGCGACAACTACGACCGGCGCATCACGCTGGCCGAACTGGCGACCTGCGCCGGACTGTCGCCGTCACGCTTCTCGCACCTGTTCCGGGAGCAGACCGGGCAGACGCCTTGGCAGTGCCTGGAACAGCAGCGGCTGGCGCGCGCCGGCGAACTGCTGCTTATGAGCGGCAAGACGATTGCGGAGATCGCACGCCAGACCGGGTTCCCCAACCCGTTCTACTTCTCGCGGGTCTTCGCGCGCCGCCACCAGCGCAGCCCGCGCGCCTTCCGTCGCCAACAGCCCGGCAGGTGAGCGGGGCTGGGGGGCGGGTGCGGCCGGCGCCGATTACGCGCCTTGCCCCCCGGCTTCTACGGCGACGAAGTCTTCACGCGCACCCACGACGCTCTCGGCCGCGACACCGGCTTCCTGCTCGGCCCCGCCGCCGTTCACCGTGCGCTCGCTTAAGACTCGCGCTCACTTCCGCGTGAACGCGGGACTCGGGCGAGGGCGGGGAGAATGGGGGATGGGCGTCGGTTGTAGCTGGGGGCCGCGGGTCGCTCCACGCCGCAAGGGCGTGGCAGCGCGAGTCGGGGCGCAGGACCGACCGTCGTCGTCTGCTGGCGCCAGAGTGTATCGCGGATTGCGGTGCGTTCGTCCGCGGATGCCGGAGCAAGATGAGGCGCCGGTATCGGAATCGCCTTGGCCGACATCCTGGCGCACGGTGCCGAACACGCCGGGAGTTAGTGCCGCCCGGGTCGACGTCCGGTGGTGCTCTGCTTCGGCCCGAAGCGGACGACCCAGGCGTGGCGCCCGGCGGTGAGGCCGGCGGGAATGATGAGCCGCACGCCGTTCTCCTCGTCGCGCCACTTGATCGGCGCCGACGTTCCGAGCAGCGCCGCCTCGCTCCCCGCCTTGGGGCGGAAGCCCGGAATACTGATCTCGCGCGGCGGCAGGATTTCACCCTCCTGCGCCAGGATGATGGCGTAGACGTAGCGCCCCTTCGCCGTGAAGCGGACCGCGCCGGCCTGGTAGGGCGCGACAGGCCGCGAGCCGTAGATCGCTTCGCCGTTGGTCCGCAGCCAGCGTCCGATGTCGGTCAGTCGTTCGGCCGCCTCCGCGGGGATCGTTCCTTCGGGCGTCGGGCCAACGCCGAGCAGCAGGTTGCCGCCCTTCGAGGTGGTCTCGGCCAGCATGTGAATCACCTGCCGGGCCGGTTTGTAGGTGTCGTTCGGAACGTACTTCCAGTGCTGTCCGAGCGTCATGCAGGACTCCCACGGGACCCCAAGCGGCTTCTCGGGAATCTGCTGTTCCGGCGTGACGATGTTCTCATGCGCGCCGCCGACGGTGCGGTCGGCAATGAGGAGCCCGGGCTGGTGCGTCCGTGCCATGGCGGCGAGCTTGTCCATCTGGATGTCCTGCAGCGGTGGCCGCACCTGGCCGCCATCGAGCCAGAGCACGTCGATCTTGCCATAGCCGGTCATGAGTTCCTCGACCTGCCGGTGCACGAAATCGACAAACTTCGCCCAGAGTTCCGGGCGCTTCCGCGTGTCGTAGTTGGGGTTGCGATCCACGGGCGGCGTGTCCGGCGACCAGTAGTACGGGCTATGCCAATCCGACTTCGAGAAGTAGCAACTGATGGCCAGGCCGCGGCTGCGGAACGCGTCGACGACCTCGTGGAAGATGTTGGCGCGGCGGTTGCTGTGGAACGGGCAGTCGGCGTGCGTGACCCGGTAGTCCGTGGTCGCCGTGTCGAACATGCAGAAACCGTCGTGGTGTTTGGTGGTGAACGTGATGTACTTCATGCCCGCCGACTCGGCCAGTTCGGCCCAGACGTCGGGGGCGAAGCGGGTCGGGTTGAAGGTACGGTTCAGGTTCCGGTAGTCGGCGCTGAAGCGCTTCAGGTCCTTGCCGCGCTCCGTCCAGCACTTGAGCTGATCGGGCCGCGCCCAGGTGTCGGCCGGCACCAGCGGCCAGGACTCGCAGCAGTCCCACTGCGAGTACGGACCCCAGTGTAGGAACAGACCGAACCGCAAATCCATGAACCACTCCAGCCGCTTCTTCAACCAGTCGGGCTGTTGGGCGGTTTCGTCCTGCCCCTCACTGCGTTCCATGATGTCGCCACGTTTTGCCATTTTCTGTCACGCTCCTTCTGTTCCCCGGGCCGAACCGTCCTGCGGACGGCTCCTTCCGCCGTTGCGCCCGGAGCTGGCAACTGCGGCACTCCTGCAATGTACTCCCGAACAGCGCCCGCGCCACACGCCCGACACGCTTCACCCGCCCAGGGCTGTTTCAAGATCTGGCGCCGCGTCTCGGAAGGCCACACCTCCGCGCACACCTGGTAGGGGCGGCCTGTCCTCAGGCCGCCCCCCCCGGCGTGGGGACACGCCGGGGGTACTCGCTGCACGCGACGGGCACGAATCTTGAAACAGCCCTGCACCCGCCGCAGGTCCCTTGACTCCCGCGCCCCGCCCGTCTATCGTGTCTGCTGCGCCGGCGCCTGATCGCCCTGTCCTGGATGTCCCGGTACGGAATCTGGTGAAAACCGCAACGGAGGTAATCGTCATGGCCTTGAAGCCCGAAAGACTTGCCTCGCTGTCGCCCGAGCGCCGGCAAGCCATCATGAAGCGGTCCATGGAAGATGTGTCGGCCATCTTTGCCGACATGCGGGCCGTGTGCGTGGACATTTCAAAGCGCGGCGACGCGGTGACTCTCGAGCACTACAAGAAGCTCAAGACCAATATCTCGCCCGCCGACCTGGTCGTGACGCGCGCCGAGATCGACGCGGCGTACAAGACCGTTCCCGCCAAGGTCGTCGAAAAACTGCACTTCGCGGCGGAGAACATCCGCAAGTTCCACCTGGCGCAGCGCGAGCGCGAGATGTGGTCCATCGAGATTGCCCCCGGCATTCTGGCCGGGCGCGTGGTGCGGCCCATGGACAGCGTCGGGTGCTACATCCCCGGCCGGCGCGCCGCGTACCCGTCCAGCGTGCTGATGACCGTCATCCCGGCCAAGGCGGCCGGGGTCGGGCGCATCGTGGCCTGCACGCCGCCCGACGACGGCATGGTCGCGACGGATGTGAGTCTGGTGGCCGCCGACGTTGCCGGCGTGGACCAGATGTTCAAGATGGGCGGGCCCTGGGCGGTGGGGTCCATGGCGTACGGCACTGCAACCGTGCCCAAGGTCAACAAGATCGTCGGCCCCGGCAACCGCTACGTGACCGCCGCCAAGATGGCCGTGTTCGGCGAGGTGGACATCGATTCTCCCGCCGGCCCGAGCGAAATCCTCATCCTCGCCGACGACAGCGCCAACCCGCGCTGGCTGGCGATCGATTACCTCAGCCAGATCGAACACGACCCGGACGCCGCCGCGGTGCTCATCACCCCGTCCGCCAAGCTGGCCAAGGCGGTGTGCGCCGAAGTGACCAAAGCGCTGGACGAAGTGCCGCGCCGGGAAATCATCATGCAGGCGCTGACGAACAACTCCGCCGTGCTGGTGGCCGAGTCCATGGCGGCGGCCATCGAGTTCACCAACGACTACGCCGCCGAACATCTGGAGGTGGTCACGGAGGACCCGATATCGCTGCTGCCGCGCATCCAGCACGCGGGCTCGATCTTCCTGGGCCCGTACGCCCCGGTCCCGGCCGGCGACTACGCCTCGGGCACCAACCACGTCCTGCCCACCGGCCAGTGCGCCAAGATGTTCAGCGGCCTGAGCATCGACGACTTCATCAAGAAGCCGACCTTCCAGTACCTGACCCGCGACGGCCTGGAGTACCTGCGCGACGCCGTGGTGACCCTCGCCGAGGCCGAAGGCCTGCCGGTCCACGCCCAGACCATCAAAGAGCGGTTTGCGGGCCCCAAGGCGCGGAAGTGACGGCGCTCGGGCCGCAGGAACAGGACCAGAGCCGCCTGAGCCGTGCGCACCAGCACCGCCGGGCATGGGACCGATGGGACTGCGCGCCGCCGGAAAACGAACCAACACGAGCGAAAACCCGGGCGAAGACGAGTCCCCGGCCGAGAGCCTCGGTCCGGGACGGACCTGAGGCACCCTGCTGCGGTCCCGGAGGTCCCGCGCCACTGGCGGCCGCGGCTCACGGGGCGTTGAGCAGGGCGAAGATCTTCAGTTTCCAGAGCAGGGTTTCGAACTCGGGGGCGAGTTTGGCGAACTCCGCATCGGCGTCCCAGGCACCGGCCTCGGCCTTGGCTTTCAGGTCGGTCATCTGCGTCACGAGCTTCTCGGTCCGGGGCTTGAACGGGGCCGCGTCCTCGCCGGCGCCGGCCAGGAGCTTGTCAGCCTCTGCCTTGGTCGCGCCCGGGTCGAACTTCGCCATGGTCTCGGGCCGGAAGTCGATGGTGCGCAGTTCCTCCTGCATCTTGGCGGCGTTCGCCTGCAGGTACGCGAGCGCCTCGGCGTTGGTCTTGCCCGCGAAGTCCCAGAAGGTGAACCGCAGACGTTTCGTCTCCGGGTTGGCCTCGAGCGACGTGGTGACCGGATAGTTGGTTAGCTGGACCTTGCCCGAGGCGATCTCCTCGGGGAGGAAGATCATTGCGCACGGGCCGTCGCCTTCCTTTTTCGCGACGTCGAACACGCCGTCGGTGTAGAGCAGGAAGGTGTCCTCAGCCGGAACGAGGTCGAGCGTCTCGGGTTCGTGCTTTCCGGCGCGCGGCGTCGTCACGGTCCGGTCTCCCTGACGCCGGTGATGCGAGGTGAAGAAGCTCGGGTAGCAGCGGAAGAGAGGGCTAACCGCGGTCACCGTGCGCCCCGGCTTGACGGTCCACGTGACCTGCGACAGGAGCCGGTCGCCGCCGGGCAGGACCAGGAACTGCACGCGCACCGTGGCGTCGGGCGTGTCCCAGACCATGTGGCAGCCGCCGCGCGCGCCAGTCTCCGTGATGCGCATGTCGGCCAGGGGCACCACACCGATTTCCGTGCCGTTCACCTTGATGAAGAAGAACCCCGAGTGGTACCAGTTGGCCGCGCACGGGCTGGGCATGCCGATGTAGCCTTCCTCCAGGGCGCGCGTGTCCGGATGCGACGGGTCCACGCAGGCGGTGTACTTGACCGCGTAGCACGCCTTGCCGTTGTCCAGCGTGATCTCGTGCTGCTCCCACTTGTGGTCCTTGTGCCCGTCGATCCAGCTCTGCTGGCGGTAGGTGGGGCCGGCGTCGCGGACCGTCACGGTGCTGGACACCGCCGGCGCGGGCTGCGCCGCGAGGCGCACCGCGGACAGCACAACGAGAGCCGTGAACCCGCTCAGGAGTCGGTCGGTTGCGAACATCGCTGAGTCCTCCTTGTGTGGGCCTTGTGGTTGCCCGCCTCGGCACCGTTCGCCGCCGCCACGGCGCGAACGGTGGCGCTCCCGGTTGGTAGTGGTGTCGCACGGCCCGGCCCGCTGTCAAAGCGGGGCGGGACAAGACACCATCCCTCGAAGCCGCGTACTGCCCGTATGCTCTTGGCGCTCTACTTCGTGCCGCGCCTTGCGAGCACACTACAAACGGGTGCGGCCTCCCCGTTCGTAGTCCCGCCTTCAGGCGGTCTTCGTTTGGCGTGGCCTCGCGCTACCCGGACCGCGTGAACGCGGGACTACAAACCTCGCCCCATGGCCCGCCCAGTTCTCGTCCCCTCACTTCACCTTCCAACTGGCGTCGGCGGAACGGTTGCTGAACAGCTCAGTGGCCTTGATCTGCCACTTGCCGGGCATGGCGTTGAACGCGACCGGGACCTGGACGGAGCCGCGGCCTTTGTCCAGGATCACAACCTGGCCGCCCCACTCGGTGGTTCTTCCGGTCGGATCCATGACGTCGACGTACACCGCGTGGCGCGCGGTGCTGCTCTTCGGGATGTCGAGTTCAATGGTGGCCGTGACCACCTGCCCGGGTTCAGGCTTCTTCGTCGACAGATCGATGTCCGGCTTGCCGATGCGGTACGGCAAGGCGAGGAAGAAGTTGGCGCGGCCCCAGCGCAACGACGTGTCGACCTGCGTCACCTCGCCGAGGTACTTCCGGGCGCGCAGGTCGTAGACGTGCTGCTTGGCCGGGAGTGTAACCTTGGCCGCGACCGGTGCGCCCGCGTCGGTGCCGGACATGGGGCTGAACCAGGCGCACTTCATCTGCCGCCAGAGCCCGAACACGCGCGCGTCGCCGTCGTTCCAGATGCGCACCTCCGTCTCCGGCAGCGGCCCGTTGTCCGGGGCGGTCGCGGTCACCGCGGCCTTGACGCCCACATTGCCGTAAAGGGCGCCCAGGAACTTGCGCGCGGCGGCGGCCTGGGCGTCGTCGGCCTGGTCCGAGAGGAGCTGGAAGTTCAGCAGGATGGCGCGGCCCTTGCCGACCGGATTGACCAGCATGACCGGGTACTTGCCGGCCTGGCACGCGGGCTTGGCCGTGGCGGCCTCGACGCCCGGGTCGATGCGGCACTTGCCGAGGTCTGCTTCGAGGGTCTGAATGTCGAGTGCCCCCGAAACGACCACCGGCGCCTTCTCCGCCTTGCCACGATTGGTGCGGCGGATACCGAACAGGTCGTCGAGGTTGCCCTTGTCCAGCGGCTTGCAGTGGCCGTCGAGCACGCCCGGCCGCACGTCGGCGATCACTACGCCGCCGGCCTCGACAAAAGCGCGGATAGCGGCTGCCTGGTCCGACGCCACCGCCTGGGTCATGGGCAGGAGCAGGACTTTGAACTCCGCATGGGTCAGTGCGCCGCGGCGGATCATGGCGTCAGTGAGGTAGCGGAAGTCCAGGCCCAGGTCGTAGGTCAGGCGTGTCCAGGTCTGGTGCGTCATCTCGGGGCTCATGAACGAACCGCTGTCCTCGACCGTGTGCGAGAGCGCGGACGGCAGCGAGTAGAACACCGCGATGCCGCTGTGCGTCATGTCCGACTGCAACAGGAGGTCGCCCAGACCGCGGCAGACCGGCTGCATTTCCTGCATCAGGTCCGCGGTGGCGGGGTAGAAGTCCAGCGTCGGCGTGATGTAGCCGCGCCACGAACCGATGCCGGTCCACATCCAGTACCAGACGCTGTCCATGCCCTTGATGACCATGCGCCAGGCAGCGTCGGACAGCGCGTCGCCGGTCTTGCTGTAGCCCATCCAGTTCGAGCGGATGGTCGCGCGCGGCGCGATGGAGCGCACGATGTCGTCGCCAATGCTCGGGTACGGCCCGTAGAACGGGTTGATGCCGACGATCGAGTCGTAGTCGTCGCCGAACCCGCCGGTGCCTTCGAACCCGGTCAACCCCTTGGGATCAAGCTGCTCGTAGGCCTTCACGAACCGCCCCGAGAACTGCATCAGGTTGTAGCGCGCGAACGCCTGGCGATCGTACCAGCGCGCCCACTGCGCCTTGCCCTTGGCGGCATTCTCCATGTTGTCCTTGACATCCAGCAGAGCCACTTCGTCGAAGCTCTTGTGCTGCTCGCCCCAGGAGGCGTTGAGCGCCTCAATGGTGCCGTACTGCGCCTGGAGATAGCGCCGGTACGCCGCCATGCAGGTGGGCGCCACGCAGCAGCCGAGGGTAACGCCTTCGTCGCCGAGCGAGTAGACGAACACGCCGTGCTCACGCCGCTTCTTCTGGTAGTCCACAATCGTCTGGACGTACTCGTCGATCTTCGGCTCGTCGTTCCAGCACAGCGCCTGGAAGTTGCCATTCTTGTCGCGGACCTTCATGACGCCGTTGTCGTCCTTCGGGTCGAGGATGCGCGTGCTGTACGGGACCATTGGGATGTCGGCGGCCGCCAACACCGGGTGGAACTTGGACTCGTTGAAGCTGCCGATCAGGCAGGTGCTCATGCCGGCTTTCTTCATCTGCTGCCAGGCGAAGAGTCCGAGCACGTCGTTCGGCGTGTCCCACTGCAGGAAATTGAACTGGCCCTGGCGCCGCTTCGGCACGGTGAACGACGCGTCCTTCATCTCGAGCTCGAGCCCGCCGGCAACCAGCGCCGCCTCGGCCCGCATCCAGATGGTGGCAAACGCGTCCGGGGTGTACTCGATCGGGTACTCTGCCCGGCCCGCCGCGACCGGGATTGCCTGCTGCGCCAGGACACGGTCGTACGCGTCGCGGAACCGGATCTGCAGCAGGCTGCCGGCCGGCGGCGTGCCGCGCAGCGTGACCTTGCCGGGGATCTTTTCGCCCGTCTCGGCGTAGGTCCGGTCCAGCACGACCGTTTCAATGCCGGCGTCGCTCTTGACCTCGAACGTACCGGCCGCGAACGCCTCGACCCCCGCGGCGCTCTTCAGAACGACGTCGACGAAGTACTGACCGGCGCGCAACGGCGTCAACGTGATGGCCTGGCTCAGGGGCTGTGCCGCGGAGACGGTTGCGGACACCGCACCGCCGGGCGTGATCCAGCCGTCACTGGCGCGACGGATCTCGACGGTGCCGGACAGGGCGAGGGCCTGGGTGTCGGCATTGCTCACGTTCAGTGTCAGCGTCGGCAGCCCACCCTGGCCTTCGGCCGCCTGGAACGCCGCGGTAACCTTGCTCTCGCGCGATGCGGCCCAGAGCACGGCACGGCCGACCCATAGCATGCGGTAGTCGTAGGCCGCCAGGCCGGCCCAACTGAACTCGCCGCGCGGCGTCAGTACCCACGCCGGGTAGTTGAGCCAAGCGCCGCGGCCCTTGCCCAGGCGGTAGGCACTGACGAGCTCGCCCGGTTGCTTGCCGTCCAGGGCCGGCACGCCGTCGACGAGGAAGCCCGGCACCGGCTGGACGCGACGCTTGTCGGTCATGAAATCCTTGGCCGCAGGGCCGACACAGACCAGGCCTGCGCCCTTCGCAACCTGTTCCATGATCATGTATTGGAACTTGGGCGGCAGTTTGTCCATGTTGGTGCCGGCGACCACGTAGACGTCGTACGGCTTCTCGAGCAACCGCTCGGCGCGCGCGCGGCCGAGTTCGAGCCCGAAGAAGTCCTCGCCCTTGGAGCCGCCGAAGAAGAATGCGTCCGCATTGAGGTCGAAGCGCTGTATCAGTTCGACGACCTCGCGCATCCGGGTCTCGGGCGCGAACCAGGAACCGTCGTAGTTGCCGGGCGTCACGATGAACAGGGCCCGGGGCGCGCCCTTGCTGTAGCCTTTGGCCCACGGCTTGTGCGGCGTCACCAATTGCGAGGCAAGGCTTTGATCCTCCTCGACCTCCTTCTCGTTGGTGGCCGCTTGCGCCGTCCAGACCAGAGCCGGGAGTCCCGCCAAGAGCCACGCCAGCCAGACCGCCGTGTTCCGTTTCATGTGCTGCGTCTCCTCCTTCTGTGTTTATTCCATTGAGAGATTGAGCATGGCCAGTTTCACGCGCCAGTAGACCAGGTCCAGTTTGCCCTGGACCGCGTTCAGGAACTGCTTGTTGCTCGCCCAGTTCCTGGCGTCGAGCGGGGCGCCGGCTTCAATGATGCCCTTGATCTTCGTGTACGAGTCCTGGATGCCCTGGTACTCGGTCCGCAGCGGCAGTTCGGGCTTGGCCGCATACATCGCCGTCAGTTCCGTCATGACTGTGGGCAGGCCGCGGTCCTCGCTGCGCAGCATGGCGATGAAGGGCACATGCTCCGGCGTCCCGCCCGTCGGTGTCCGCCACCAGCCGTCGGGCACAAGCAACCGCGACTCCTTGCCGCCGGCATCCTTCACCGCCGCGGCGACGTTGGCCGCCGCCGGCTGCCAGTCCGCCGCCACGAACGCGAGATGCCCGAAGCGGCTGACGGTGTTGAACACGCGCTGCACGTTCGCCCAGTTGTACAGGTCGAGCTTGCCGCCGGCATGGCGTTCGCGGCAGAGGTTGAACCCCCAAAGCGTGCCCGGCGCCGGACTCTTCAGATCCAGGTCCGCGAAGGGCAACGCAGCTTCCACCGTCCAGGAGTCTGCGTCCTGCGTGGCCACAGCCGTCCAGCTCGAATTCCAGGCGCTGTCGCCCTGGCAGTTGTCGTACTGCATCGCCTTGGCCGTAACGCCAAACTGCCAGTAGCTCTGGTGGTCATGGTTGGGGTTCAGGAAGAACTCGATCGAGTCGTCCTCCCAGAACGGGCCGTCCTTCTGGGTGCCAGCGGACGTCTTCAGTCCTTTCATGTTCGACTCAAGGCACGTGATCGCCAGGTACAGATTGTTCTGGTCGTAACACAGGCGCATCAGCACCTGCTCCGGCGCCAGGTCCTCGGAACCGCTGATGCCGAACCCGCCGACCTCCACGGCACTGCCCCACTCGGCCGCGTCGAGCTTGCCGTCGACCGTGATCGGAGCCGTCGCCTGCCGGCACGGGTACACCAGCGTGGTGTCCGCGGCGTTCTCAGCCGCGCGGACCGGGACAAACAGGATCCCGGCCACGGAGCACATCGTCAACCATCGTTGCCACATGCGGAAAGCCTCCCTCTTTGGGTTGTCCCTATGCTGCCGGAAGGAGTCCGGACGGACGCCACATCTTCCTAAGGTATACTGGTTACCATACAGACGGACCCGAGGTAGCGCAATAGCAGCACGGTGACGGAGAAACGCGTTCATCTATAGCGCTATGGGCAGGGTGAGAGGCGGAGGGAGGGACGGAGGACGGAACGCAACGGATTTACCGTCCACTCGACGTGGCGGTTGCCCGCCCGGGTTTCTTGAGGGAATTGATGCGGGTCTGGTACCCTCGGCCTCGGAAACGTCCTGCCAGGGCTGTTTCAAGATCCGGCACCGCGTCTCGGAAGGCCACGCCTCCGCGCACACCAAGTAAGGGCGGCCTGTCCTCAGGCCCCCCCCCCGGCGTGGGGACACGCCGGGGGTACTCGCCGCACACGACGGTCACGAATCTTGAAACAGCCCTGACGTCCTGCGCCCCGCACTTGTATCACGTCCGCCTCCGGTCTATCTTGACGTGAGAGAACCGTAGCCTCAAGACGTTCAGTCGGCGCCAGGACGAGGTCACGCATGAAAACACGCACATTCACTCTCATCGAACTGCTGGTTGTGATTGCCATCATCGCGATTCTTGCCTCGATGCTGATGCCTGCCTTGCAGAAGGCCAAGGAGAAGGGGAACCAGGCCACGTGCGCCAATAATCTCAAGCAGGTCGGGACATGCTCCGGACTGTACGCCGAGGATTACGACGAAACACAGCACTTGGCCTACTCCGAGCCGCCGTCGTACAGTTTCCCGGTCCTGCTCCGTCCGTACGGAGCGACCCCGGAGGTCTTCACCTGCCCCTCCGACCCGGACCCGTGGGCGGGCGCCACCGGTTACAAGATCAGCTACATCTCCAGCTACTACACGCATCTGCCGGGAACCGTACCAGCCCCTGGGGTGGTCAAGTACAACAAGCTGTCACAGTTCAAGCGGTCTTCCGACTTGATCATCGACTTCATCGACAACGGCGACGGTTCCACCGCCAACCTGACCCCTGTGGTCGAATACGCCTGGGGCACGTGGGACGACAGCGTCAATGCCGGTTACACCCCCTGGGCGCGCGTCGGCTTGGGCCGGCACAGCAACGGTTGTGTGGCCGCGTTTCTGGACCACCACGTCGAATACTTGACCCGGGGCGCGGCCATGAACATCACCGGGCTTTGGTACTCGACGCCAACCGGCGCGCCGTAGCCCGCCGCGCCGTGCACGGGGCGCTCCCATGTTACTGGCCGG
>MHBL01000106.1:28005-62849 GCA_001803235.1 Lentisphaerae bacterium RIFOXYA12_64_32
GGGGCGGGCTGTCCGCCCTCTTTCCCCCCATCGTCGCCCCGCGGGCGCAAGACCCGCGGCGGCGCGAGCCGGCACGAGTAACACCAACCTATGATCGGCCGGTCCGCCGGCCGGGGGCGCTGACGCATTACCTCACGCTTTCTCTCCCGCTGTCATTCCTGCGGACTCCGCATCATATTATGTGGTGACCCGCCAACCGTGAACCGGGAGACTGAGGCCAGACCATGGACCGAAACGCGTACGAGAACCCGCTGTCGTTGCGCTACGCCAGCCGCGAGATGAACGCCGTGTGGTCGCCGGACCGCAAATTTTCGACCTGGCGCCGGCTCTGGCTCGCCCTGGCCCAGGCCGAAAAGGAGCTCGGCCTTCCCATCACGCAAGGCCAGCTCGACGAGATGGCGCGGCACCTCGACGACATCAACTACGAGTTTGCCGAGGCCAAGGAGAAGGAACTGCGTCACGATGTGATGAGCCACATCGCGGCCTTCGGCGAGCTGTGTCCGGCCGCGCGCCCGATCATCCACCTCGGCGCCACCAGTTGCGAGATCACAGACAACACGGAGCTTATCCAGACCCGCGACGCCCTGCGCCTCGTGCGCACCAAGCTGGTCGGCGTTATGGGCGCCCTGCGCCAGTTCGCGTTCACCCACCGGAGCCTGCCCACGCTCGGGTTCACCCACTTCCAGCCGGCACAGTTGACCACCGTCGGCAAACGCGCCTGTCTCTGGCTCTACGACCTGCTGCTCGACCTGCAGGAGGTCGAACGCCTGCTCGCCGAACTGCCGTTCCGCGGCGTCAAGGGCACCACCGGCACCCAGGCCAGCTTCATGGAGCTGTTCGAGGACAACGGCGCCAGCGTCGAAGCCCTGGACCGCCGCGTCACCGAACTCATGGGGTTCGAGCGCGCCGTGCCCGTGTCCGGCCAAACCTACTCGCGCAAGTGGGACTACCGCACCCTGACGGTTCTGGCCGGTATTGCGCAGTCCGCCGCCAAAATGGCCACCGACGTGCGGCTCCTGGCGCACCTGAAGGAGATCGAGGAACCGTTTGGCGACAAACAGGTCGGTTCCAGCGCCATGGCCTACAAGCGCAACCCCATGCGTTCCGAGCGCGTCTGCTCCCTGGCGCGATACGTCATATCCCTGACTGACAATGCCGCGCAGACGCACGCCAGCCAGTGGTTCGAACGCACTCTGGACGACTCGGCGAACCGGCGTCTGTCCCTGCCGGAAAGCTTCCTGGCCGTGGATATTATCCTGTCAACCCTGACCAACGTCGCCTCCGGCCTGCAGGTCTGGCCGAACGTCATTGCCCGGCACGTGCGCGAAGAGCTCCCGTTCATGGCCACCGAAGCCATCATCATGGCGTGCGTCAAGGCGGGCGGCGACCGCCAGGACATCCACGAAGCCATTCGCCAGCACTCCATGACCGCAGGGCGGCGGGTCAAGCAGGACGGCGCGCCGAACAACCTGCTCGAACTCATCCGCGACGACCCGCGTTTTACCGCCATTCACGGCCAGCTCGATGACCTGCTCGACCCCGCCCGGTTCATCGGCCGCGCCCCCCGCCAGGTCGAGCAATTCCTGGCGACTCACGTCGACCCGGCCCTGCAACGCCTGGGTGCCAAGCAGACAGGCGCCACGGAAGCCGTAACCGTATGAGGCGCAAGACGGCGAGTGTTCGGTGTTCAGGCCAGTGGCGCGGGACCTCCGGGACCGCAGCAGGGTACCTCGGGGCCGTCCCGGCCCGAGTCACTCGGCCGGAGACCGGCCCGAGGACTCTGCTTCGGCGCAGAACGCGCCGAGCCACTGCACCATCTGACACCTGAAACCCGAAACCTGAAACCTCTTCACCCATGCTCTCCGTCTTCACCGCCAGTCTTCTATCCGTGCTGCAGGTGGCCTTCGTCGCGGCGGCCGGGCTGTGGCTGGCGCGGCGCGGTATCCTGACCACCGACTTCCGGCGCGCCCTCAGCCACCTGATCGTGTCGCTGATGCTGCCGTGCCTGTTGATCAGCAAGCTCAGCGCCAGCGTCAACCTCCAGAACCTCCTCAACTGGATCGTGGTGCCGGCTGTGGCCCTGGTCTACATTGCGCTCGGGATGGCGATGGGTTGGCTCGTAACGGCCCTGATGCGCCCCCCGGAGTCGGTCCGGCGCGTCGTCACCGCGGCCATGGCGTTCGGCAACTCCGGGTACGTGCCCATGCCGCTGGTGCTGGCGCTGGCGGCCACCGCGCCGCTGTTCCGCAACGACCCGCACGCCGGCGAGCGCGGTGTCGCCTACATCTCACTCTACCTGGTCTGCATGTCGCCCTGCCTCTGGGGCATCGCGTTTCCGTACCTCGCGAACAAGCCGCTCGGACACATTGGGCGCGAATATATCCTGTCCGCGCCGTTCGTCGCCGTGCTGGTCGGCATCGTGTTCGGCGTCACGCCGTTCCTGCGCCACCTGTTCGTCGACGCCCATGCGCCCTTGCGCGTGGTCATGCTGACGGCCGACCAGATCGGCATCGCCGCCATCCCCTGCGCCCTGCTGGTGCTGGGCGCGAACCTCGCTGACTCGGAAGTGCGCGAGGCCGCGGTCAGCAACCGCCTGCTCGCCGTGATCATTGCCGCGCGGCTCGTGGTGCTGCCCCTCATCGGCTGCGCCTTCGTGGTCGCCCTGCACCGCGCCGGACTGGTTCCCAAAGACCCCATGTGCTTGCTGGTGCTGATGATCCAGGCCGGCGTGCCGCCCGCCACCAACCTCATCCTCATGTGCCAGGTGCACAAGCAGGGCGAGGCGGCCATGTCCAAGATCCTCGTAGTCACCTACGCCGCCGCCGTACCCCTGATGACCGTGCTCATCGCCATTTTCCTCTGGGTCGTCGGAACCCTGTAGGCCGAAACCGGGTCTAAAACGACTTGAGAACGTCAACGGTGGGCTTGACCCAAGAGGGCCAGTCGCTTATCTTTGTCCAGTGGGCGTGTTCGGTGCGCGCCGACAACAGGAGATGATTGAAGATGTTGTTCTTCGACCCCTTGTACCTGCTCTTCGCGCTGCCGGGACTGGTCCTGTCCCTGTGGGCAACCTTCTACACGAAGTCGACCTTCGGCAAGTACTCCCGCGTCCGTTCGGCGCGCGGACTGACCGGCGCCGAAGCCGCCTCCATCATGCTCGAACGCAGCGGCGTTCGGGATGTGCGGATCCAGCGCACGCCCGGCTCGCTCACGGACCACTACGACCCGACGAGCAAGACGCTGCGTCTCTCTGAGGACGTCTATGACAGCAGCTCGCTGTCCGCCATCGGTGTCGCCTGCCACGAGGCGGGACATGCCCTGCAGCACGCCACCGGCTATGCTCTGCTCGGCCTGCGCACCACACTGGTCCCGGCGACCAACATCGGCAGCACCATGTCCTACGTCTTCATCCTCATCGGGTTCTTCCTGCACAAGCCCCAGTTCATCCTCTGGGGTGCGGCGCTCTTCTCCTTGGCGGTGCTGTTCTCGATCATCACCCTGCCCGTGGAGTGGAACGCCAGCAGCCGCGCCAAGAAGGCCATGGTCGAGTGCGGCGTCGTGCTGCCGCAGGAACAGGGCGGCGCGGCCAGCGTGCTGAACGCGGCATTCATGACCTACGTCGCAGCCGCCGTGACGGCCCTGCTCACCCTGCTCTACTACCTGGTCCGCGCCGGCGTGTTCGGCGGCCGTCGCGACGAGTGAGCCGGCAGCGGCGGCTGGCGCAACTGACACTCACGGCCCGCAGGGGCCACGGCCGAGGTCGAAGAAAGGGGACGGAATCATGGGCGTCACACACCCCCGCCGCTACGGCAGTCCCCCGGAAGAGCCCCGGCTCGCAGACCCTCGGATCGGGCCTGCGACGGACCAAGCACGTCGCCGCACCGGCGACATTCGCCCCCCGACGCCAGCGTTCACGCTGATCGAGCTGCTGGTCGTCATTGCCATCATTGCCATCCTGGCCAGCATGCTGCTGCCGTCGCTGCAGCAGGCCAAGGAGCGCGCCAACAGCGCGGCCTGCATCAACAGCCTCAAGCAACTGGGCTTAGCGACCTTGACCTACACCGAGGACTGGGAAAGCTTCCTCCCCTTCGCCTATCACACGGTGGAGACCAACTTCAGTGGCTACGGCACGCCGTCCGCACCCGCCTGGTACACGCTGGTCGGCCCGCTCATCGAAGTCCCGGCCTATGACTTCTACCGGCTGGGCACCGTCTGGCAGGGCCTCTATGGCCCCTGCATCTTTTCCTGCCCGGGCCAGAAGTTCACCTATCCAACCACGGCACCCGTGTCGTACGTGCCCGGACTCCGGGTCGCGACCGGTCGGCCCGTGCACATGGACCAGCAGCGCGGAAACCTGAAGCCGATCAAGAAACCCGCCGAGAAGATCTGGCTGAACGAGGTCATGTCCGGCCCGATCGTGTTCAACGAAGGGCATATCGGCCTGGCGGACGCGCTGGACGTGTTCTCCATCCGCCACAATCTCGGCGGCAACGTCTGCTTCTTCGACTGGCACATCGAGTGGACCAACCTCGGCAAGGTCCGCTCCCCCGCCTCCGGGTCGGTCAACGCCTTCGGCCCCTACGACACCTACCGGTGACGCCGGGCGCCGGAGTGATCCGGATCGAGCGCGGTCGACTGCCGCCGACTACCGTCGATCGCAGTCGACAGCAATCGGCGGCGCGCCCCAGCCCTCAGTTCGCCGGGAGGCTGTAGCCCCAGTCGAGGAGCTTAGTCACCAGGTCGTCGCGCGCGACGCTGCTCGGACAGCCGGTCGCCACCACGATCAGAACCCGGTCGTTGCGGGTGCAGGTGGCGGTCACACAGAACCCGGCAACATTGGTGAAACCGGTCTTCATCCCGTTCACGCCCGGGCAGGTCTTGACCAGCTTGTTGCGGTTGGTCAGAAGGAAGGGCTTCTTCGTCTTCTCGCGGATAGGGCTGCTCCAGGTCGAGCTCCAGTGCACGACCTCCGGGTAATCAAGCAGATGCCCGGCCAGGAAGGCCAAGTCAAAGGGCGCCGCCGAATTCTGCCGCGGCCGGTTCGGCTCGGTCAGGCCATGGGCGTTGAAGAAGGCGAAACTGCTCAACCCCTGTTCCTTGGCCCTCTGGTTCATGCGCTGACAGAATCGTTTCGGGCTCCCGCCGCCAAGAGTCTCAGCCACCAGGTAGGCCGCATCGTTGGCACTGTGGATCAGCATGCATTTCAGCAACTCGTCCATGGTGAACGTTTCGCGCGGATCCATATAGACCTGCCCCTCGCTGATGGCCCACGTCCCCTTCGTCACCCGAACCGGTGTCGTCAGCGTCACGCCCGAGTACGGATCCCGCACGGCCTCCATCAACAGCAGGACGGTCATCATCTTGGTCATGGACGCAATGGGGACCGGGTCCGCTGCATTCTTCTCCCACAGGATGCGCCGGTGCGTCCAGTCCAGGACCACGCCGGCACGGCAAAGGGCGGCCTTGGTCTGGAGTGCTTTCGGCAGGGGGGGTGCGGAACGCGTGTAGACACTCAGGTCAAAGCGCGGATCGAGAGGCGACGTCCCTGCAGGGGGAGGCGGCGCGGCTGACGCATCCGGCGGCACGGCTGTTTCGGGGGTCTGCTCCGACGCGGGAGGCGTGGTCCGTTCATGATAGTGCCGCCAGACCAGGAACACCGCGCCTACGTGCAGCGCGACGATCAGGATGGCGATGAACCACTTCATCTCTCCGGTCCAGCCTCGGGTGGCGGCTCCCGTCGATGCCCCTGATCGTGCCCGCGGCCGCGCCCATGCGTCGACCGGCGGTCTCGACGGTGCGGCGGAGACCCGTGCAGTGCCGGATTGTGCTGCGGCCACTCCGCCAGGCACTCATCGCCCCACTGATACACCGTGGCCAGCAGCGCGAACAGCTCGCGGCCGTACTTGTACTCCGGATGCCGCAACAGACGCCCTTTGGTCGTTGGGTCCCTGAACCGCGGCAGCAGCAGCAGAATGTCCCGGACCCGGGCGGTAAAGAATCGCGACACGGTAAAGGGCTGGAAGAACCGGCGGATGGCCTCGCGGCACTCGGCATCAACCCCTTCTCCAGGCTCCCAGAGCCGGGACGGGTCATCCTCGCAGCCCAGGGCGGTGGCAACGGCGGGAAACACCACCGTGGACAGAGCCAGGGCCCTGGAATTCGAATAGCCGCCCGCTGCCATGCGCCGGTCCCGTTCCGCGAGCAGAGCCGCCGTCAACCACCCCTGCGGCGTGCCCCAGATCTCCGCCAAGTTCGGCCAGAAATGCCGCAGAAGCCCGTACTCGTGAAAGACCGTGAAGGTGCGGTTGGCAAACGGCCGGGAGAAGATCTTCAGCAACTCCTCGAACAGTCGGGCCGAGGACGCCCGGCAGATCTGCTCGACACGCTCCCGCAGGCATCGGTCCAGCTCGGGCTCCGCCTTGAACCCGTACTGCGCCACCAGTTTCACCGCGCGCAGAATCCGGACAGGATCCTCATCCAGGCGTTTTCCGGGCTCGCCGATGGTCCTGACGACACCGTCCCGAATGTCCTGCACGCCCCCGACCAGGTCGATGATCCCCCGGTTACCCACCGGATCGTAAAAGATGGCATTGGCGGTGAAATCGCGCCGGCGCGCGTCTTCCTCGAGGGTGCCGTACTCGTTGTCACGCCAGAGCATGACCCCGTCGTCGTTCACCCGGCCGCGCCGCTCCTCCGCCGTGGGCTCACGCCGGAAGGTGCTGACCTCGTAGTAACCTCTCTCAGTGTAGACGTGAGCCAGGCGAAAGCGCCGGCCGATGATTCGCGCCTTGCGCCGGCCGAAGACCTGCCGGACCTGTTCAGGCGTGGCTGCCGTGGCCAGATCATAGTCCTTGGGGGGTATGCCCAGAAGCAAATCCCTGACCGCACCGCCGACGACGTAAGTCTCGAAGCCGCTCTGAACGAGCTGGCTGGCGACGCGCTCCACACCCGGCTCGATTTTGTGCTGCAAGGACATATGCTTCACGCCGAGACAGGGTCGTTCCCCTGCCTGAAGGCGAACTCCTGCTGGCCTGTGTACTGCGGGTCAAGGCGACGGACCGGCGCGAACGATCGGCGGTGGATCGGGCTGGGCCCCAGCCGTTCCAGAGCGTCAAGATGCTCAGCCGTACCGTACCCCTTGTGGCGGGCAAAACCGTAGCCCGGATACTGGCGGTCCAGCTCCACCATCATCCGGTCGCGGCAGACTTTGGCCACAATGCTGGCCGCGCCAATGGTGGCGCTGAGAGCGTCGCCCTTGACCACAAAACTCGCCGGCACGGGAAAATCCGGCACGGGCAGACCATCGACCAGAGCGAAATCGGGAAGGGGAGTCAGGGCTCGCACGGCCTGGCGCATGGCCAGGTGCGTCGCCCGCAGAATGTTCAAACGGTCAATGTCTGCCACGGAAACGACGCCGGTGCCGACGTTGACGCCGGGGAGCGACTGCAATTCCCGACAGAGCTCCTCGCGCTGCCGTTCGGTCAGGGTCTTCGAATCCGCCAGCGGCAAGGCCCATGCGCGCTCCGGCAACACCACGGCCACCGCCACGACAGGGCCGGCCAGGGGACCGCGGCCGACTTCATCGACCCCCGCGACCCGGGCGTATCCGTTGCTGAATGCGAGCCGCTCGAAGTGGAGATTGTCGGTTGGCATGGTTCACGGTTCAGCGGTTCAAGGTTGTCAAGGTTATCGGATGTAAGCGCAGATTCGACCAACCGTGAACCCTGGAACGGTGAACCTTTGAACCATGCCCAAGGCTCAGGAGGTGTGCAGGTCCTTGATCCGGGCCGCCTTCCCAACCTGGCCTCTGAGGTAATACAGTTTCGAGCGCCGGACCTTGCCCTGTTTCATCACCGTGATCTTCGCCAACCGGGGTGAATGCAGGGGGAAGACACGCTCCACGCCTTGCCCATACGAGATCCGGCGCAGGGTCACACTCTCGGTTATGCCCCGTCCGTTGCGGGCAATCACAGTCCCGGTGAACGCCTGGCTGCGCTCCTTGTCACCCTCGACGATGAGCACGTCGAGTTTCAAGGTGTCGCCAACCGCAAACACCGGAAGGTCCGTCTTCAGATTCTCACGTCGGATTTTTTCGATCTTGTTCATGGTCCGTCTCCACACCGCGCTGCAGCAGGTCCGGCCGCCGGGACACTGTTCTTACCAGCCGCTGTTCCGTTCGCCAATCCCGAATCTCTTCATGAGCGCCCGACAGCAACCGACTCGGTATGCCCATGCTCTGAAACTCCGCCGGCCGGGTGTACTGCGGGTACTCCAGCAGGCTGCCGTCGCCAAAAGACTCCTCTGTTGCGGAGTCCGCACAACCCAGCGCTCCCGGCAACAACCGGATGACGGCGTCGGCTACCACCAGCGCTGCCAAGGTCCCGTTCGTGAGGATATAGTCCCCGATGGACAGTTCCTCATCGCACAGCACCTGCCGCGCCCGCTCATCGACTCCTTCGTAGTGGCCGCAGACCAGAATCAGGTGCGGGCACTCGGCCAAACGCCGCGCCGTTGCCTGCGCAAAACTCTCGCCCTGCGGCGTCAGCAGCACCACGTGCGCTGCGGGTGTCCTCACGCTCTCGACCGCCTCGAACAGGGGCCCGCACTGCAAGACCATGCCCGCCCCGCCGCCGTACGGCTTGTCGTCCACGGTGCGATGCCGATCTCGGGCAAAGTCCCGAGGATTGATCAGCCGGACCTCAACGATCCCCTGCCCCTGTGCCCGCTTCAGAATCGACTCCTCGAACGGAGCGCGGCACATGCCTGGGAACAGGGTGACAATGTCCAGCCGCATCGCGCCTCAGTCCAGGATTTCCACCTGCACCTTCCGACTCGCTCGCCCGGCCGCGCCGTTCGCCAAAGCACGGATGGCGGCAATCGTTTTGCCGCTCTTGCCGATAATCTTGCCCGCATCGCCCTTGGCGCAACTGACCTGAAGCGTCAACGTCCGATCGTCCCCGACCGCCTTAACCGTCGCCTGGTCCGGATGATCCACCAGCGACCGCACGACGTAGAGGACGAAACCCTCGATGTCCGGTTGGTCGGTCTTCGCGCCACCGGCCTCGACAGGGGCTGCACTCCTGACAGGAGCCGCAGCTTTGGCCTTGGGTCTTTCCTTCTCCGCAGTGGGCGGAGTCGCCACTGCCACAGGCGCTTCGGCAGAGCCGTCCTTGCGCGTGTCGCCAGACCCGAAAAGCTTCTTTAGAAATGAGACAACCATAATTCGCTAACCCGTCGGAAGTCCCGTCCGCCTCGCGATCTGCAACGCCCGCGTCCCCGTCAGAACAAACGGTCTCTACAGGCGCGACTGGACCGGAGCAGAGGAGCACGTCGACTATTCGGCCTTCTTTTCCGCGGCCTCTGCCGGGGCAGCAGCAGCAGCAGCGGCAGCAGCAGCGGCAGCAGCAGCGGCAGCGGCAGCGGCAGCCTTGGCGTCTTCGGCGTCCTTCTTCTTCTTGACCGCCTTGGCGCTCTCCGCCTGGACCGCCGCCCGCTTGGCCACGGCCTCGGGGCAATTCATCGGCTTGCCGGCCCGAATGCGCTTGATGATGGCGCTGACCGTCTCGGTGGGCTGCGCCCCGTGAGACAGCCAGTAATCCACGCGCACCAAGTCCACGGTCTCAGTCTTGTGCCGCGGATCGTAGAAGCCGACCTGCTCAATGAACCGGCCGTCCCGCGGGCTCCGGATGTCCGCCACCACAACCCGGTGGCATCCCTGGTTCTTCTTGCCGATCCTGCGAAGCCTGATTCTGACCGACATCTTGCTATCCCTTCTCCTGCTGCGCAACCGGCCGCCGCTCGCCGTCCTCCCGGGACTCATCTCGTCCACGAGCAGGCCGGGGCTCGGACATTCCACGCCTCACGGCAGGCCTCATGCCCAACAACGTCCCCCACTTCGGGAACGGCTAGACCGTGCCAGAGCGAACCCGTACTATACCCCGGCAATTCGCCGCGACAAACCTGCCCGACCAAGAAAACCTCGCCACCCCTCATACGCCCGGCGTCAGCGCTCTCTCAGGGCTGTTTCAAGATCTGGCACCGCGTCTCGGAAGGCCACGCCTCCGCGCACACCAAGTGGGGGCGGCCTGTCCTCAGGCCGCCCCCCCCCGGCGTGGGGACACGCCGGGGGTACTCACCGCACGCGACGGTCACGAATCTTGAAACAGCCCTGGCGCTCTCTCGCCAACGCTTGCATTCACCGGGGTGAAACACTACTATGACGCGCCACGGAACACGTGCAGCCACGGGCCCGACTGCAGCCGCGCACTTGAGGTGAAGGCCATGGAAGACCTCGAACATCATCTGAACCAAGTCGTGCAGTACAGCCTTCAGAAGCCGCCGGAGGAAATGCTGTCCGAGTGCCTGAACCTGCTGATCCGCATCTCGAGCGCCTCGGGCGGTTCAATCCTCGGCGAGGAGGGCGCCTGCCTGCGCTTCCTCTTCTCCGACGTCACCGAGCTCATCGGCAAACCGGTCCCGCCCGACAGCATTGCCGGCGAGACGGCGTCGCGAAACGTCATCATCTACACCTACGCGCCCAAGGACCGACGGCACTACGACGGTATCGACGCCGATCTCGCCCGTAAGACCCGTTACCTGCTCAGCATCCCGATCCCTTCGGTGCATAATCCGCGGACAGACGCGTCCGGCTACGGGCGCGCGTCTGGGGTCCTGCAGTTGCTGTTCGCGGAAAACGTGTTCCCGAACCTGGATGTCAGCGGCGGTGCGGTCGAAGTGAACATGGCCGACATCCGCGAGCACGAGTTCTACCGCAAGTCCCTGCAGGAGGTGTTCGTCATCCTCTCGAGCATTTCGTTGGGCATGGAAATCATGAAACTGCGCCAGACCTCCTACCAGGCCATCCACGAGCTCAAGAACAAGCTCATTTCGGCGCAGTCCTGGATCAACTGCCTCAAGGAGGACCTGGAACTGGCCGCACCCGAAGCCGTCGAGCGGGAAGACATCCAGGAGGATATCCACCTGGCGCAGGACGCGGTCGCTTCCGGCGCCAATCTGGCGGTCAGCTACCTGCAGTTCACCAAAATCTACAACCCGCAGTTTGTCGACGCCCAGTTGAACGACGTGCTGCGCGACGCCGCCAGCGACATCCAGGCCTTTGCGGACAGTGCAGGCGGTGAGGGCAAGGTGCGGGTCCGCACCGAACTGGATCCGGCTGTCCCGACGCGCCAGATCGACCCGGCGCACCTGAAAATGGCCTTCTTCAATCTCGGCAAGAACGCCACCGAGGCCCTGCTCGAACACGGCATCCCGGAACCGCAGGTCACGTTGCGCTCCACGTGGGACGGCCACATCACCGTCGATGTCAGCGACAACGGCAAAGGCATGCCGCCGGAGATCGCTGACAACCTGTTTGTGGCCTTCAAGACCAAGAAGACGGGCGGCACCGGCCTGGGCCTGACTATCACCAAGAAAATTGTCGACATCCACCGCGGCATGATCCGCTGCGATACCGGCCCGACCGGGACCCGGTTCACGATTCAATTCTGAGCCCGCGGCGGCTCACCGGCCCCGTTCCAGTTCAGCAAAGCGTTCCGGCGTGCGCCGAACCGCGCGCCGCAATGCGCAATGGCCGATGGGCCTGGCCGGGCGGAGTTCAGCGCCCGGGGGGTGCTGAAGGCGGGACTCAAACGGGGATGCGCTTCGCACACGCACCCGTGCCCCGAATGGCACGCTGCAAGGCTGGAGCCTTGCGCTACTTCGCTGGAGACGCCCGTCCGAGACGTCCCGGCGGCACCATGCGGCGGCCCGGGACGTGCCGCGCCACTGGGGCGCAACCGCCGCCAGCCAATGCCACTGTGTTTGCATCGGCGCGGGCAGCGCCGATCGGCCGCCGCGTCGGGAAACGGCACGGGACGGTACTCCGTCGCGTGCCGTTTCCCGACGCCTGCCCGGCAACTCGAGGGGGGCCTGGGGGGAGTCAATGACGCCCCCCGGCAGGGGCACGGGGACAGCGTCCCCGCCTCCGCGCCCATCCCGCACCTTGTCAGTTCTGAGTCTGTCGCCGCGGGCCAAGGGGCGTACGCGTGCTGCGGTTCTCACACACCGGCCTTCAGTAGGTAGTCGGTGAGCACGTCGGCGGTGCGTTCGAAGCCGGCTTTTTCGATGCGCTCGTCTTTGGCGTGAGCGCCCAGGCCCGGGACGCCGAGCATGGCGATGGGCTTGCCGAGCGCGACGAAATGCCGCGCGTCGGTCGCACCGTTCAGCTTGCGCACGCGCAGGTCGCGGCCCCAGCCCGTCTCGAAATGCCGGACCACGCCCTGCACCAGCGGGTCGTCCGCCGCCACGGCGACCGGCGGGCAGCGCATCTCGCAGGTCACTTCACAGCCGGACACTTCCGCGACACGACGGATGAGCGCGTCCGGGTCGGCGGTCTCAGTCAGGCGCAGGTTCAGGAGCATTTCCGCACTGTCGGGGACGCGGTTGTGGACCTTCCCGGCCTGGATGATCGCCGCCACCATGGTTTCGTGCCATTGATCGGCCGCCGAGACTTTGGGGAACAACCCGCGGACGCGGACATACCCGTCGATCAGCCGGTCAATGGCGTTGTCGCCGTCCCAGGGCTCGGCGCTGTGGCACGCCTTGCCGCGGGCGCGCAGCCGCAGGTCCAGAATCCCCTTCTGCGCGATGGCCACGGTGTAGTAATCACCGGCATCAAAGACCAGCACGAACGTCTCCGCGCCATAGCCGCGCTCCACCATCGCACGCGTCGTACTGCCGCCCACCTCTTCGTCCGTCGTGAATACGGCGCCGGCCGAAACGCGTCCGTTCGTGCGCGCCAGCGCCTCGGCGACCACCGCGCAGTTGCCCAAGTCGTCAACCGTGCCGCGGCCGTACAGCCAGCCGTCCTTCTCCTGCAGGCTGAAGGCGCTGTCGTCCTCGGCCGGCACGACGTCCAGGTGCGCGTTCAGCAGGAGGCGCGGGGTTCGCGTCGGCTGCGTGGCCGCGTAGAGGATCTGCCGGCCCTGCTGGTCCTCGACGCAGGTGAAGACACCTGCCGCAGCCAGGTAGTCCCGGAGAAAGGCAACCCCGGCGTTGACGCGCTCAACGTCACCCGTCACGGGCCGAAACGACATCAGCTTGCGGAGCAGTTCAGTGGTGGAAAGCATAGCAGAACTCCCGCTGAGTGGGGCGAATAGGCACCTTGCCGGCGCAAAACGACTGGAGACGGCGGTCCCCCGCCGCAGATTGAGCACAAATGACCGCCGAGGACGGCGGTGTCCAGGCGTTGCCGCCCACGCCAAGCGATCATATCGACAGGCCCTTCACGCGGTCCGGGTTGCGCGTGGCGGCGGGGAAAGGGGGACCGCCTGAAGGCGGGACTACGAACGGGGACTGCCGCCGCACCGACTCAGACGATGACTTTGGTCGTCTGCGGGTCGAAGACGTGCGCCTTCTCGATCACGAAGGCCAGGTCCACGGCATCGCCCACGTGGCAGCGCCGGTGCGGATCGACGCGCGCGATGAACTCGTTCTCGTCGGTGTTCAGATACAGGTAGGTCTCCGAACCCATGGGTTCGACGACCTCGACCGTGGCACGGACCTTCGGAGCGCCCGGGGTGGCTTCCGCCGATGTGCTGCCCACGTTCTCGGGACGGATCCCGAACACGACCGGCTTGTCCTTGAACGGCCCTAGTTTGTCCTTCCACCGCTCCGGCATGTCGAGGGTGAAAGTACCCTCGTCGAAGACCAACTTCCCGCCATTCTGCCCAACCATCTTGCCATCGAAGAAATTCATCGGCGGAGTGCCGATGAAACCCGCCACGAAGATGTTGGTCGGATTCTCGTACAGGTCCGTGGGCGGCGCCACCTGCAGGATGAGGCCGTCCTTCATGACCACGATGCGGTCGCCCATGGTCATGGCTTCGACCTGATCGTGAGTCACGTAGACCATCGTGGTCTCGAGCTGCGTGTGCAGCTTGCTGATTTCCGTACGCATCTGCACGCGCATTTTGGCGTCCAGATTGGACAGCGGTTCGTCGAACAGGAAAACGGCGGGCTTGCGCACGATGGCTCGTCCCACCGCGACGCGCTGGCGCTGGCCGCCGGACAGAGCCTTGGGCCGGCGCTCGAGCAGCGCCTCGATCCCGAGGATCTCCGCCGCCTCACGCACGCGCTTGTCGATCTCCGCCTTCTTGAACTTCCGCAGCTTCAGGCCAAAGGCCATGTTGTCGTACACGGTCATGTGCGGGTACAGGGCGTAATTCTGGAACACCATGGCGATGTCGCGGTCCTTCGGCGGCACATCGTTGACCTGGCGGTCGCCGATGTTGATCGTGCCGGAGGTGATCTCTTCCAGGCCCGCCACCATGCGCAGCGTCGTCGACTTGCCGCACCCGGACGGACCGACCAGGACGACAAACTCGGAGTCCTTGATCTCCAAGTTGAACTTGTCGACCGCCAGGACCCCGCCGGGAAACACTTTGGTGACGTCTTTGAGCAATACGCTGGCCATAGCGATACTCCCAATTCAAGAACGGCGCATCTTCCGTATGACCGAATCCCGCCGAAACAGGCCAACTATAAAGGCGAAAAGGGATTACTCAAGCCGGGCGCCCCATTCGCGGGTCCTGCGTCAGTCACGGGTGCACGGTTGGGCGGTAGTATGGCCAAAGTGGCGGGAGCGGCTCGCTCCCGCAGGTGTCGGAGCGAGCCGCTCCGACCACTTTAGGCGTCAGTTCAGGTCAGACTTCGACCTTATCTCCACCCGCGACTGACGCTTCACGTTCGCGGGTCCTGCGTCAGCGGCGCCCCGGCATTCAGTGGCGCAACTCTGCCGAACCGGCGGTACAGTATTGCCATGCACAACCGCCTCTCATGCGCGAGCCTCGTCTTGACCCTGCTTGCCGCAGGCTGCGCTTCACACCGTCCCTACACGGAGGATTCGACGATGCCGACGAAACCCACGCCGACCGCTCTGCACGCCTTGACCGCCGGGCAGGTCCCGAACGATGCCCGGCTCGGGAAGCTCAAGGACCTCAACGGCTACTTCCCGTTCACCCCCCCCGCGACGTCCGAGGCCTGGGCCAAACGCGCCGAGCGTGTCCGCCGGCAGATGCTGGTCACGCTCGGGCTCTGGCCCATGCCCCCGCGCACGCCGCTGAACGCCGTCGTCCACGGCAGGATCGACCGCGGCAACTACACGGTCGAGAAGGTGTTCTTCGAGAGTCACCCCGGCTTCTTCGTGACGGGCAACCTGTACCGGCCCAAAAACGTCAGCGGCCGCGTGCCGGGCGTACTGTACCCGCACGGGCACTGGCAGGACGGGCGCTTCCACGACGCGGGTGCCGACAGCGTGCGCAAGCAGATCGTCGAGGGCGGGGAGCGGTTCGAAGAGGGTGGCCGCAGTCCGCTGCAGGCCATCTGCGTGCAACTGGCGCAGATGGGGTGCGTCGCCTTCCACTACGACATGATCGGGTACGCCGACAGCCTGCAGATCCCGATGGAAATCTCGCACGGCTTCGCCAAACAGCGCCCGGACATGACCACGACCGAAAACTGGGGCCTGTTCAGCCCGCAGGCGGAAACGCACTTTCAGAGCATCATGGGCCTGCAGACCTGGAGTTCCATGCGCGCGTTCGATTTCCTGCTGACGCTGCCCGAGGTCGACCCGCAGCGCGTCGCCGTGACGGGCGGCAGCGGCGGCGGCACGCAGACCATGATCCTGGGTGCGCTCGATCCGCGGCCGGCCATGACCTTCCCCGCCGTCATGGTCTCGACCGCCATGCAGGGCGGCTGCACCTGCGAGAACGCCAGCGGCCTGCGCATCGACACGGGCAACGTCGAGTTCGCCGCCCTGTACGCGCCCAAGCCGCAGGGCATGACCACGGCCAACGACTGGACCAAGGAGATGTCGACCAAAGGCTTCCCGGAACTCAAGCAGCTCTACGCCATGCTCGGCGCGCCGGACAACGTCATGCTGAAGCGCGGCGAGCACTTCGAGCACAACTACAACTACGTCAGCCGCGCCGCGTTCTGTCACTGGCTGAATAAGCAGTTCAAGCTCGGACTGCCGGAGCCCATCGTGGCCGGCGACTACACGCGCCTGACGAAGGAAGAGATGTCGGTCTGGGACACCGCGCACCCGCAGCCGGCCGGCGGCCCGGAGTTCGAGCGCAAACTGCTGCGCTGGCTCACCGATGATGCCGCACGGCAACTGGACGCGGCCGCGGACTCCGCAGCCGAGTTCCGCAAGATCTACGGCGGCGCGGTGGACATCGTCATTGGCCGCAACCTGGCCGAGGTCGGCGACGTCGAGTGGCGCGGGACTTCGACGAAGCGCCGGAGCTGCTGCACGCTCAAGACCGGCGTCCTGCGCAACACGACACGCAACGAGGAGCTGCCGGTCGTCGTCCTGGAACCGAAGAAGAGCCGCGGCCGCACGGTCGTGTGGATCGATGCCGACGGCAAGGCTGGACGGTTCGCCGCGGCCTCCGGAAAGGCGGCGGGCCAGCCGAAGCCTGAGGTCCAGCGCCTGCTCGATGCGGGCGCGGCCGTGATCGGCGTCGACCTGCTCTACCAGGGCAAGTTCCTGAAGGACGGCAAGCCCCTGACGCAGACGCGGCGCGTCGACAACCCGCGCGAAGCGCCGGCGTTCACGTTCGGCTACAACCATGCGCTGTTCGCACAGCGCGTTCACGACATCCTCAGCGTCGTGGCCTTTGCCCAGGGCCGCGGCGCGACGCGCATCGACCTGGTCGGGCTCGCGGGCGCCGGGCCGTGGGTCGCGGCGGCGCGCGCCCAGTGCGGCAATGCCGTGACCGGCGCGGCGATCGATACCGGCGGGTTCCGCTTCGGCAAGGTCCTCGACGTGCACAGCCCCGACTTCCTGCCCGGCGGCGCCAAGTACGGCGACCTGCCCGGCATGCTCGCACTCAACGCGCCCGGCCAGCTCTGGCTCGCCGGCGAGGACGACGCCGGTTTCGCGTTCGTCCAGAAGCAGTACAGCCTGGCCCGCGCGAAGAAAGCCCTCACCCGCTTCACGGGCGCCCCGACCGACGCACCCGCCGCAGCGGTCGAGTTCCTGCTCGCACAGCCGTAGGACCCGTAGGGAGCGGGATGTGGGGGCTTTTCGCCCCCACGCCCCCGACCAGAGGGCGTCGTTGACTCCCTCTGGACTCCCTCGGGGTTGCCATCGGGAAAGCCGGGGACACGCGGGGCGCGTGTCCCCGGCTTTCCCGATGGCCGAGCCGGTTCCCCGGGGTCTCCCACAACGCCCCGACCTCGGCGGCGCCCGGTTCGTCGAAATAGTGCGCCAGGATCGCGGACGTATCGAGGAGATGCGTGATCACGAGGCCGTTCCCCGGCGTTCACGCTCCTCGCGCTCACGCTCTTTGTGGAGATTCGCCACCGGGTCGCTTCCGCGCCTGCGAAACTGGCGGCCGCGGCCACGCAGCGATGCCGCCAGCGCGCCGGGAGCCGGAATGACGCGGACCATGATCACGTGTTCCTGCTCCGTGAACTGCCAGTCGAACCGCGTACCCGGCACGATGCCCTCGCGGGCGGCCACTTCCGCCGGAACCGTGATCTGGTTCTTTCCTGTCACACGCGTGATCATGGGAATAGCGTAATCAAGGAAACTTGGCTGTCAAGGAACAGCCGTGCGGACTCAGGGCTGTTTCAAGATCCGGCACCGCCTCATCGGAAGGCCACGTCTCTGCGCACGCCAAGTGGGTCCGGCCTGTCCTCAGGCCGGACCTCCCCCGGCGTGGGGACACGCCGGGGGTACTCTCCGCCGCACCACGTTCACGACTACCGGATCTTGAAACAGCCCTGATGCGGACTGCCTGTCGCCGCCAATCGGGGTCAGGGCGACGCGGGGGCGGGATTCGCAGCTCGCCAGAGGTGCAACTGCCCGTAGTCGACCGCGTCGCCGACCAGCTCCTTGACCTCTCTCAGGCGACCGGACGTGACCTGCTTGAACGCACCGGCAATGCGCGTCTGCACAGTGGCTGGGATCAGCCGGCCGAGGTCGACCGGGTGTCCGGCTTGAACCGTGGCCGTCAAGTGCGTGTAGACCGTTCCCGCGCTCAGACCCCGCACCCGGGCAATCTCCTCGACGCTGAGGCCGGTCTTGTGCAGCCGCAGCGTCTCGCTCGCGGAATCATTCATGAACAACTCGCGCCGCGCGGGCTGCCAGAGCGGCGCCGGATCGGGGGCCGAGAAGCTCTGCCGCGGGTTGGTGCGCAGGTAGTCGGCTATCTCCGTCATGAACGGGGCTGCGAACTCCGCCAGTTTCTGCCGGCCGACTCCGTGCACGCGCGCGAACTCCGCCTCGGTGACCGGATAGGCGCGCGCCATGGCGCGCAGGCTGACGTCGGAGAAAATGACGTACGCCGGCACCTTCCGTGTTTCGGCCAGGCGGCGGCGCAGCCGGCGCAGGCGTTCACACAGGGCTTCGTCACAGGGCACGTCACCGGCCAGCGGGCGCTGCCGCGTTTCCGGCGTCGCTTCGGCGAAACTGGCGATACGCACCGGACGCGATTCCCGCAGCGTGGCGAGGCCGGCCGCGGTCAACTCGATAGCGCTGAACCGGCCCGTGGTCTGGCGCAGGAGCCCGAGCCGGACCAGTTCGCGGCCCAAGGCCTGCCATTCGGCGCGCGGCAGGTCGCGACCCGTGCCGTACGCCGCGACGCGGTCGTGTCCCCAACGGCGGATGAGTTCGGTGCTGGCGCCGGCGAGAACCCCGGCGATGTGGTTCACGTTCGGTTCGAAGCGCGGAGTCGCTTCGCGCAAGCCCTCGATGCAGGCGAGGAACCGGTGCGCGGGCACGGTGGCATCGCAAGTCTGGCGCGGCGTGAGACAGTTGTCGCACCCACCGCAGTCGCTTTCGGGAAAGGTCTCGCCGAAATAGCCCAGCAAACGCACCCGGCGGCACCCAGCGCCCTCGGCGTAGTCGACCATCTGCTTGAGCTGTTCCCGGGCGACCTGCTGCTCCTGCGGGTCCGGTTTCTCGTCGATGAAGCGACGCAGCTTGACCTCGTCACCGGCGCCGAACAACAGCAGGCACTCGCCCGGCAACCCGTCGCGACCCGCGCGGCCAGTCTCCTGGTAGTAACCTTCCAGGTTCCGCGGCAGGTCGTAGTGGATAACGAAGCGGACGTTCGGCTTGTCGATCCCCATGCCGAACGCAATGGTGGCGCAGACGACCCGGACCTCGTCGCGCAGGAACAGATCCTGGTGCGCGGCGCGGTCGCGCGTCTCCATGCCGGCGTGGTAGGGCCGGGCCGGCACGCCGTCGGCGCACAGGCGCTGCGCGAGCATCTCGGTGGTCCTGCGGCTGTGGCAGTAGACGATCCCGGCCGCATCCGGCCGCGCGCGGATAAACCCCAGCATCTGCCCATACGGGCCGCTCTTGCGCCACACGCGGTAGGTCAGGTTGGGGCGGTTGAAACTGGCCGTGTACTGCCGCGGCTCGCGCAGCCCGAGCTGCCGGGCAATGTCGACCCGGACCCGCTCGGTCGCCGTAGCGGTCAGCGCCAGCATGGGCACAACCGGGAGCCGCCCGCGCAGGTCGCGCAGTTGCCGGTACTCGGGCCGGAAGTCGTGGCCCCACTCGCTGATACAGTGCGCTTCGTCCACCGCGATCAGGTTGATGCGCCAGTTCCGCAGCTTTTCGCTGAAATCTGTTAGCATGATTCGCTCCGGAGCGGCGTACAGGAGTCGGTACTGACCGTCGTACAGGCCATGCAGCCGGGCACGCGCCTCGGGAGCGCTGAGTGTCGAGTTCAGGAACGTGGCCGCCACACCGTTGGCCGTCAGCGCGTCGACCTGATCCTTCATCAGCGAGATCAGCGGCGAGACGACCAGTGTCAGACCGTCGCGCGCCAGAGCGGGGAGCTGGTAACAGAGCGACTTGCCGCCGCCGGTGGGCAGCAGCGCCACTACGTCGCGGCCTGCCAGCACGTCGCTGACGATTTCCTCCTGCAGCGGTCGAAACCCGGTGAACCCGAAATACTGCCCCAGCAATTCCTTCAGACCTGTCGCCTGCTGTGCCATGCGCTGTCCCTCCTGTTGATATACGAACTTCTGAAGCCTACTAAATACTAGTATCTCAATCGGGAAAGAAGTCAAGCAAGCCGCACCGGAATTGGGATTCATCCTGGCTCGCGGGGTACCGCCACGCCCCAGGAAGGCAGCCCGCGAGACGCGGGCGCTCCAGGGAAGACAGCCGGATCAGGGTTCACCACCCGAGCAAGGCGGGAGCCATGCTCTACTTCCTCGGAGGCTGCATTCACCCCTGCCGGCGGCGGGTTTGCGTTCTCCGCACGGCCGGCCTATCTTCTCCGCACCGGACAGTGGCGCGGAACCTCCGGGGCCGCAGCAAGGTGTCGGGTCCGTCCCGGACCGAGGGCCGCGGTCAGGGATCCGTCTTCGCGCCAGCAACTTCGCCGGACAGGACCGGCCGGCGCACTCCGCTTCGGCGCGAGACGCGCCGAGCCACTGGACACGCCACCGTTCTTGTACGGAGCATCCGCCGCGACAACTGCGCCAGCAAGAGATCCACCACCCCATGCAAGACCCCCTTCGCATCCTGATGCTCGCGACCGCCCTGGGTTTCACCCTCGGCGCGGCCAGCGCGTTCGAGATCCCGGTTGACGGCAAACCAGGCTTGTGGGAGGCTGAGCAGGCCCGACCTGCCGGCGCCTGGGCGGCGGTCACCGACGAGATGGCCAGCGGCGGGGCGTACATGTCGCACGCGGCGGCGGACGAGGGCGGCACGCTGGAGTTTTCCTTCTCGACCGACCGCGCCGGCGCGCTGCGCATTGTCCCCGTCTGGTGGCGCAACAGCGAAGAAGCGGCGGCGGTACGGTTTCCGAAGTCGCTGCCGTGCTTCACCTACGAGCACGTCTGGCCGGTCGGCTTTCCCGACCGCTCGTGCCTGAGCATGGACCCACTCCTGACGAAAGAGAAGCCTGGTCCGGACCGGCTCGTTGCGCTGCGCGACCGGCTCTACTTCAGCGCCCCGCAGCACGGGTTTCTGGGCGTCGTGGACCCGGTCACCGAAAAGATCGTCGGCGTCAGTGCCCTTGGCGGATACGTCGCGGATCTGGTAGCCGACGAGACAACCGGCCTGCTCTTTGCCGCCGACGCGCAGAACGACGAGGTGATCGTCTACGATGCCGCGGCCGGGCGCGTGACGCAGAGGATCGCGATGGACGCGACCCCATACTCGCTCGCCCTCGCGGGCGAACAGGTGGTGGTAGCGTGCATGGAGGGCCGCAGCCTGGTTGCGCTCGGGCGCCGCAGCCTGGCTGTCGAGAACCAGCTGGCGCTGCCGTTCAACCCGCAGGCGGTCGCCGTCGTGGACGGGACGGTGGTCGTGTGGCCACGGGCACAGGCGTGGGACCCGGACACGGGCGCCACGACGCCCGTCGACCGGCTCGCCTGGCCGGAACAGCCGGAAACGATCTGGACCGACCCGACGGATGCCTGCCCTCGCCCGTTCCGCAACAGCCGCCTGTGGCTGAAGGGCGAGAAGTTCGGCCGGTATGACGTCATCTACGAACGCCCCGGCAAGCTGCGCTTCATCTGCAGGAGCTTCGTCCCCGACCCCGCGCAACCGAACCAGACCCGGGCCATCGACGCGACGCTGACCGTGCCCGAACTCGGCAACGCCGCCGCGCCGTGCATTTCGCCCGTGGTCCAGGCCGGGGAACTGCTGTACTTCATCGTGCCAGGCGAGAAATGGCTGTTCCGTGTCGACTTGGCCGCGCCCAGCGGCGTCGACCGGATCGAGATCGGCAACCCGGTCTCGCTGACCGTGTTCGCGCGACGAGCGGACGGGCGCCAAACCGAGTGGTGCCTGGGCACGACCTTGAGCATCAAACAGTTGCAGACATCGGCCCCCGCCCTAGCCAAGGCGCCGACCCCGCCTCCGGCCCAACCGGCCGCCACGCCGCGCGAGTGCGGGCGGACCACCTGCATCTGCCCGGGTGCCGACGGTGCGCCCGACACTTGCGCCACCGCCTCGGGCACGTGCTACCGGCTCGTCCTTGCCGATGGCGCCGGGCGGCGACTGGTTCACATCAATGCGGCATCCGGACGCAAGGTTGCGGAGGTCGCACTCCCGTCCGAACCGGTGCACGTGTTCGTGTCCGGGGACAGGGCGTACGTTGCGTGTGCCGCGCCCGACCAGGTCCTTGAGGTCGCGGTGTGCAGTGGCGAGATCGTCCGCACCATTCCGCTCCCTGCCCGGCCGCGCGCGGCGCAGGTGTTCCGTTGCGTGCCCTCGGAGGTATCCTGGGCGGGGCTCCCGCCCCTGAGCGAGTGTCCCAAGCGCCTGGTCGCGCACCTGGCCCCGGTCGGGTACAGCCCGGGCGACCTGGAGCCCAGGCCGGCGCCGCCCGTGTCGTTCCTGCCGCCCGCCCGCAGCGCGGTCAGCGTTCCGGTCGACGGCAAGCCCCGCGAGTTCTGGTGCGACAACACGCACGTCCTGCGGGTGGACGGCAAACGCTGGCTGGACACGTCGCCGGTCACCGACCGCCACGGCACGACGCAGCTCGGCCGGGGCGACAAGCAAGGCACGATCGCACTGTCCATCGACGACGGGCCGAAGCACGATTGGATGCTGGACCGGTTCATGACCGAGTCGCGCCACCACCTGGTGCGGGGCACGGACGAGTTTGATGAGGTCAATGCGCCGGTGCTCGCGGTCGCGGCCGGCCAGCACGTGCTGCGCGTGCACTCAAGCTCGCCGTGGGCGCGCTTGGACGCGCTCCGGGTGCAGGCCGTCCTGCCCCCGCAGATCCGGCTGAGTCTGCGCCCCGAGCCGACGGAGGCCTTCGACGCCGTGCCGCTGCCGTCGTGCCGTGCGGTGTTCGCAAACGCGGAGCCGGTCCGGTTCACCGCGTACCTGGCGCACGACGCAACGACGGAGTTGCGGCTGGACGTGGGCTGGACCGTGCTGGACATCAACGAGCGACCGGTGACGTCCGGGAGCGCGGCGGCAACCGTGATGCCCGGCGCAGGGGCGCAGGTGCCGCTGGACCTGGACCTGAAGCAGACCGGGGTGTTCACGCTGCGCGCCACCGCCGCCCTGCCCGACGGCGCGGCGGTGGCGCAGCGTGCGTACTTCGCACACCTCCCGGAACTGACGCACCCGTCGTTGTTCTTCCGCGCCGCGGACGAGGCCGCCATCCGCGCTCGGATCGCGGCCTACCCGGTTCTCTTCGAACGCTACCGCAAGTGGCTGCGGCGCAATATTGACCAGCCCGACTTCCTGCCCAAGGCCATGGGCGGCGGAGTGGCGCAGACGTACGAGAACATGGAGGCGCGCTGGCGGGCGCTCGGCTACGGCCTGGCGGCCCTGTACCTCGAGCCGGGCGATGCCGGTTTCTACGTCAATCGTTTGGCGCCCATCCTGAAGAGCGGGCACCAGGAGGCGTACGAGCACGCCTGGGAGTTTGCCGGCGCCTCGGCCGTACTGTACGACATGCTCGCCGCCAAGCACCCCGAGATCGCGCGCTACCACGAGGACCTGGTCAAGGCCAGGTACGACTCGAACCGCGTCGCCGACACGCTCATGGCGACTGACGAGCCGCTGTCGCCGGACGAGCGGTCGTACCTGAGCCAGCAGCTCCGCGCCTTCCAGGAGTTGGTTCACTACATGCAGGCGCACGCCGGGACGCGGGGCGGGAACTGGTGGCAGGGTACGGTGGCCAACTGCGACTGCCCGCTCGAGGGTGTGTTCCGCAACCTGATGTACTTCCAGGGCTTCCTCGGGTACGACCTGCGCGAGTTCTTCAGTGCGAAGTTCTTCAGTGGCGCCTTCGTGCACCTGCAGTACGCCGCACCGCACCTGGACCGACGCAAGATTATTCGGCGCGGCCTGGCCCTGCGCGGTTCGGGCGCGCACGGCACGGGCGGCGAGATCACCGCCATGCTCGCCTCGCTACTGACCGGCAACGCGGTCGAGCGTGCGCTGTACGATGCCGCGCCCTGGCTCGCGAAGATGAACGGCCCGCTCACCGGTGACGAAGACGCCGCTGTCGACGCGATGATGAAGGAAGGCCACTGCTTCGTCCTGCCGTTGTTCCTCGCCCTGGGCTGGTACGTGCCGGACGCGCCGGCGCGCGCCGTCGCGGACCTGCCGCCCAGCATGCTGTTCGACGTCGAGGGCGAGGTGTGCATGAAGTCGGACTGGGGACCGGGCATGACCGATGTGTACTTCGTCAGCGGCGCGCGCGATGTCACCTACCGCGTCGAGCCGAACCACCTGAGCATCGTCAAGGCCGGTGAGGTGCTGCTGGGCACCAAAGCGCTGCAGGGCGACCACGGCGATCCGGTGCCGTCCTGGGGCAATGTCGTGCTGATGGGGGCCGCACCGCCGGAGCGCTGGCAATACGCCGCCGCGTGGCCGCGCATGGACGAGCACCGCATCGTCGACCGGTTCTCGCCGCAGTTGCTGGCGTACAACCTGCGCGACTATGCGCTCTCCGGCGTGGCGCCCATGAACTACCCGTACCGCAACCATGACGGGATCGTGCTGCACGGGCACACCGAGCACACGTTCTTCGCTGCCGGCCGCATCCTCGCGTACGAGACTTGGCCGGAGTTCGACTACACCGCGGGCGACGCCACTCACGCCTGGCCGATCGACCAGGCCGAGGCCGCGTTCCGACACGTCGTGTACCTGCGCCCGGATATCGTGGTGGTCTACGACCGCGGTCAACTGGGCAAGAGCCAGGACCGCACGCGCTGGCTGGCGGCGACCGCGCCCGGCCTGACCGGCCAGGGCAACCGGTTCCACATCCGTGCCGGCAAGGCGGCACTGGACGGAGTCGTGCTCCTGCCCGGCGACGCCAAACTCGACCTCCAGCCGGGGCTGCTGGCGTTCGACGGCGCCCCGGACGCGGCCAAAGGCTACGAGTACCTGGTCGTGCTGCAGACCGCCACGGGCAAGGGCCAGCCCGTGGATGCCACGCTGGTGTGCACGGACCGCCAGACGGGCGTCGATGTGCGGTTCGACGGCCGCACCGCAGAGGTGCGCTTCGACCGGACCGGCGCGGTCGGCGGCAGCATCACGCTCGGCGAACTCCGCAACCAGCCGCTCGTCCGCGACATCGCACCCAGCTACCGGCACTGGCAGAAGCACTACCTGTTCAAGAAGTGGCTGCAGGACAAGGAGTTCCGCCCGTACATCGTCGATGCGGACGCGCGCGAGTTCGGGACGGCCGCGCTGCCCGACATTCCCGCGCCGCCGCGCCAGGCGTACCCGGTCACGGTCACGGGCCTCGCCCAGGGCACGCTGCACTGCGGCGGCAGTACGGCTCTTCAGGCCTCCGGTGCGGACTGTCCAAACCTGGACCTGCGCACGAACGACTTCCTGGTGCAGGCGCGGTTCCGGTTCAATCCCGACTCGCCGCTGGATACGGCCGGGGACAGCTACACGCTGCTGATGAAGGGCGTGTACGAAGCGCCACTGTTCCAGCTCAGCCTGCGTGGCGGCCAGTACAACGGCGTGTTTGCGCGCGGCCGGAACCAGGCGGGTAAGGGCTACCTCGACGTCGTCCCAGCGACCAGCCTCGCGAAGCAGCTCTGCGACGGCCAGTTCCACACCGTCGCGTTCGTCCGCGCCGGCAACACCGGCAGGCTCTACCTGGACGGTGCGAAGGTCGCAGAGCGCACCGACTTCGAGGCCCAAGTCCAGACGGATAAAGCGCTGGAGATCGGCAAGGCGTGCCAGGGCAGCTTCTTCGACGGCGAGATCGACGACGTCCGCGTCTGGCGCTTCGACGCCGGCCTGCCCGCGGGCTGGGAGGATGCGCTCGCCCGGTACGAGACGACCCGCGACGGCGTCCCGGCGGTCCTCAAGGACGCGCCGGACGTGAAGTTCTCCATCTGGCGCCTGGACGACGACGCCGGCGCCACCGCCGCCCGCGACAACGGCAACAACAACTACCCCCTGCGCGTCCTGGACGAGGAGTAGGCTCACGAGGCCCTTAGGGCCTGTTAAGGAATAACCTGTGCATTTGCGGCCAGCTATCTTGAGCCGGTTTCAAGGCACGAGGGCGGCGCATAGCCTGAGCTATGTAACGACCGAGTAACGCGGAAAACGGCCACGAGAGCTGGCCGCCCTCCGGGGCGTGGCGGCAGGCCGTCATCTTCGTCGTCACTTCGTCCCTCCACTCCTGCCGCAGGATGCCGTACTCGACGAGGTCCGCGCACCGGTCCCACTTCTTCACGTGCTGGCGGTGGAGGCCTTCGCGGCCTTGTCGGCTTCGTCCATGAGGCGTTTGAGGGCTTTGGGCTCGCCCATGACCTTTTTGAACCCGGCGACGTACTGCTTCATCAGGTCCAGCGTGTTGGGCGGGTACACGGCGGACAGGTAGGAGTGCTCGGCAATGAACTTGATGGTGGCCGGGAAGTCCTCGCCGCGGTATTGGATCTTGCGGCCGTAGTGGGCGCAGTTCCACGGGCAGCCTTTGCCGTAGCCCTGCATGTCGCGGAACACCGACTGCGCCGGCACGGGCGTGCGTTGCCACTGGCCCAGGCCAATGCCTTCGGCGGCCAGCGCCTTCTGCGCCGCCGCCTTGAACTTCTCGACCGGCACGTCGAACCCCAGTTCGCTGGGCACGAAGCGCACGATGTAGTTGAAGTACACCGGCTCGCGGTTCGGCGGTGTGTGCGGGCCTTTCACGCCCGGAATGTTACGCAGTTCGGCGGTCAGGAACTGGGCGAATTCCTGGCGCTTGGCATTGTTCTCGGGCAGGCGCTTGAGTTGCGAACGGCAGAACGCATTGACGAACTCGTGCGCCCGGTACATCCAGCCCATGCCGTACGCGTTGTACTCGCGCTCTTCACCGTGCACCACGACCTCGCCGAACTCGCGCAGCATACCGGCGACCCGGTAGGCGTCCTCGTTGTTCGTGCAGAACAGCCCGCCCTCGCCGCTGGACAGGTTCTTCGACCGGTTGGTGCTGAATCCGCACGTGTCCTCGATGTTGCCGACCGTCTTGCCGTCGCACTTCGCGCCGTGCGCCTGGCAGGCGTCACCGATCACGAACAGCTTGTGCTTCTTCGCGATCTTCATAATCGGGCCCATGTTGCACGGCATGCCGTGGATGTGCACCGGCAGGATCGCCTTGGTACGGTCGGTGATCGCCGCTTCAATCAGCTTCGGCTCGATGCAGAACGCGTCCGGCTCGATGTCGACGAAGATCGGGATGGCGTTGTGGTGCAGCACGGCCGCCGCGGTGCTCCAATAGGTGAACGCGGGCACGATCACCTCGTCGCCCGGGCCGATTCCCAGCGACGCGACGGCCATGTGCAGCGCGGCCGTGCCGCTGTTCGTGACCAGGCAGTACTTGCAGCCGATGTACTCGGAAAACTCCTTCTGCAACGCCACCGCGTTGGGCGCCGCCGTGCCGTGCAGGATGTTCGAGTCGAACACGGCCATCACCGCATCACGGTCCGCCTGGTTCAGGGGTGGCCACGTCTTGACAGACCCTTCCGCAACCGCACGCGGGCCACCGAAAAGGGCGAGATTCTGCATCGATGCTTCCTCCGTTCAGGGGTTCGTTACGTTGGCAGTGGCTCGGCGCGTCCCGCGCCGACGCGGGGTGCCGCGGCCGGTCTCCGGCCGAGGGCCTCGGGCCGGGACGGCCCCGAGCACTCTGCTGCGGTCCCGGAGGTCCCGCGCCACGACCGCCATATCACTTGGCAATTCCGGCTCTTGTTTTGTCGGGTGTTTGAATGACATTATACCCATTAACCTTGAAATGGAAGGACAACGGCATGCTGGAATCCATCAAAAAGCTGTCGGAAACGTGCAATCTGATTGAAAACACACTGATCTGGGCGAATCGCCTGGAGGCGCTGCCGTTGCCGTACGCCGGCGAGGACCGTGGTCCGTTCAAGGTCAAGGGCCGCGCGCTGCTCGAGTTCGGGCTCTATGCCGGCGGCGGCCCGACGCACATCCAGCTCGGGCCGCACGAGGCGGCGCTCAAGCCCGGAACACTGGTCACGCTCAACGCGCACTTCGGGTACATCGGCACGCCGCCGGCGGACGGTCCGCCGCTGAGCCTGTGGTGGACCTCGTTCGATGTGGCGAACGACAGTCCGGTCCCTGACCTGGACAAGGCACCGATGCTGCTCACGGTACCGGTGCGGAACGTAGCGCGACTGGTCGAGCGGTGCCGGTCCGTGTGCCGTCTGCACAAGCAGCAGCAACCGTTCCAGGCGATCCGGCTCAAGAGCGAGGTACTGAACCTGCTGGCGGATCTGCACGAGAGCGTCGCCGACCCGTCGCGCTCGCCGGCAGCGTACTCGCCCGGGATCGAAGAAGCGGTCCGGTTCCTGTTTACCGGGTACGACCGGGCCGGCCTGACCCGGGGCGAGCTGGCGCGCGTCGCGCACCTGTCCGAAGCACATTTCGGTCGCCAATTCCGCCGCGAAGTGGGGGTTACGCCGCTGCAGTACGTCACGCGGCTGCGCGTCGCCCGGGCCTGCGAACTCCTGGACCGGACGCGCCTGAACGTCGAGGAGGTGGGGCGGGCGGCGGGTTTTGGGGACCCGTTCCACTTTTCCCGCACGTTCCGGAAGTCCGTCGGCGTGTCGCCGCGCGCCTACCGCAACGCCGGGGCGGGTAGGCTGTAGCCGCCTTAGCGGCGCGTTGACACCAACATGCTTGTCGTAATGCGTGTCGGGTGTCGTGGGGTGTTGGTCACTGAGTCACTGCGCCATTGGGTCACTGCGTCACAACCCGGACCGCGACTGCGCAACGCGCCCCTTTTCCCGCGCGTCCGTCGCGGGAAAAGCGTAGGGTCTTACCTACAGCCTAAACACCTACAGCCTGCCCGAATGGTGTAGCTTTCGTATTCTTGGCTTGACAGGGCCGCGTTGGGGGATGAATGTGAAGCCTGAGGGTAGCCTTGGAGAGTCGATGCCACCCGAACCGAACCAGGACATTCCGGCGACCCATGCGTCCCGCACCGCGGAGCGGTGTGCGCACTGGGACAGCGTCGCGGCGCGCCTGGACTCGTCCCCGGGCTGGGGCGGGTGCTACCACCGGCGCCTGGCCGACGTGTACCGGCTCGTCATCCCGGAAGGTGCAAGCGTTCTGGAACTCGGCTGTGCTCAAGGCGATCTGCTGGCCGCACTCCGGCCGGGCCGCGGCGTCGGGGTCGACTTCTCCACCGAGATGATCCGGCGCGCCCGCGAACGACACCCGGACCTGGAATTCATCCTGGCCGACGTCCACGAGATCGCGTTGAACGAGACCTTCGACTTCATCATCCTGTCGGACTTGGTGAATGACCTGGTGGATGTCCAAGCCGCGCTGCAGCGGCTGCACGGCCTGGTCCATCCGCGCAGCCGCGTCATTCTCAACCTGCACAGCCAGATGTGGCGCGGCCCCCTGACCCTGGCCCGTCGGTTCGGTCTGGCCACGCCCCTGCTGCCCCAGAACTGGCTGACCGCCGAGGATGCGGCGCACATGCTCTACCTCGCGGACTTCGAGCTGCTCCGGGTCTGGCAGGAAGTGCTGTCGCCGCTGCCGTGCCCGCTGCTGACCCCGTTGCTGAACCGGTGGATGGTCAAGCTCTGGCCGTGCCGCTTCCTGGCGCTGACGAACGTGCTCATGGCCCGGCCCGCGCCGGTCCGGCCCGCGCTGGCTGCCGAGCCGCTGGTGTCGGTAATCGTACCGGCACGAAACGAGGCGGGCAACATCGAGGCCGTGTTCCGCCGGACCCCCGACATGGGCCGCGGCACCGAGCTGGTCTTCGTGGAGGGCGGCTCCAGCGACAACACCGCAGAGGCCATCACGCAGGCCATAGCAGCCCACCCGGAACGCAAAGCCCTGTTCTTGCGGCAGACCGGCAAAGGCAAAGGCGATGCCGTACGGCTCGGCTTCGAACGCGCGTCGGGAGACATTCTGATGATCCTGGACGCCGACCTGACCATGCCGCCCGAGGCGCTGCCGCGCTTCTACGAGGCGTTGCGCTCGGGCAAGGCGGACCTGGTCAACGGCGTGCGGCTGGTTTACCCCATGGACAAGAAAGCAATGCGCTTCCTGAACCTGCTGGCCAATAAGTCGTTCAGCCTCGCCTTCTCATGGTTGCTCGGGCAGCCGATCAAGGACACGCTGTGTGGGACCAAGGCCATGTGGGCTTCGGACTACGCCAGAATCGCCGCCAACCGCGCCTATTTCGGCGATTTCGATCCGTTCGGCGACTTTGATCTGCTGTTCGGTGCGGCCAAGCTGAACATGCGGCTCGTCGACCTGCCCATCCGCTACGAGGAACGCACCTACGGCACCACCAACATCCACCGTTGGCGGCACGGGGTGCTGCTGCTGCGCATGGTCCTGTTCGCCGCCAACCGCATCAAGTTCGTCTGAAGGCCTGTCTTCAGATAGTGTCACCATGAAGGGCATGAAGGACTTGAAGGGCCAGAACGCCAGACAGACGACGCGGAGTCAACTGTGTCCAGGCGCGGCGGGACGGTCCCGACGCGTATCTCATCTGGGTTCCGGCCTTCATGGGTCTTCATGGTAGAACTGCGGCCCGGGACGTTCCGCGGCCCCGCGCCCCCGGCAAGAGGACATATGCGCAGCACGCGAGACGCCAACATGGCTGCCGACACCCCGGCGGCGTTGGAGCTCCGCACGCAGGCGCTGCGGCGCAAGCTGTTCCTGCACCGGCTGTACCGGGAGTGGTACGGTCAGATTGCGGCCGACCTGCCGCCGGGGCCGGGCGCGGTGGTCGAACTCGGTTCCGGGGGCAGCTTTCTGCGCGAGTTCGTGCCGAACTTGGTCACGTCGGACATCCTGCCGCACGGGGTGGTCCAAGTGGCACTGGACGGGTGTCGCCTGCCCTTCCCCCCCGGTTCCCTGCGCGGGCTGGTCATGACCAACGTGTTCCACCACTTCCCGGATGCGCGGGGATTCCTTGCCGAGGCCTGCCGGTGCCTGCGCCCCGGCGGCGTGGTGAGCATGATCGAGCCGTGGGTCACGCCGTGGTCGAGGGTCATCTACCGCCACCTGCACCACGAGCCGTTTGAACCCGGCGCCACGACGTGGGAACACCCGGCCGGGCATCCCCTGTCCGGCAGCAACAATGCCCTGGCGTGGATCGTTTTCGCGCGTGATCGGGCCGGGTTCGAGGCCGGGTTCCCGCAACTCCAGATCCGCGCCGTGACGCCGCTCGCCCCGTTCCGCTACCTGTTGGCCGGGGGCGTGTCGCACCCGGCGTTGACACCAGGCTGGACGTTCGGGTTCTGGCGGGGCGTCGAGTCGCTGCTGAGGCCCGTTCTGCCCCGACTTGCGATGTTCGCACGCATCGTGCTGGTGAGGGGGGAAGACGGCGCCGCGGTGCCAACGGGATTTCCGAGCGCGACCGACACGCAGCGCAGGAGGACCTGAGCGGCATTGGGGGGGGGAGGCCCTGTCGGTCTGACACGTGCCGCCTACTTGGCCAGCAGGAACTCAACATCCCCCAGCGAGAGGTCGGCAAGCTTGCGCGGCACACCGGCCAGGAGTTCACGGAACAGCTCCTTCTTGCTCGCCTGCAGGGCCAGGACCTTCTCTTCGATGGTGTCGCGGACGATCAGCTTCATGGCCGTCACCGGCCGTTCCTGGCCGATCCGGTGGGTCCGGTCCGTGGCCTGGTCCTCGACCATCGGGTTCCACCACTGGTCGTAGTGGATGACCGTGTCGGCGCCGGTCAGGTTCAGGCCAGTCCCCCCCGCGCGCAGGCTGAGCAGGAACACCGGTGTCGTCGGAGTCCGGTTGAACCGGTCCACCCGCTCCTGCCGGTCTTTGGTGCTGCCATCGAGGTACTCATAGGCAATCTTCTCCTCGTCGAGCCAGGCCGCCAGTATCTTCAGCAACGAGGTGAACTGGCTGAACAGCAGCATCCGGTGGCCACCGTCGATCGCCTGATGGACAATCTCCCGCGTCAGTTCGGTCTTGGCGGACTCGACATCGCCGTTGCCCCCCACCTGCATCTCGGCCGGAAGCAGACGCGGATGGCAGCAGACCTGTCGCAACCGCATGAGCACGGAGAGCAACTGGAACCGGCACGCCTGCCAACCTTCCTGGCGTGCCTGCGTCAGGAGCCGCTGTCCGGCGATCAGAATACTGTCGTACAGGCGGCGCTGACCTTCCTCGAGCTCACAGTAGACCGCTTGCTCGATCTTCGGCGGCAACTGACTGCACACCTCCGCCTTGGTGCGACGCAGAAGGAAGGGTCGGATCTGGCTGATCAAGGCCTGCGAGACACGACTTCCGTTCCCCCCCTCGACCGGGACCTCGTAGTCGTTGCGGAAGTCTTTCTGCGAACCCAGCAGGCCAGGCAGGAGGAAGTCGAACAGAGACCACACCTCGGACAGGGAGTTTTCCATCGGCGTGCCGGTCAGGATCAGGCGGTGGTTCGCCCGCAGCGCTTTGCACGTGGTGGCGTTCGCGGTCAGATGGTTCTTGATGTGCTGTGCCTCGTCCAGGATCAGGTAATCGAGCGTTAACCCGGCATAGGCCGCGACGTCCCGGCGCAGCAGGGCGTAGGAGGTGATGACCAAGTCGTAATTCGCGAGCGACTCGATTTGCTGCTTGCGGGACGGCCCCCGCACAACGGTGGCCCGCAGTTCCGGTGCAAACCGCGACGCTTCCATGTACCAGTTCGTCAGAAGGCTGGTTGGGCACACCACCAGTGCGGGCCCGACCGTCTTGCCCTCGAGCTTACGGGAGACTAGGATGGCCAACGCCTGCACCGTCTTGCCCAACCCCATTTCGTCGGCCAGAATGCCGTGAAACCCGCACTCTTCCAGCGTCTTCAGCCACCCCACCCCCTCGGCCTGATAACCGCGCAACTGCGTCGAGAGACGCTCGGGAAGGCGGCACTGGAGCGCGAGCTGCCGCTGCTGCAGCGCTTCACACGCCTGTTGCCAGCGTCCCTGCGGGCCGTCCCAGTACTGGCGCACCGCCTCGTCCACGACCGGCGCAGTGTATCGGCCCAGCCGGAAACGACCGTGCTCGTGCTGGGCGGAGCGCCGAGTAAGCAGGGCCAGGGCCTGCTGGACCTCGCGTGAAAGCATGAACACCCCCTGGCTGTCTGCCCACACCAGGTCACCGGAGTCCTTGCCCAGTTGCTTCAGGACTTCATCCAGGCTCAGCAACCCGCCCTTGGGTCCCTTCAGCACACACTCCAGTTCGAACCAGGCCTCATCCTCGGACGCCTGACGAACCGTCAGGTTCGCATGGCCGCTGGCGGCACGCTTGGTCTGGAATCCCGGTGACCAGTACACCGCCCACTGCGGGGTCATGCGCGGCAGGACCTCCCCGATGAAACGCCAGATGTGGCGCGCCTCGGTCAGCCGGAACACGTCGTCATCCCCACGGCACCGTCGGAACCCCGCGCCTGTCAGATGTCGTTCGGCGCGCTTCTCCGCCTCGGGATCGCGGGCGACAAAGGTCTTCCGGCCCCAGAGAACCTGTGGACCGCTGCTGCCCACCCGTTTGCCCCCGTAGTCGAACTCCAGCCGGCCCACGATGGCCCCGGCCTCCCAGTCCAGCTCGACGACCGGCCGGCACTGCCCCGGCTTGACGGCCAGTTCCTGCCCCGTGCCGCCGCCCTTGGAGACCAGACGCCCCGGAAATGCATGCTGGCCGCACAAATCCCCCAACCGCTGCAGTTCGTCGTCGGAAAGCGATTCCTCCTCACCTCTGAGAAAGACCCGAACCCAGGCAGGCGGCAGGAGACCCGGCAGCCACCAGTAGTCACACCCCAGGCCGATCCAGATCCCGCCCCGGCCGGCGACGTGCGACACTTTCCGGCCCTGGATGGTGCCCCGTCCCGGCAGGAGCAGACTCGGCGCCACCGACCGACCGTTGTCGTGCTGGCTGACGAGAAACACCGGCTCCAACCGCTCCAGGTGCACGTGAACCTGGCCGTCCTCGACACAGAGCCCGCTGAACCCCGGCAGGCTGTGAAGCAGATCAGCCAGGTCGTGGGAGTTCAGGCTGAAAACCGCACCTTCCATCTCGCCGTGCCCCACCAGGAAGCGGATGATCTGCTGTTCCTGCGGCGGGAAGTGCGCCAGGACCATGCCGCCGGCGGCCTGGCCTTCGTCCATCAGCCGCTTCAGGTTGCCCGCCGAGTAGTCCTTGCCGTCAAAGCGCAGTCGTGCCTCCAGGCCCACGTGGTTCCACTGGCTTTCCATCGTGGGAAGGCGGCCGCCCTGCACCAGCAGTTGCAGTTGCGCCCGTGGCTGTCCTTCCGCCATGAGGGCCTTCAGGGACGGGACCGAAACGGTCGGCGCCGCGTGCGCCGTCCCGTTGTCCTCGTCGTGCGCATCCACGCCGTCTTTCGGACCGCCGCCGGGGCCTCCCCGGAAGGCACTGTCCTCCAGCGGTTCGCCCAGGACCAGCGAGTTGGCCACTTCCGGCACGCGCCGTGTCAGTTCGATGATCCCAGCCACCGCGTGCTCGCAGAAGCGCCCCCCGCGCGAACAAGAGCACTGGACGGCCGCACGCTGGCGCCGGAACTGCAACTTCAGGCACTCGAACCCACCTTGGTCATTGGCAATCCGCAACTCCGCGGACCGCGTGTTGCAGCGCACGTCCAGGATCGCGCGTTCGCGCACCAAAGCCATGCCGCGCTCCCAACGCTCACGGCCGGCCAGAGTCAGTAGTTTTTCTTCGAGCTGTGTTCCCATGGTACCCCACGGCCATGGACCCGGCATGAAATCCCAATGGAGAAACATTAACTATAGCCCCGCAGAACGCGCGTTGCGAACCCGCAAATGCGGTTTCGGGTAATGCGTCAGAAGCTGTGAAAAAATCGCCAGTGGCCTGAACGTGGCCTTGTGGCCCGCGGTCTGGCAGGGGC
>MHBL01000107.1 GCA_001803235.1 Lentisphaerae bacterium RIFOXYA12_64_32
CGCTCCCGCCACGTTGGCCATCTACCGCCCAACCGTGCACCCACGACTGACGCATTACGCTCGTCCGTCGTCCCCCCTTGCGGCATTCCGGCTCGGGCGTATACTACTCCGAAGTTCACGTCCGCACTCGGGAGACATCACGCGATGAGGGGCGACGACATCTCCAAGACGTTCTCGCGATGTCCGTGCCCGTGGACAGGCCTGGAGGGAGTTCGCGGTTGGAGCTACCAGCGTGTTGCGACAATGCCTTATCTGTAAGACCTCGTTTGAGGTTGGCCCCGGCCGTGAACGACACGCCGCCGCCAAGACGTGCAGCGATGCGTGCGCTCTCGAAGTGACGCGCCGCAGGAAGCGCGCCGAACGGCGGCGGTACAAGAGGACGCCACACGGACGAGAGAAGCGTCGCGAGTATGAGCGTCGTCGATTGCAGAAGCCGAAGGTCCGCAATCGCATGATCGAGTCCCGGCGCAGGTACGAACAGCGACCGGAAGTTCGCGAACGTCGGCGCAGGTACTACGAGCGTCCCGAAGTGCGTGAACGAATACGCGAGTACCGACGCAACTACTATCAACGGCCCGGAGTCGTGGAGCGGCATCGTGAGAGAGCGCGCTTGTGGGCCCGGGCGCATCGGCGCAGACAAGAAACGGTTAAGACCACGCCGACACCGTCGGATGGGAGGCATGATTCATGAAGACTGCTCTTGCCGGCTGCATCGCCCTTGCGTTCTCCGCATTCGCCGGCGCCACCGTTGCAGCCGACGCCACGCGCCCGGAACTCAGCGTCTGGTACCGCTTCGAGGCCCCAGGCGAGCTCGGGCACAGCTTCGGGACCGCGGTTTGGCCGGCCACCGCCTGGCGCGCGGACGCCGTCGCAGAAGGCAAGTTTGGCAGCGGCATCAAGCTGTCCGGCGCGCCGGGCAACGGCCTGTACCTGCCGAACCCCGTCTCGTTCTTCGGCGCGGACGTCGCGGTCGGCACCATCGCGCTATGGGTCCGGCCCGATGCCATCGACCCCGGCCAGCGCGTCATCATCGATTTCATGAAAGACGCCGGGAACACAAAGGTCGACGGCTACGAGACCGTGATCATGGCCGAGGGCGACGTCATCAAGGCGCAACCGTGCCTGGGCTGGCAGATGCAGGCCCCCGGCGCACTGCGCGCCGGCGAATGGACACACGTCACTCTGACCTGGGACAGCACGACCGGCACCGCGCTCTACGTCAACGGGGCGAAGGTCGCCGACAAAGCGGGCAAGTTCACCCCAACCCCGCTCGACGCGTACTGGCCGGGCCGCGTCGGCTGCCACACGCCCGGCGGCGGCTACCCGTTCGCCGGCACGCTCGACGAACTGCGGCTCCTGAACCGCCGCGTCAGCGACGCTGACGTGCTCGTCCTGAAGGATACCGACCCCGCCATGCCTCAACTCCAGATCGAGGCCCACGAAGCCGGCTCGTTCAAAGTGCGCAACACGGGTGCGACCGGCGTAGCGCTCAGTCTCGACGTCTGGGAACCGGGCCGCCAACTCACGCCGCCATTCTACGGGTTCCTTCCCACCTCGTTCACGCGCGTCTGGACGGCTGGCGCCGCGCCGTGCCGGAACGCTATTCAGCCCGTGCCGGTCAGCGCCAATGGCATGCTGCTGTTCGGCCCGCACCTGGACCCGGCCTACCTCGGCCCGCACCGGCTTCGGCTCATGACCGGAGTCGGCCTGGCACACTGCGAAGTCCGCGCCGACGAACTGCTGCCGACCACGCCGCCGTGGTTCAGTCACCTGTGGAACCGCAGCGCCGAGCCCCTGCCCCTGGTCCGGCGCGGACTCGACGTCGCGCCGTTGCGGCCGCCGCCCGCGACGTACATGACCGGGTCACCCGCCATCGAAGTGACGGTTCTGAACGACCTCGGCCGGCACATCGCGTGCGAACTCCGCACCGACGTGCGGCGCGGTTCCGACAAACTGTCCGAAACGAGCACCCGCCTGCGCCTGGGCGTGGGCGAACGCCGCACGCTCGCGCTGCCCGTTGCGGGCGCGCTTGGCCCCGGCGAGTATCAAGTACGCCACGAAGCCATCCTCGACGACGGGACCGCCGTGCCGCTGAGCCCGTGGACGCTGTTCATCACTGAGGCGGGAACCCTTAACTCGATCTGCGATGTCGCGGCGGCCTACACCACCGCCCCGGACGATGAGGCCACGCTGCAGGCCATGGCCAGCGACGGCATCGCCGCCGTGCGCCTGGCCGGCAAACAGGACCCATGCTCGATCGCGCGCAACCTCAGCGCCATCCTGCGGCACGGCATGCGCGCGCTGTGCGTGCCGGCCGCCTCGTACCGGTCCGTCTGCACCAGTCCGGCCAGCCGCGCCGAACTGCGCCGCGCCGCTGCCGACCGCGGTGCGTACCTGCGCGACAGCCCCGGCGTCCTGCAGCAGCTCATTGCCGGCGAAGGCCTCAGCCACCCGCCGTGCTACTGCGAGTCGTGCGTTCAGGCGTTCCGAACTCATCTACAGGTCCGGTACCTGACGCTCGACGAACTGAACCGGCGCTGGGGCTCAAACTACGGCGCCTGGGACGAGATCCAGCCGCTCGGCAGTCCCAAAGACGTGGACGAAACCGCGGAGCGACTCAAGATCATGAAGGTCGCCATGGATCTGCCCCAGGACAACACGCAGCGCTGGAAGAAACTGTTCGAACTCGACCGCCCGCGCGCCATCGAGTGGAAACGCTGGCACGACCAGGTCCTCGTCGACTGGTACCAGGACTTCGCCCTGGCCTTCCTCTCGACCAACGGCGGCCGCACGCCCATCAGCGAGTCGCCCTGCTGGCCCAACTTCGAGAGCCACATCCTGTTCGCGCTCGGCGCTATCGGCGACAACGGCGGCATGGACCTGTACCTGCCCGGCGACCGGCCGACCAGCCTCGGCTACCCCGCGGAACTCTTCCTCAATTTCGACATGAATCGCTCGATCTTCGAAAGCCGCGGCAAGCCGCTCATGGTCCACGAACTGTACGTGCAGGACAACTCGCCGGTCGGCCACGCGCTCGCGCAAGGCTGGTGGCTGACGGGCCGTGGCTACACGTTGCTGACCTACTTCACCTACAACTACTACCTCGAAGGCACACGCAACAAGCTGCCGCTCGTGTTCGCGCTCAAGGACAAAGAGGGCAAGCCCTACCCGTGCTACGAGTCGTTCTGCCGCTTCAGCCGTGACATCAAGGCGTTCCAGTCGCGGTTCGACGCCCACTCACTGCGCTGCGACCCGCCGCAGGTCGCCCTGTTCATGGGCGACGACGTGTCGCTGGCCAATGCGCTGGAGACGGGCGGCGCCGCCTGGGAGGCCGCCGGCGTGCACGGCCACAACGGCGCGTACTGGCTCACCGAACGCAACGGGTTCGCCACGGACTTCGTCAACGATGCGGGCCTGACGCAGTTGGAAGGCAAGCGTGTGCTGATCGTGCCGTGGTGCCACGTGATCCGCGAGACGTCGCTGCTGGCCATGGCGGAGTTCGCGCGCCGCGGCGGGACCGTGGTCTTCGACGGCGCCATCGGACTGCTCGACGACGCGTACCGCCCGTACGCGCCGCTGCCGGGCGGCAGCGCGTTCTCCACCGCGCTCAGCGTCTCGATCTCGGCGTACGACGACCAGCCGAACCAGATCCGGCTCGCCGACGGCCGCGACCTGCCCTGTCGCGGCATCGCCACCGGCCTGACCGCGCCGACCGCCAACGTTCTGCTGAAGGACGCCGCCGGAAATCCCGCGCTCATCGAACTGCCGGTCGGCAAGGGCCGCGTTGTCTGGTTCCTGTCGAACCTTGGCCGCATGAACCTGTCGCGCGCCCCGGCGCCCGCCGCGCTCGACCTCTGGCGCTCGGTGCTCGAGAAGGCCGGCGTCGCGCCACGCTGGCGCCTCGTGCCGGACCCCGCTCAGACCGACGCTGTCGCCGATCCCACGCAGGGCCGCAAGGACGTGAGCCTGTTCGACGCCTCCGTGCGCAGCAAGGACGGGCGCGAGCTGTTCGTCTTCCTGACCAGCTTCTTCGGCCCGACCAAAGGCGACCTGCTGCTCACGCTCCCCGACGGTGCGTACTCCGCAACGGATGCGCAGACCGACGCTCCCGTCGACGGCGGCGCCGGCAGCGACGGGTACCGCATCCCCGTCGACCTGCCCGCATTCGGCACGCGCGTGCTCCACATCACCGCCGCCAAAGGCGCGCCGTTCAAGGATTGGTAGAGCGTTTTCGACCGATTCAGCCGGCGAAATTCGCATCTTGGGGTCTACCGCGGCTCCACCTCAACAAGGCAACATGCGTCCCACCGGACGCGTGTTGCCCCATTGACAGCCCCGAACCACACGGCTATGCTTATGCCCGGCAGATAGACCGCCTGACGAGAGGACGTAACCGACACATGAAGGCGACGCTCAGCAAAGTGCGCGAGACGGTTCGAGAGTTACCCGATGTGGAGAGACTCTCGCTGGTAGACACCATTCTGGCAGACCTTGACAGGCCGGGCCCGGAAATCGACGGGGTCTGGGCCAAGGAAGTGCGGGAACGCCGTGCGGCGTACCGCACCGGGCGGCTGGCGTCCCGGCCATTTGCGGAAGTCATGGCGAGGTACCGCAAGTCATGAAGGTTCAGTTCCTCTCCGTCGCCGATCAGGAACTGGCCGATGCGTTCGACTGGTACGAGAACGAGTTGCCCGGCTTGGGGTATGAGTTCATCGCCGAAGTTGACAGAACCGTGCGCCGTGTGGGGCACTATCCCGAGGCATGCGCCGATCAGGGAGACGGCGTGAGGCGTGCCCTGGTCTACCGATTCCCGTACGGCCTGTGGGACGCGGTCGAACAGGACACCGGGGTTGTCTACGCCATCGCACACCTGCACCGCCAACCCCGCTACTGGGCAAACCGATTGGCGCAAAAGAAGCAGTGAATACCTCCCGAAAGGCGCCAGAACGCCCGTGAGAGCACAGCACCGGGTCCTGGACTGCACGGCAGGGACAGCCCGGTCACAAACCGCGCCATCAAACCTCTGTTTACCGAACCCCAATCACCGCTATACGTTGTCACAATGGATCATTCACAGGCTTGCCAACGAACGGGCAAAGACCTGCACCCGGGAGCGAAGGCCAGCGCACCGGCACTAAGGGGCCAGGGACAGGGGCGGAAGCAACCCGCACCGATCAGGAGAACCATATGGATTCCTCACGCCACACGCAACTCCTCAACGGCTGGTGGGATTTCCGGCCCGTGCCGCATGCCGACCTCGCGAAGCCGTTGACGCCGCGCGGCGTGCCGGCGCGTGGCTGGAAGAAAGACGCCTATCTCGTTCCCGGCTTCTTCACCGACCACCCCTACCCTGAGAAGTGGCGCGCCAGCCGCAGCGGCTGGTGCCGCACCGCGTTCCAGGTCGAGGAGTCGCGCCTGCAGCAGGGGCAGCGCGCGATTCTCGCGGTCAAGGGCGCGGTCCCCAAGGCATTCCTCTACGTCAACGGCACGCGCGTCGGCGTGCAGGAGGACATGTTCCTCGGCGACGCGTGGGACATCACGGCGCACCTGCGCCCGGGCGCCAACGAACTCGCTGTGTTCCTGACCGAGTTCCGTACCTTTCCTCACCCCACGTCCGGCAAGCTGCAGTTGATCGACGTGCCCTGGGGTTGCTGTATCGCCAGTTCCCAGGCCGGACTGTGGCAGGATGTCGAGATCGAGTGGAAGCCGGCTGTCTACGTCGAGGACGTCACGGTCCGCACCTCGGTGCGCGAGCAGCGCCTGACCGTCATCACGCACGTCCGCAACGCGGGCTCGAACCGGTTCGTCGGTACGCTTCGGCACGCGGCCGTGGACGCCGGCGCCGACACGCTGGCCGTACCGCCGGCGGAAATCGCACTCGAGCCCGGCGAGCAGCGCGAGGTCGCGCAGGCGGTCGAATGGAGCAACGCGTGCCTGTGGTTTCCGGAAGATCCGTACCTGTACCACCTGCGCTCCGAACTCTGCGCCGGCGCGGGCACCGCAGTGGCGGACTGCCTGTCCACGCGGTTCGGGTTCCGCGAGGTCTGGATCGAGGGGCACCGTGTGCTGCTGAACGGCCGGCCGCAGCGTTGGGGCGGCGAGTGGTGCCACAAGTCGCACACGCACTGGCTGCGCCCGGAATATGTGCGGCAGTGGTACCGGCAGCTCAAAGACCTGAACATGAACTATGTACGGATGCACACCTTCCCGCATCCCGACTACTTCCTCGACATTGCCGACGAGATGGGCATCCTGATCTGCCAGGAAACGGCGCTGCACGGCTCCGGCCAGTCCGGCTGGGACACGCCCGAGTTGTGGACCCGCGCCGAGGCGCACTTCCGGCGCCTGGTCCGGCGCGACAAGAACCACCCGTCGCTGGTGATCTACAGCGTCGAGAACGAAATGCGCTGGTCGCTGAACATCGTGCCGAGCGCCAAGGACAAGCTGCCGGGATTGCGGCAGTTGCTGAACACGCTCGATCCAACGCGCCCGGCGTACCACGAGGGCGACACGTCGCTGTGGAACGAGGAGGAGCAGCCGATCATTTCGCGGCACTACGGCCCGGCCTGCCACGGCATGGGCTGGTGGGACAAGCGCGTGCCGCTGCACGCCGGCGAGATGGGCCGCTGGCACTACGCCTCGCCCTACATCGCCATGCAGTGGGCCGGCGACGAAGTGCTTGCCGACTACAAGGCGCTGTCGCAGTCCATCGCCAGGGACGCGGCACGCATCATCGAACTCGGCCGCGCCAACGAGGTGAGCTGCATGTTCCCTTGGAACACCTCCGGCCTGGACAACTTCCGCTCCGGCGAGGCGCGCACGTTCGACTGGCCGGAACCCAACTCGCGCTTCGCCAAGCCCTTGGCGCACAAGCCGTACGAGTCCGAATACGCCTGGTGGCAGCCCGGATCCGGGTGCCGGCCCGGCTGGAGCTACGAAATCCTGCAGCGCGCCTTCCGCCCGCTCGCCCTGGTCATCCGCGAAGAGCGCAACCAGTTCTACTCCGGGAGTTCGTTCCCGCACACCGTCTACGTGGTCAACGACCTGCCGACGCCGGTCAAGGGACAGCTCATGGTGTGGTTCGAGTGTGACGGCACCGTTCTGTGGCAGGTGGCCTTCGGTGTCGACGTCGCCAGCGGCGGCACCGACACGTTCGCGGCCACGGTCACGCTCCCGCAGATTGCCGGCGGCGTCGCGCAGGTTCTCAGCCGCCTGGTTACCGATGGCGGCACGGATGAGGTGAATCGCGCGCTACACATCACGGATTCCGCTGCACGCCACGCTGTTGCCGATCTGCAATCCGGCGTCGCAGTGGTCGGCAGCAGCAAGGTCGGGAACTGGCTTGTGGCAAAGGGCGTCAGGCCCATGCAGCTCCGCGACACGGCGGAACTCGACGCGGCGCGGCACCCGATCGCCATCGTCGGCGAGAACACCGTCCTGCCGGGCACGCCGCAGAACCAGCACCTGCAGCGCTACGTCGCGGCCGGCGGCCGGGCGCTGCTGCTCGAACAGACGCACTCGGCGTTCCCGGGCATCCCCGTCACGCGCCAGCCGATCGAAATGGCGTTCGTGCGGGATCCGCACCACCCGGTCATGGAGGGCATCACGTCGGACCTGCTGCGCTTCTTCGGCGACGACCCGTTCGGACTGCCATCGTCCGACTCGTGGGTCACGGCGCTGCCGTACGTCAAGCCGCGCGAGGCGCACCGGGTCCGCTGCCTGGTCGACTCCAGCGGCGGCGACTTCGGCACGGGTGGGCTCATCTGGGCGCCGGTCATCGAGGCGCAGATCGGCAACGGCACACTCATTGCGTCGCAACTGCGTTTCGCCGACCGGCTCGACGAACTGCCAGTGGCCAGCCGCTTCATCACGAACACGCTCAAATACCTGGCCGCGTTTGTGCCGGCGCCGCTGCCGCCGCCGGTGCTGCTGCAGAAGCTGCCGGAGGTTATCCCGACGGCCGTCGAACTGGGCCCTGCCCTTCACCTTGTTTCGGGCGCGGTTCTCCCGTCGGAGTCCCCGAGGGCCCTGCGTCAACGTCTCGACGCCGGTGCCACAATGATCGTCTGGGGCCTGACACCCGAGACCGCCCCGGTGTGGGTGTGGCAAGCCGTCATTCAACGCCAGATCGAGGCTTTCCCGCCGGAGAGCCCGGTGTATCACCTAGTCGCGAACCGCCGCCTGCGGCCTGCATCCGCACTGCTGCGCGGACTCAGCAACGAGGACACCTGCTGGCTCGAGAACTGGACCTACACATCGGTGAACCGCAAGGAGCAGATCGTCGAGCACTTGCTGCAGATCGAAGGCGCTGTCGTGCACCTTGAGAACCCGATCGACTCGGGACTGGACGTCCTGTACGGCGAGGGCAACGCGACCGAGTGGAAGCGCATGCCGCGGCTGAGCGCGTACTTCGACGGCCCGAAGCCGCGGCTCGGCGGCGCGCTGGTCGAGGTTCCGGTCGGCGCCGGCCGCGTCATCTTCTGTCAACTGCGCTGGAAGCCGGACCTGTGGCAGTTCCGACGCTTCGCCGGCATGCTCCTGTGGAACCTCGGCGCGCGGGTCGGCACGGACATCCTCGCCGGCGACACCACGCCGACCGCCGGCTGCGTCAGCACCGGCGCCCCGACCGAGTTGCGGACCGCACGAGTGGACGGCGATGCCACGCGCCAGGAGATTCTGGCCTTGGCCAAGCGCCGCGCCGAATCCTACGCCGTGAACATGCCGTTCCGCCAGTGGCCGACGTGGCAGAAGATCCCGACACCGGACGGCCAGTTCTGCGCCGCCGACCTGCCCGGCAGCGGCCCGATTCTGATCGGCATGGAGGTGTCCAGCCCCACGCCGCGCAAATTCATGGAGACGCTCGGCGGCCTGCCGAGCCCGGACCTGCAGACCTTCCTGAAGCTCGAGGGCCGCGGCAGCGTCCGCGCCTGGATCAATGGTGCGGAGTCCGCAAGCCAACCGCTGAACGCCGACGCGCCGACGTACATCTCGGACATCGACTTCGAGGCCGGCTCGAACTTCGTGGTCCTGGAGTGGACCCCGGACGCCGCCAATGCCGCGCTGGCACTGTGCTTCGAGAACAAAGACCGCCGCCCGGAAACGCAGTTCAAGTTCGAGTGAAGATTACCGCTGCGCGACCAGCGCGGCTCGGTAGTATAAAGAAAGAATAGCGACCAGGCAATCGCTGTCGCAATCGTAATCGCAATCGATTCCTGATCCCATGTCCGCCACGTTGTCGAACATCGAGAAGCGATTGCGACGAGGATTGCGAGAAACGATTCACCGAGGAGAACCACCATGCCAGCACACCCCGATTCGCTCCTGTTCCAACCGTTGACCGTGCGCAACAGGACGCTCCGGAACCGCATTGTCATGCCACCCATGGTCTCGGTGCGCGACATTACGAAGCCGGACGGTATCGAGTGGTACGAACGCCACGCCGCGGGCGGGCCGGGGCTGGTCATCATCGAGGCGACCGGCGTGCCGCGCTTCGGCGACGACATCCGGCCCGAAACGCTGCGCACGGTCGTGGACGCCATCCACCGCGGCGGCGCGCTGGCCGCCATCCAGCTCTTTCCGATCAAGTTTGGTTTGAACCCGTCCGTTGCCGACACGACCAAAGCCGACATCCGTCGCATCATCAAGGAGTACAAGACCGCCGTCGAGATCTGCCTTGAAGCCGGCATGGACGGGGTCGAACCGCACGGTGCGCACGGGTACCTGCTGAACCGCTTCTTCTCGCCCGCCGACAACCTGCGCACCGACAACTACAGCGCCACCAGCCTGGAGAACCGCATGCGCTTCGGGCTCGAGATCGTCCGCGCCGTCCGCAAGACCGCCGGCGACCGGATGCTCGTGCTCTACCGCCACACGCCGGTCAAGGACGACAGCTACGGGATCGAGGACAGCGTCGCGTTCGCCCGCGAACTGATCAAGGCGGGCGTGGACATCCTCGACGTGTCGCCATCGAGCAAGGACGCGCCAGGCGACCAGGCCGCGCCGTTCGTCGGGCTCGGCGCCGCGGTCATTACCGTGTGGTGCCTGGACGAACCCGGCCGCGCCGCCGAAGCGCTGGGAGAGAAGCGCGCCGACCTGGTCGCCATCGGTCGTGCCCTCATTGCCGATCCGGACTGGCCGGAGAAAGTACGCACCGGCAAGCGCGACACCATCGTGCGCTGCACCCGCTGCAACCTGGAGTGCTTCGGGAACCTGAAGAAGGGCACCCCCATCTCCTGCACGCAGTGGGGGAAGTCCGGCGGGAAGGCCGTAGGTGGTTAGGCTGAAGGGGTCTGGGCTGAAGGTAGGGCAAGGCAGGAAGCGACAGGAAACAAGCGGAAGGCAGGGGGAAAGGGACAACGTTGGGGCGATAGACAATCATGAAAAGGATTCCGACAATCTGGCTCGCGCTCACAGCGGGACTCACCGTTGAGTTCTTGCTCCTGCTTGCAGGTGGATTTGACTTCCGTGTTGGGGGCGACGGGCCGGCGAGCAAACTCATCTGCTTTACGCACATCCCCGCCATGATGCTCAGTGCTATACTTCCACTCCCGCCTAAGTGGCAGACCGAAACAGTGGTTGCGGCAACGTTCGCAACCGTAAACAGCGTTCTGCTTACGGTCGTCTTTTTCCTGATTATCAGAACAAAGAGGCATCAATGGGGGAATTGAGACTGCACTGCCCAACGCGGCCGCAGCCGATGGGTGCCACAACCGGACCGGTTCACGTTCGCCGCGACGGCGCATGACCGAGGAGGATCAGAGTCCATAGTGGCAGGATTCTGCCAGCGGCGTAGATTAGGCGTATGAGACCATTGGTCTACATCGAGACAACGATCCCAAGTTTCTACTTTGAGACGCGCCGGGAGCCTGAAATGGTTGCCCGGCGGAACTGGACTCGGGAATGGTGGAAAAGCTATCGCCACCTGTTCCGGCTGGTGACCAGCGAAGCCGTCATGGCGGAGTTGGCAGAAGGCGAGTACGAGTCGAGGGACAAGGCGATTGATCTGCTTGAACCGGTTGACCGATTGAGCGTCCCGGATGAACTGGCGGACATCGTGGACGCGTACCTGGCGAACCACTTGATGCCGAGGGAACGCCTCGGAGACGCTCTGCATCTGGCACTCGCTTCGTGGCACAAGTGCGACTTCGTTCTGACTTGGAACTGCCGGCACATTGCCAATGCCAACAAGTTCGAGCACATACGCATCCTCAACTCGCGACTGGGGTTGTTTGTGCCGGCGTTGGTGACTCCCATGGAACTACGCACGGAGGAATCCCCATGAAGGATGCGACACTAGAGCGAGTCTGGCGAAGCCGGCGCGCCATATCCAAGAGGTGCGGTGACGATCCCCGCAGGCTGGTCAAGTACCTCCAGCAACTCGCGCGAGACCGGGAGACCGAACAAGGCCTTGCGCCTCGTGCCATCGGGCGGAAATAGCCGCCTGTTGGCCGGGCGGATGGTCGCTGAACATCCGACGGCACGATCACAAGGCGACATGAATATCGTTGTTGACCGTGCCAGAAACGCCGAGTCCCGCCCACGCCTCACTCATACCTATCAAGATGCCGGCGTCTATCGGTACCGTGGATCGGCGTTCTGAGGAAGTAGGGCAAGGCTCCAGCCTTGCAGTGTTTCGCGCTGTCCATCCGTGCGAATCGGGGGTGAGGCAGCAAGGCTGGAGCCATGCTGCTACTTTGCGGAGCACCATGTTGCGGTACAGGCGCAAGCCACCGCCGTTAGCTTGATAGGTAGCCCGCCTCACTCCCCCAGTTCCTTCGGCAGCCTGCTCAGATCCGTCTTCTGCATCCAGTCGACGACGGCGGGCCAGTTGTTGTCACCGCACTGGTGTTTGAAGTAGCGGTAGCCGGGGCCGTAGTCGGGCAGCGTGCTGGTCTCGATGTCGTTGAGCATGTCCGTGTAGGCGTTCCGGCGGCAGACCAGCGCCGACACGTACTGGCAAACCCCTTCCTCGACCCAGTCGGGCGCGGACTCCGCAACGGCCGGGAACTGCTCGGACAGCAGGTCGTGCGTAAGTTCGTGCGCCGCGGTGGCGACGAACTCGTCCGGCGCCAGGGCGTAGAGGATCAGCACGGCCTCAGTGACCGCCTTGCTCTCGCTGAGCTTCATGCCGAGAAGGTTCTTCGTCGTGGTTGTGGTCACGTGCCGCTCGTACATGCCGCGCTGGATCTTGAAATCCTCGCCCAATTGCCGCCGGCCCTCGGGCATGCGGTCCAACCCGACCAGTTCGAGCCGCGGCAGCGTCGGCGACTGCATGCCGGTCACGGCCCGGACCTGGTTGCGCGCCGCCGCGTAGAGGGGTTCCGCCTTGTCCTCGTCGTAGATCAACCGCGGGTTGCAGACCGTGCACATCTTGCGACCGTCCGCGAGTTCGAACCCTTTCGCGAACGGGAGCCGGCAGTGGCTGCAGTACGGCCCCTTGGAGTGCGTTTCGCAGTACGTGTGTCCGCCGATGATCATGACCTTGCGCAGGGGCACGCCGCAGATCTCGCACTTCGGCAGCGTCTTGTTGAAGCAGGCGTCCGAACAGAACCTGCGCCCCTCCGAGGTGAAGAACTTCCCCGTCAGGCGCCTGCCGCAGATGTCGCACGTGGGCAACGTCTTGTCATAGCAGGCCTGCGAGCAGAAACTGCGCCCGCCCGCCGTCAGGTACTTGCCGCTGATCGTGCGGCCGCAGACCGCACACTGCACCCCGTCCGCCCACGCGCTCAGCGCGAGCAGAAACAAGCACAGCAGGGTCAGCAACCGCCCCGCACGCCGTACTTTGTCGTCCACTTTGTCGTCCACTTTGTCGTCCTCGTCCAGGCCACGAAACGTGAGTCACGCAAGGCCCCGGGTTCGTAGTCCCGCCTTTAGGCGGTCTTGGTTTCCCGTGGCCAGGCGCTACCCGGACCGCGTAAACGCGGAACTACAAGCCTCACGCCGCACCTGCACCCCGCCGCTACCGCCACTCATGTTTCGGGTATCGCCGGCTGAACTCTTTCTTCACGCCCGGGTAATGCTCGGTCCAGAACCGGGCGATGTCGTCCGTGACCTGGACCGTGCGCATGTTCGGCGCCTGGATCTCGAGCAGCACCGTGTAACGGCCGCCCGCCACCTTCGGAGTCGCTCTCAAGTCATACAGGTCCTGGATCCGGGCCCGGCCGCGCGGCGCCTGACCCGGCTTGTAGCTGAGCCGCACCCGCCGTCCGCCGGGCAGCGAAATGTGCCCCGGCGCCATCTTTTCGACGAACTGCTGATCGTCCCACGACAGCACGTGCCGCACCGCGTCGAGGCACGGTTTCTTGCGCACATCGCGGTACTGGGTCGCGCCCTTGCAGAGCTCCTCGTAAACAACGTGAATATCCGTCTCGTCGTACGTAATCAGGCGCCGGTCCGGGAAACACTCGGCCACCCAGCGCACGCGCTCGATCCACGCCTCGACATCGTCATTCCAGCCCTCGAGCTTCAGGTCGCCGGCGATCACCTTCTGCGCCAAGATCGCCGCGGCCGCATTGGCGTCGGTCGGCGGTCCGACACTCTCATCCAGGATAATTCCCAGACAGGACGCGCGCCGTCGCCGCACGACCTGCTGGTTGCGGTCATCCCACATCGTCTCGTCCTGTTCGACCCACTCGGAGGGGAACAGTTCCCGCAACCACTCTTCCTTAACCGCGCTGGCGAGCGACAGCAGTGTTTTCGCCGCCTGGCCCTTGCCGCCCAGTTCGCGGATCTCGCCGGCGACCAGCAGGCGGCTCTCGCGCACCGTGCTCTCGCGCGCCAACTCGCCACGTTGCCCGTTCGGCAGGTCGCAGACGAGCGAGCCGAAGTCGCGCCGCCGCGCGAGCCGGTCGGGGAACGCCGCCAGCACGGCCTTGAGCAACGCATCCGGGTGCGCCCCGCTCTGGCCCTTGCCCAGTCCGCACCTGCGCCCGGTGTCGAGAAAGAACCCGGCCGTGGCGAGCACCTGGCGCGCCACGACCCCACTGATGCCCAGGGTGTTGCAGAAATCGGGCGCGAAGTTCGCCGCCTTCGCCTCGCGCAGCGCGTTCATCAGCGCGAACAGGTCGGAACACAGTTCGTCGTCCTTGCCCTGCCCCCCGAGCGTGTTGACGACGCTCTTGCGTAAGGTCGCCTTGGGGCCGCTCGCCAGGGTCAGCGGCCGCTCCGACAGGATCGCGGCCATCACGGCGGCATCCGCAAAGCAATGGCTCCGCTCGGCCAACTGCATGAGCAGGCCCAGGCGCGGGTGCACCGGCAGTCGCACCAGTTCCGCCCCCAGCCGCGTCAGTCCGCCGCCGTGCCGGTCCACCGCGCCGATGGCCGTGAGCAGTTCGCAGGCGGACGCCACGGCCTGAGGTGTCGGCGGCTCGAGCCAGGGGAAGTTCGCCACGTCCGCACAGCCCAGCGAGTGCAGCAGCAGCACCGCCTCGGCAAGATCGACGCGCCGCACTTCCGGATCGATTTCCGACGGCCGGCGCTGATACTCGGCCAGGGTCCACAAGCGCCGGCACGTGCCCGGCCCTTCGCGACCGGCGCGGCCGGCACGCTGGTCCGCCGACGAACGGCTGATCGGTTCGAGCACCAGCATGTTGAACCCGCGCACCGGGTCGTAGCGGTGCACGCGCGCCAGCCCGGCGTCGATCACGTGCCGCATCCCGGGAATGGTCAACGACGTCTCCGCGATGTTCGTGGCCACGATCACTTTGCGGTGCGGCAGCGGCTGCATCACCTCGTGCTGCTGCGCCGGCGGCAGGTCGCCGTAGAGCGGCAGGGCGACAAACCGCTGCGGACCGCGCACGCCGCCGCACGCCTCAATGGTGCGCCGGATCTCGTACGCGCCCGGCATGAAAATCAGCACGTCACCGTCAGCGCCGGTCGCGAACAGGTCCCGCAGCGCCCCGGCCGCGGCTTCCCAGACCGGTGCGTTCAGCGGCCGCGCCAGGTAGCTGATGTCGATCGGGTGCTGACGCGACTCGACCGCCAGCACGGCGCAGTCGCCCATGTACGCCTTCAGCTTCTCGGCGACGAGCGTGGCGGACATCACCACGATCTTCAGGTCCGGCCGCGCCGTCTTTTGCAGCTGCATGACCAGCGCCAACCCCAGGTCGCTCGCCAGATTGCGCTCGTGAAACTCGTCGAACACCACCGCACTGATTCCCGCCAACGTGCGACTGCCCAGGAACATGCGCTGCAGGATCCCCTCCGTGATGTAGCACAACCGCGTGGCGTCCGACATCGCCGTCTCGAGCCGCGTCTGGTACCCGACTTCGCCGCCCGGCCGACCGTCGCGCTCCGCCGCCACACGCTCGGCCAGCATGCGCGCCGCCAGACGCCGTGGCTGCAGCACCAGAATGCGACCGGGCAGCCCCGCGTCATCGAGCAGAAACTGCGGGACCTGTGTCGACTTCCCCGCGCCCGTCGGCGCCTTGAGAATCAAGCGCGCGCCCGCCGCCATCGCCTGGCGCAGCGGCTCGCGGACCTGGTAGATCGGCAGTTCGGGCATTGGGGGGGGCCAGTGTTCAGTGTTCAGTGTTCAGGAGAAGCGGTGCAACCTGGAGGGCTGAACCGTTCTCAGGTGTGCAGGTGCGTACGGCGGTGTTCAGTGTTCAGGGCTCCAGAGGTCAGGGGCTGAGAGGCAATATGCGACGCTCCATGTTCGAAGACCCGATCACGCCGCCAGCGAATGCGACACGAGCGACGGAGAATCTACCCGTCGGGAGGAGTGTCGTCCAACCGCCCGGCAAACGGGGAGTAATGCGTCAGCGCCCCCCGGGCGCCGGCCCGCCCGGTCATACCAAGCTGAAACTGGCCACCACGCTTCCGGAGCCCGCGAGGACGCGGGCGCTCCAAGTCAGACCCCGTGCCAGACCCTATAGGGGTAGGAGCGGGGCATTGGGTTGCCCCGCCCCTCCCTCCGAACCGGACGGG
>MHBL01000108.1 GCA_001803235.1 Lentisphaerae bacterium RIFOXYA12_64_32
ATAAAAGAGCGGCGTGGCGTGGCCCTTGGAAAAGATCAGCCGGTCATTGTTGGGGTGCTTGGGGTTATCCAGATCGTACCGGAAGCTGCCGCCGAACATGAGGCCGGCCATCAGTTCGACGGCCGACAACGAGGAGGTGGGGTGGCCGGAACCGGCCTGGGTGGTCATGGTGAGGATGTGAAAGCGTATCAGGGCGGCCAGTTTTTTCAGGTGCTTCAACTTTTTGGCTTCGGGCATGTTACGTGTCCTCCTGGCGGGCTGGGTTAGCCCTTTGGGCCGTCGATGGGACTATTGTCTCAGGGCCGGAAACGGCTGGACCCGGGTGAATCTCACGGCCAGGGGGCGAGTCGAAGTTCAACCGCCCATCTTCTTATGAACGCACCTGGCGCCGCGGACCCCATTGCCGACGGACCATCAGCGCACCTTATGCCGCCCGGGGTTTGTTTAACAGATTGATTCCTTTCCTTATAATAAGGCCCGCGGGGAACCTGTCAAGCACTGGGTTTGACCATTCCCCGGCGGTGGCGGTATCCCCGCAACTTGACAAGGGTGAAGGGGGTCCTTAGTTTTTTCATAAAATTCAGAGACAACGGGAATATGGAACCTCTGTCGACGCCAAAACCCCCGGGCGCGGGGAAAAGCAGCTACGATCTGATTGATCCGGTCGCTCTGTGGGCGGCGCTGAATCTGCCCCAGGGCATAACCTTTCTGGACCTGGGATGCGGCCAGGGCAATTATTCTCTGGCCGCGGCGGACCTCATCGGCCCCCGCGGCCTGGTTTATGCGGTGGACCTCTGGGAGGAAGGCATTGCCGCTCTCAAAGCGCGGGCGGCCCGATGCATAGGGCCTGGCATGTCCAGAATGCTCGTCACGCCTGCCGTGCCCGCACGAAGCTGGCGCGGAACGCGGTCGGAGTCTGGCCGATGTACCGGTGGAACTGACGGCAGAAGTAGTAGGCGGAGGCGAAGCCGCACTCACTGGCCACCGCGTAGACCGGCAGGTCGCTCTGGTGGATCAATAGCTCGCAGCCGCGTCGGAGCTGCAGCGTGCGCATGTAGACCTTGGGCGCAACGCCCACCGCCTGCTTGAACACGGTGTTGAAACGAGACGACGACAACTGCACCGCTTGCGCCAGATCGACGCACGTCGGACTGGCGCCACGACTGGCACGCATACGGTCCAGGGCCGGCCGCAGCCGCGCCAGGGCCGACGTCGGCAACGCGGTGTCGCGCACTCCGAGACAGTCCAGGACAACCTGCAGGACACGGAACCCAAGCTCCTGCAACCGTGCGATGTCCGTCAAACGACTGTGATCCGGATTGTGGAGCCCCCCCAGTTCGGCCAGCAATGGCGCCAGCCGCTCCCCGGCCGGCGCGCGCAGGACCACCGGTGGATGCACCAGCCCCAGCACGTCCAAGCCTGACACCCACAGGTACTGCGCCAGCAGGAAGTGCGTGACCACCGTGTCGTTGCCAGGCACGCGCAACCGGTGCAGCACGCCCGCCGGCACCACCGCGACCTCGCCCGGTTGCACAAACACCGGCGCGCGCTGTCCTTCCATGCCAAGTTCCCAGACGCCGCGGAGTGGCGTCTCAAGCAGTGGCGCGGTCAGACGCCGCCACCCGGTGTCGAACCCGGGCTCACGCGGCTGGGCACGACCCGCGCGCAGAATGTGGAACGAAATGCTCGCCCCCAGGTCCTCGACGTAGTGTGTCGTGTCCATTTCAGTTGATTCGTGCAGTATTTCGGTGGATTCTTGCATTTAACGGATATCATGGACGGTGTAAATGTACTACATGCATAGGATGATTCATAGACGTTACGGCAAACCGGATCGACACGGCGGGGATCGGCTCGCTGAAGCTCGCCTGCCACTTCCGCCTGAAGGGCGGGACTCAGACGGAGACGCCCAAGAACAACCCGTCGGAACCGGGCGGAAGGCCGCCTGGAAGCTCTGACGCATCCCGCCCCCGCTGACACCCGAAACCTGAAACCTCTCCCGGAGCCTCACCATGACCTCGCCCCTGACACACCGCGAACGCGTCCGACTCGCTCTGGACCACAAGCCCACCGACCGCATTCCCATCGCCATGGTCTGCAGCGGCATCAACTCGCCGGCGCGCGAGGAATTCGAGGCACTGCTGCAGCGCGAGCGCAACACGACCCTGGCGGCGTACCTTGACCCGCTCCTGGACATTCGCGGCATCACGCCGCCGCTCAAGGGCGCGGCCGCCCAGCCCGGGTTCGACATCTGGGGTGTGCACCGGCACAGCGTCAGCTACGGCCCGGCCAGTTACAGCGAGATCGACGTCCAGCCGCTCGCCAAAGCCGAGACGCCTGCCGATCTGGACAAACACACGTGGCCGAGCACGGACTGGTTCGACTACGCCGCGCTGCCCGAACTGGTCCGGCGCCAGCGCGCGGCCGGCGACCCGTGCCTGATGGCGGCGAACGGCAACGTGTTCGAGACGTCCTGGTACATGCGCGGGTTCGAGCAGATGTTCATGGACTTCATCCTGAACCCGGAACTGGCGCACGCACTGCTGAACCGGGTCTGCGACTTCTGGGTCGAGCACTTCACGCGCATTCTCTCGGCGGTGCCGGGCGAGATCGACCTGGTCTTCACCGCCGACGACATTGGCGGCCAGGAAGGGCTGCTCATGTCCCTGGAGATGTGGGAGAACTTCATCAAGCCGTGCCACGTACGGCTGAACAAACGCATTCACGAGTTCGGCGCGCGGGTCATCTACCACTCCGACGGCGCAGTCATGGACGCCGTGCCCGGCCTGATCGATATGGGCATCGACATCCTGCAGGCGCTGCAGTTCGACGCGCGCGGCATGGACCCGGTCCGGCTCAAGACCGAGTATGGTGACCGGCTCGGGTTCGAGGGCGGCGTCAGCGTTCAGCGCACGCTGCCGTTCGGCAAGCCGGCGGACGTCCGCGACGAGGTCGAGCGGCACATCCGCGTGCTGGGCAAAGGCGGCGGGTACATCCTCGGCCCGTCGCACGCCATCCAGGCCGGCACACCGCCGGAGAACATCCTGGCCATGTTCGACGCCGCGCTGGCGTGCGGGGCGTGAGGGCGGGGCGTCGCAGCCCGTTGGTGTCCAGTCCCGTGCCTGTGCCGGACTGTCCGGACGACGCGCGCGCCGGACCGCGTGAACGCAGGAGAGATTGAACCTCAGATGCATATCAGTGTTCTCGTTCTCGCCATCATCGTCTTCGGGGCCGCGTTCGCCCAGGGCTTCAGCGGCTTTGGCTATGGCATCCTTGCCATGGCGGTCCTGTCGCTGGTGGTGACCGATATCGAACGCGCCTCGGTGTTCGTCACCTTGTCCGTCACGGTCCTGATCATAGCCCTTCTCATCCGTTCACGCCGCGACGTGGCCATCGACTACCGGCAGGCCGCCATGCTCTTCCTCGGGCTTCTCGCTGGATGCCCCCTGGGGTACTGGTTCGTGCTGCGCCAGGGCGACATGCCGGCCTGCCGCATCATCTTCGGTGCGGTCCTGATCCTGTTCGCCCTCAACGGCCTGCTAAAACCGCATATCCGACGCCATATCCCCATGGCTCTCGCGCCCGTCTTCGGCGTCTTCAGCGGCCTGCTATCGGGCGCCTTTTCCAGCGGTGGCCCGCCCATCGTCCTGTACCTCTACGCCCAGGAGGACGATCCGCGGAAGGCACTGGGCACCGTCCAACTCGTTTTCCTCGGCGCCTCTGTCTACCGGCTCGCAATCGTGGGTTTCAGCGAGCGGGGACTCACCCAGGACCTCCTGCTCAGTGCCGCAGTCATGGCCCCCGTCGCCGTCGTCGGAACACTCGCCGGTTACTTGGCAACCCGCAAAGTCTCCTCGCGTGCCTTTCTGCTAGGCGTCTACGCGCTGATCGTGACAGCAGGGGCACTGAATATCCTCAAGGGACTTACGCCCATGCGCTAGTGCGCCCGGGCGCGCTCGCGCGGTGCGAGAACAGCGGGTTCAGGCCATCGACTCGGTCAAGAAGTTGGATGCACTCCTGCTCGCCGCCATCGACACCCAGAACATCGACGATCTGGACATTCGAGCGGGCGCGTCCGCTGGCGCCGGTAACCAGGCCTCACCTTATGTTGCGCGCAACATAAGGTGAGGTCTGGGTAACGTGGGACCCGGCCGCTTGCCGCCGCTCACTCCGTGGCCAGTTCGTAGGCCATGCAGGGGCCGGCGGGCTGGAAACCCTTGGCGTCGAGCGCGACCGTGCCGCTGCCGAAGGGCCTAGCCGCAACCAAAGCCTATTGGCTGAGGAATGCGAGGTGATGGCATTCTCACCGTGGAATGCCCTGGCTGAGAATCGGCTGATGGGGGGAACAAACCGGCTGCGCCAGGCGGTCTATCTGGCCAGCCAGGAGAAGAGAGCAGCAAAGAGCTTGTTGTGCATTTTCGTGGCAGGCAGGACAGCGTCGCCCTTCTCCCTTCCTGACCACGGTAGGGTTACACCCCATAGCGCCGGCACCCTGACTCGGATTATCTTCCTCACATGAAAAACCTGGCGCGGCCTAAGGCCGCAACCAAAGGTGATGGCGGGATCTCGTGCCGGGCCGTCCCGGCCGTCGGACAGGATTCAATGGAAACGCTCAACCTACAACACTCAACTGCCGCTGTTTTCTTGCCGGCAAGGCAAGAAGTTTACGGATAGTAGTACAAATGCCTCAAGGCGACAAATCCAGCTACACGGACAAACAGAAGCGTCAGGCGGCACACATCGAAGCCGGCTACGAGAAGAAGGGGCTCAGCGCGAAAACCGCGGCAGCGCGGGCTTGGGCCACCGTCAACAAACTCACCGGCGGCGGCAGGAAGAGCGGGTCCGGCCGGAAGAAGAACTAATCCATGAAATCCTTTCCAATTGTCATCCTGGGCGGGGGCGTGGCTGCCGGACATGCCGCCAAGGAGTTCGTCGCGCCGAGCGGTACGAAAGGGGAGCGGGCAATCGTCACGGCAGAAAATGCGCTGCCGTATGAGCGCCCGCCGCGACGTCGAAGGCGGGACGTGACACGATGAAAGGCAGATACCTCGGCCACCTCTCCCACAGCGACCCCCTGTACGGTTATATCCAGGCGCATATCGCCCCCCAACTGGGGTTCATCTCCCCCGGCGCGGTCTACAGGGTCTTCAAGTTCACCTGCTCACAGGCTGTCTACCTCTATGAAGAGCAGCAGGGCAGGGCCCGCATCGTGGTGAAATTCCACGAGAACCACCATCCGGCCCCCCCGTTGCTCCCCCAGAAGACAGGCGAGAAGGAGTATTGTGACCTCCTGTATCTGCGCAGCCTGGGCTTCACATCCACGCCGCACTACGTGGTCAGGCCCCTGGGGCACAACCCCGGCATCGGCAACGCCCTGCTGGTGGAGTATCTGGAGGGTGATCTGTTGTGCTCGGTGATCAACACCGCCATTTTCGAGGGCAACCTCGGCCAGCTCTACCGCAAGCTTGCCGCCCTGGCCTATTTCCTGGCCACCCTGCACAACCGCACCGCCGGCGATTGGCGAGTCAACCACGAGGAGACCCACGACTATGCGGGCAAGCTCATAAATTCGCTGGTAAGCAAATGGGGCATGGGCCCTGCAGATTCCGGGGAACTCTATTATCTGCGCGACCAGTGGCGGACCCGAAGCTGCATGTGGGAGGACCGGGCCGTGCTAGTCCACGGCGACGCCACCCCGTCGAACTTCTTGTTCGGTGGCGGGAGCCATACCATGGCCATCGATTTTGAGCGCATGAAATGGGCCGACCGCGTCTTCGATCTGGGCCGACTGTGCGGCGAACTCAAGCACTTCTTCTTCCATGCCACGGGCGATCCCCACGCGGCCGAGCCCTTCATCGGCCATTTCCTCTGGGAATACTGCTGCCACTTTCCCGACCGCATGCGGGCCTTCAGGGCCATCATCAGACGCACGCCATTCCACATGGGCATCACCCTGCTGCGCATCGCCCGAAACTCCTGGATCGACTGGGAATACCGGTGGCGGCTGGTCAGCGAAGCCAAGGCCATCCTGCGAGCAATGCCATGATCATCAAAGCCATTCTCTTCGACATCAACGGCACCCTGATCGACATCAACACCGATGAGGGCAATGAGGAAATCTACCGGGGGATAAGCCACATCCTGACCTATCACGGCATATTCATGCACCGCTGGGAGGTCCGAGACGAGTACTACCGGATCATGGACGTCCAGCGCAAGACCAGTCGGGAGAAGTACCCCGAGTTCAATGTGGTCGATGTCTTCCGGGAGTTCCTCAACCGCCGGGTCTCCGCACCGGGAACCATCCCCCCCGGCAAACTCGAATGGCTGCCGGTGTTCCTGGCCGATGCCTACCGTGGCATCTCCCGCAACCGCCTGCAACTCTATCCCGGGGTGTTGGACGTCATGAACGACCTGCGCCCCCGCTATAAACTCGCGGCCATCTCCGATGCCCAGAGCGCCTGGTGTCTGCCGGAGATGCGCGCGGTGGGGATCGACGGGTACTTCGCCCCCATCATCGTTTCCGGGGATTTCGGCTATCGAAAGCCCGACCCCAGGCTCTTCACGGCCGCCCTGACGGCGTTGCGGGTGGCCCCTGAAAACGCGCTGTTCGTGGGCAACGACATGTTCCGGGATGTGTACGCAGCCAAACGGCTCGGGATCAAGACGGTGTTCTTCTCCTCCAACCAGGGAGGGAAACAGGCGGAGGGCGTGACCCCGGACTACATCATCTACCAATTTCCCGAGCTGAGGCAGGCCGTCGAGTTCTTCGAGCGCCAATGAACAAGGCTCCTCCGCAGAGCATCTGGACGGAAAGTCGTGAGTAAGCCGGGCCGCCCTGTATCATGACGGCCCATATGGGTATGCCAGATGCCGTTGGCCATTACGCGCTGCGGCTGAGCGGCGTAGCCACTCGTGACGCGGACCGTACCCGTGGGGATTTCGGCTTCCATCTGGAACCCGGGTTGGCGAAAAGATTGGGGCTACACATCCGGAACGACCGGGTCTCACACAATCCCCACACCGAAATCATGCTCTAATACGCCGCCATTCGCAGTCAGGACGGGATGAGTGGTCTTGCGCCGTTCGCAGAAGTGGAAATTCCGACGCATGAGGATGATCGAGACACGTATGGGCTGGTAGGGTTCTCGACGATGTGGTCAACCCATCGGTTCGAGCTGAATCAATCCGCGGAGTATAGCCCCGAGGAAGAAGCCTTGGAGGGAAGCGTGGCAATGGTGGGCAAGGTCGGTCAGCGCTTCTTCCCGGTGGTCGAGTTCATCTGGGCCGTGGCCGATGGTGCCACACCGCAGAATTCCATGATCGGGGGACTGAAGTACCAGATCAACAAGTATGCAGCGGTTGGGATCGGTTACCAGGTTCCGGTGACAGATGCCAGAGAGTTCACTCATCAGGTGTTGCTGCACGCAGACCTGGAATGGTGATACGGAATGCGATACAACAACGAAGGACAGAAGGACAAAAGAAAGGTACAGCGATGAAAACGAAATGTAATATCCTTTTTAGGATCGGCCTCTGCTTGGGTTTCGCGGTTGCCTTGGCGTTTGCGAGCGGCTGCGCGACAAACACCAGCACCGGCGGCCAGATGAAGCCAATGAGTGCCAGCGAGCACCAGAGAATGTAGCCGAAATGAATCAACTGACACCGCGGCCGCCGCTGACATTCTGGCGTGCCTGGCGGTGGGTTGGGCGTAACGCAAACGAAAGGCCCCTTATGATGAACCATACAGACGGATGGATGGGCGGAGGGGCGGGCGGATGGATGTGGGTCTAAACAGTGGTCGGCATCCTGGTGGTGGTCCTGCTCGTCGTCGTTATCAGCAAGCTGTCCAAGAAATAGTCATGCGTTCAGGACCAACCTGTGAAGTGAACCGTTAAGCATGAAAGGAAACCGATGCTGATCAAATTATCCACCGACAAGACCGTGAGTGACGTTGCGGCTGCCTTGCAGACGGCGGTCCAGGCGAATCACTTTGGCGTCATGCAGGTTCACAACCTCAAGGAGACCATGGCGAAGAAAGGCGTGGCGTTCGCCCGCGAATGCCTGATTTTTGAGGTATGTCAACCTCAACAAGCGAAGAAGGTCCTCGACCAGAATATGAGCATCTCCACCGCACTGCCATGCCGGATATCAATTTACGAGGAGGGCGGCAGTCTTGTTGGGCAGCCTGGCGTTGTTTGTAACGGGGATGGTCAACCGCACCATGATGCATCACCCGATGCATCTGCACGGGCATTTCTTTCGGGTGGTCAACGCCCAGGGTGAATTCTCGCCGCTCAAGCACACCGTGGATGTCGCTCCCATGGCGACCACCGTGATCGAGTTTGCGGCGGAAGAGTCCGGCGACTGGTTCTTTCACTGCCACTTGCTCTATCACATGGAAAGCGGCATGGCGCGGGTGGTGCATTATCAGGACTTCGTACCCGACCCAGCCACCGCCGCCGTCCGCCCGCGTCTCTACCATGACCCGTTCCAACTTTATGGTCAGGTGAATGCGCTCTCGCAGATGGCGCAGGGAACGTTGGTGTACGCCAATACCCGGCACATCTTCTCCACCGAGTGGCGGGCCGGGTGGCAGCGAGTGGACGACGTGGAATGGGAGGTCACGCCCGCCTACGATTACTACCTGAACCGCTTTGCGAGCGTCTTTGCCGGGGTCGATCTCGAAGGCGCCGGCGATCGCTTTGAAAAGCACGAAAGCATTTCAGGCATGCGCTACCTGCTGCCCCTCAACATCGCGTCCCGGGGGTGGGTGGACACGGCTGGTGAATTCCAATTCGCCGTCGGCAAGCACCTGGAACTGACACCCCGACTCGCGGTGTTTTCAGAGGCCGAGTACGACACCAAGGAACGCTGGGAAATCCGCGCGGGCACAAGCTACCTGGTAGGCAAGCACTTTTTCCTGATCGGCCAATGGCATTCCCAGTTTGGTTGGGGTGCCGGTCTGCGCTGGCAGTTCTGAATGACGGCGATTGGAGCCGACGAAACTACGACGAGCCCGTGGGCGCTGAGACAGAAGGTGCAACACGGGAAGAAAGGGAGCAGGAGCCATGTTTCTGGAAAAGATCAAATCCGAGGGTCTCGCCCATCTGTCCTATATCCTGGGCGACAAGGCCGAAGCTGTCGTGATTGATCCCCGCCGTGACTGTGGGGTGTACCTGGACATCGCCGCGCGTGAAGGCGCGCACATCACGCGCATTTACGAGACCCATCGAAACGAGGATTATGTCGTCGGTTCGATAGATCTTGCACGGCGCACCGGGGCCACCATCCACCACGGCGGCGCAATGGATTTCAAGTATGGCAACGCCGTATCCGAGGGCGACAGCTTTGATGTCGGGGACCTGCGGTTGCGGGTGCTGGAAACGCCGGGGCACACCATGGAGAGCATTTCCCTGGTAATAACGGACCGCAATTTCGGAGAGACCCCGGTGGGCGTGTTCACGGGGGATGCCCTGTTCGTGGGCGACGTGGGGCGCACGGATTTCTACCCGGACAGGGCCCGCGAGGTCGCCGGAATGCTCCACGACAGCATATTTGGCAAACTTTTGCCGTTGGGCGATCAGACCATTCTTTATCCGGCTCATGGGGCAGGCTCCGTCTGCGGTGACAGCATGGCATCCCGTGAGTTCTCAACCCTTGGTCATGAGAAACGCAACAATCCGGTTTTGCAGAAATCAGACCGCGAGGCCTTCATCGAATACAAGGTTGCCGAGGACCACGGCCAGCCTTCGTATTTCAGAAAGATGGAGCAGTACAACAAGGAAGGCGCCCCGCCGCTGGATGTTCTGCCACAACCGCAACCAATGAGTCCCCAGGAGGTTTCGGATGCGTGTGAGAACGGTGCGATCATCGTGGATCTGCGCAGTCCGGAGTCTTTCTCGGGGGCATTCATTCCCAACAGTTTGTCCATGCCGCTGGAGATGCTTCCGGCCTATGCGGTATATCTGCTTGATTACGAGCACGATCTGGTGTTGGTGCCGGAGACGCGCGACCAGATTCCCACGGCGGTTCAGCATCTGGTCCGCATGGGGTACGACCGCTTTGCGGGTTACCTGAGGGGCGGCCTGCATTCCTGGGAGACCAGTGGCCGCATTTTCGACACAATCGGGTCTGTGCATGCGGGCGATCTGGAGGACCGCCTGAAACGGCGCGAATCGTTCACCCTGCTCGACGTCCGCAAGAATACGGAATTCAGGAAAGAGCGACTGGCGGGGGCCACGCACATTTTTCTCGGAAACCTGCGGGACCGTCTCGATGAACTTGACCGGGACAGGCCCGCGGTCACGTTCTGTGGCAGTGGAAAACGGGCAATCATTGCGACGTCGATTCTTAAGCGGCACGGCTTCCAGAAAGTCGAGAACTGTCTGGGATCCATGGAAGCCTGCATCAACATTGGCTGCTCCCTGCAGAGAGGATGAGGCTATTCTAATGGATATGTTCTTCAACATGTTGCGTGATCCGCTGTGGTCTCCCTACGCTGTGGGCATGGGCATTGGTGTTGTTTCCTGGCTTGCGTTCCTGTTTTCAAACCGTCCATTGGGAGTGTCGGGGGCGTTTGCCAATACCGCCGGAATGCTCGAGAAGGTTGTGCGCGGGCCGACGGTGGACGAGAAGCCCTACTACCGGGAACACAAGCCCGTCATCGACTGGGAATGGATGCTGGTTCTGGGCCTGTTCATGGGGGCGTTCACGGCGGCGTGGCTGTCCGGCACCATCCGATGGGAATGGGTTCCGTCCATGTGGGAGGCCGCATTCGGCCCGAATGTGGCCATTCGTCTTGCCGCGGCCCTCTTTGGCGGAATATGCGTCGGGTTCGGCGCACGGTGGGGCGGGGGATGCACCAGCGGCCATGGAATCAGCGGGCGGTGATCGTGGTGTTGGTGCTCCTCGGTCAGGTGCTCGAACTCGGTGCCCGCAGCCGCACGGGCAGCGCCTTCTTGATCAGGGCCGCCCAGCGTTGACGGCACTTCTTACGGTACGCGGTGTCGTCGTCCTCGATGACGGGCTGAACGGCCGGGGGCTTGGCCGCGGCGTTCGCAGCCTTGGCGCGTTGGCCGCGGGACTTGTTCGAGTACCAGCCGTAGTAGCGAATCTGCTGCGCGCCCGGGTCCGGGATGTGCTGCGTGATCTCGGCGATAAAGTCCAGCGGGTCGAACACCTCGAAGTTCCGCTTCACGCCCTGGCGCAGGTTCTGGTCGACGGGCACCGGGAACGGCCGGCACTCGGCCTTCTCGGCGCGGTGCACGACCTTGCCGTCCGGGTTGAGGCTGAGGATGCGGTCCAGGCTGAACGGCCAGCGGACAATGTACTGGGTGAGCCGCTCGATGGCGGCGGTATCGCCGGCGTCGAGGCGCACGCTCTTATCCACCGAGAACCCGGAGTGCGGCCAGGTCGTGGGAGAGAAGAAGGCCCGCGATGGCGCGGTCAGCACAGACCCGTTGGTAGTGGGCTCGCAGCGCGCGCAACGAAGTGCAGCGCCAAGAGCCCGTCCGGGACGCTGTGGCAATGCGGCACGGGGATGGTGTCTTGCCCGGCGACCCCCCGCCGGGACTGCGACACCACTACGAGCGGGGCCGCGATGCCGGATGTAGCCGCACGGGTCACATGATCTTGCCGTGCAGTCCGGGCCTGGGGACGTTCCAAGGGCCGGGTTCGCCGTGTCGCGGTCTGACCCGCCTCGCCAGGAGCGCCGCCGTGTACCCGTCCCCAGGCGTCCCCAGGCGTCCGCAGGCGTCCGCGATACCGGGGTTGGCCTGACGCGTGAAGGCCCGGCAGCGCGATTCCAGGAGCTGGTGCAGAAGTTGGCGGCGCGCGACGGCAAGGTTGTCATCCTCATTGACGAGTACGACAAGCCCCTGCTCGGGCACCTGGGCCAACCCACGGCAGCCGAGATCCAGCGCGTGCTGAAGGCGTTCTACTCCGTGGTCAAGGGCACGGAAGCACAGCAGCGGTTCGTGCTGCTCACCGGCGTGAGCAAGTTCTCGAAGGTCTCGGTGTTCTCAGACCTGAACAACCTGACCGACCTGACCATGAGCCGCTCGACAGCCACACTGCTGGGCTACACGCAGGCTGAACTGGAGTCGAACTTTCCGGAACACATTGCCGCGCTGGCCGCGGCCTTGGGCACGGCGCAACAGGCCATGCGCCAGATCCGCGAGAAGCGCTACTTCGAACCGTACCTGGCCGACGGCCGCCGCATCACCCTGGCCGGCGTCGCGTTCAGCCGCAGAACGCGCAACCTCGGCAGGTGCCTGATCGAGCCGGTGTGACCGATTTCACCGCATCGGGCAACCTGAGCTCCGCGCCTGACGTTGCCCCTCTCCGGGGTACCCGCCGAGGACACTGAACGCCGCCGCCGGGGCGGGACCACACTCGACGGCTTTTGGGCCGTGTGACATTCCTCGCTGCATCTCGACGCGTCATCCCGGACCGCGTGAACGCGGCACTACGAGCCTGGGCCGTGGCACGCCGGGGCGGCGCCGGGAACTGCGGCACTCACTCCGTGGCCAGTTCGTAGGCCATGCAGGGGCCGGCGGGCTGGAAGACTTTCGCGTCGAGCGTGAGGGCGCCAGCGTCGTTCCGCAGCGTGACCGGGGCGAGGCGCGTGCCGTCGATGTCCAAGGCCCAGGCCTTCAGCGTCGCGGCGTTGGCGGTCTTCAGCGTGATGGTGGCGCTGCCGTTCCGGGCCAGGCGCGGGAGCGTGCCGGCGTGCTCGATGACCGTGTGCTTGCGATTGCCGAACTTGACCTTCGTGTTCTGTACATCGGTCATATGCAGCACCAGCAGGCGTGCGGACTCCGCAACCGGCTTGCCGTCCAGGGAGGACACAGCCACGACCGCGAAGTCCGGGTCAGTGTTGGCCGCCGTCACGGCCGCGCCGGAGAGGCTGACCTTGCCCGGCAGCACGAAGCACTCGGTCCTGGGCGTAGCAACGGTCAGCGTGCCCTGGCCTTCGTCATGGACGATTTCGCCGGTCTCGCTGACCACGCGCTTGGCAACCAGGTCGACCTTGGCCGGATCAATGATGCCGGCTGCGGCCAGGTCGGCCGCGAGCGTCTTGCTGTCGAGGTCGAACAGGGGCACCGCACTGGACGCGACACGGCCGGGCGAATCGCTGTTGAGGAACGCCGCAAACTCGCTGGCGCCGGCGGCTGCACCCGGACCGCCGCGGCGCTGCCAGAACGCGAGGTGGTGCCAGAACCCGCCGCCTTCGGTCTTCGCGCCCTGCCCGGCGAGCAGGTCGGCGATGTGCGCGCAGTCGGCGTGGGCACGGCAGTCGCCGCGCACGCTGCCGAGCCGGGCGTAGTAGCCCAGGGTCGTGTAGGCTGACGGCGGGCCCTTGCGCGCACACGGCATCTTCAGCGCGTCGCTCGTGTAGACAATGGGAATGGCCGTGGTTGCGGACTTCGCATCTCCGCGCAGAAACAGCAACGGCACGAGCCGCTCGGAGAGCAGGTTCAGCGGGTCGCCGGCAATGTCGAACGTGCTCGGGACCGGCTCGCCGGTGATGGTCTTCGATGTGTGCGTGAAGGCGAAGCGCCAGACACCGTCCCAGTCCTGAAGCGCGGCAAACGCGCCGGTCACCGGACCGGACTCGGCGCGGCAGTGATTCGGGACGCAGAAGTTGATTTCCGTGACCCCGAACGGCCGGCCGAAGATGCGCGTGGGTGCAAGTCCGGCGGGGTACGAGCCGGCGGCGACACTGCTCCTCTGGCTGAGCGCGGACGGCAGCGACCACGCCTTTTCGAGGAACCGCGGGTGGTCCCAGTAACTGTGGTTGTCGACAAAGTCGAGTTCGTCGCGCTGCGGGTAGTTGCCGTAGTGGTTGCACATGTTCAGGTCGGTGAACAGGCCCTGGTAACCGAGACTGCGCAGGTACTCGTGCATGGCGCGAATGCCCTCGAGCTGAATCTGCATCCCGAGGTTGTCGAGTTCGGCGGCATGTTCTTCGGGCGTGAGGCCGGTCCGACCCTGGCTGGCGAGCTGCGCATCGAGGCGTGCCTCGTAAAGCTGGCGCACGTCGTCGTACTCGCCCTTAAGTCCGTTGACGAAGAAGTTGTCCTCGTTCAGCCCGCAGATGGTGAACAGCGCCGGGTCCTCGGCCCAGGTCAGCCCGGTGTAGGGATTGCGGTGCGTCAACAGGTTGCGCGCGAACGTCTTCCAGTTCTCCATGGCCGGCGCGTGCACTGGGACGAGCTGCTTGAAGTCGTGGCGCACGGTGCGGTCGAACCCGGCGATCTCGCCCTTCTTCAGGTACCGGTCCGTGTACAGGTCGATGGTGATGTACATGCCGTTCTTCTTGAGGCAGTGGAAGAGGTACTCGAGCTTGTCGAGTTGCACGGGGTCGGGCTCGGTGGTGCCGGACGACTTGGGGTTGGGCAGGTCGCGGTCGTAGTGGTGGAAGCGGATGGTGTTGTAGCCCATGCGGCGCAGGTTCTCGGCGAGCCGCTCACAGTCCGCTTTCTCGAGGTAGTTGGCAGTGTAGCAGAGGTTCGCGCCGACGAAGCGCGTCTTGACGCCGGGACGGTTCTCGAGTTCGAAGTGGCCGTTGCGCACCACAACGCGACCGTCCTTGCCGGCCGGCGTTTCGACCAGGCTGGAGAAATCGAACGCGCTGCCAGCCTTGATGGCCCAGGTGTGCTTGACCGGCTTCCAGCGCTCGTTGGCCACGATGTAGCTGGTCTCCTTCACGCACAGCGGCGCGTCTTCGCCGGCGGACACACCGACGACCATCCACACCGCCGCGCCCGTGACGTCGAACCGCAGTTCCTTCAACGGCTTGCGCTCGAGCGCAAACTTGGACAGGAACAGACCGACGAACGACTCCGGGTTCTCGCCCGTCCAGGCGATCAGGCCGTTGGGACGGTTCGCGTCCGGCGCCCACCAGTTGCCCACGTCGCGGGCATTCAACACCTGGATCGTACCGGACGAGCCGTCCGCGTAGGTCACAGTGATCGTGCCGATCGGGACGTCCTTCTGCTGCGGCGCCCAGGCAATGGCGTGCAGCAGGTAGAGCTGCTCGTAGGCTTTGCCCGGCGAGGCGACCGCAGCGGTCTTGACGAAGTACTCGCGCTGCGGACCGGCGAACACAAGACAGGACTTGCCGCCATTCTGGGCCGGGTCGAGGATGTCGAAGAGGATGCCGCCGAGGCGTGTCTGGCCCGGCTTCATCATGCGCAGGTCGTTCTGGCCCTGGTCGGTCCAGCCGCCCTGCTGATCGCCGTCAGTCTCGTCGCGGAAGCCCATGTTGCAGGCGGCGGCAATGCTAATCGGCTCGGCGGCGAACGGCGCGACGCGCAGATTGAACGCCAGAGAACTCTTCGTGATCTGCCCCTGGCCCGGGGTCATGCCCAGGCGCACCTCGTAGGTCTCGCCGCCGAACTTGCGGTTGTCCTGGATGTACACGTCGAACGGACCTTCGAGTTCGAGCCGCCCGATGCCGCCAGCCTGCGGGATGACGAGCCGCTGCACCCCCGACTTGCTCAGAACACCCATGTCCTTGTACTCGGCCGGCAGCACGCACGGCGTGCCGTCCAGGCTCAATGCCACGCCGGAGAAATGCTCCAGATCGAGACTGATGCACACGGACAGCGAGTTGGTCGCGACCGCCGTTGCCGCCGTGACTTCGACCGTGACGCGGAGCGTGTCCGGCGCGGCTTTGTCGGCGCGCTCCGCGATACGGAGCTCGCCCGACGGCGATCCCAGCGCACCGGTCAAAGACCAACTGTCGGCGTTGACCTGGGGTTGACCGGCGTCCGGCGTCACTTTCGTGGTGCAGGCCCAAGCCCCGTCAAAGTGCAGCACTCCGAGTTTGGCGAATCCGACCTTGATCGTGCCGTCCTTGTTGAAGGCGAGGCCCTCGACGGGTGCCCAGGCATCACCGTCGGCGGCCAGCGCCAGGCTGGGCGCAAGGAGCACGGCGAGAAGGATAGCTGCGAAACCCACCGCGCGAGTGGTTCGGGACGGATTCGTGCGGCGTCGATCCGGTGCGTGGTCGAGACGTGCCATGACGTGTCCTCCTGTTGGTTCCCAATCGCTTCTCGCAATCGTCGTCGCAATCGTGTCTCGATGGTCAACACCATGGCGAACACCGGATTGATCATCGATGGCGACAGCGATTACCGGTTCATCATTCTGCTTGCAGGCCGAGGTTGACACCACCGCTCCACCGGCATGCTGGTCGCGGGAAGGCTGGAGATAGATGGCGAGATGATCCTGGCGTCCTTCCGACCTCCCATGATTTTGCCATCCATGATTTTGCCGTCTGCCTTCCGAAGGCGCCTACTCCCGGTAGTAGCGAAAGTTCAGTCCGCCGGCAATGCGGTTCTCGAAATCACCGCGCGTCAACTTCTCGACGTGACCGTCGTAAAAGAACGCGTTGGCCATGTTCTGGTGCAGCAGCCACACCGCCTTGTCGCCCGGCGAGAAGACCGTGATCATATACCTGTTGCTGGTCGGCGTCTCGCTCCAGGTCTCAAACGAGTCGGCGCCCGCCACAATCTGGCTCACATCGCTGAACTTCGCCAGCCGGTGCTGCCCCCAGTATCGGTTGTCGTCGAGCAACGGCGCCGTGTAGCGAGACCCTGACCCTGACGCATTCTTGAAGTAGGCCGATTGGTTCGTCCCGTAGTGCAACCCCCAAACAACGTTCGAGTCGCCGGGCCAGTATTTCACGGCTGGACAGGTCATCACGTGGACGTCGCCAACGTAGCCGCCTGGCTGAACATACTTGCCCCAACCCCACCAACTGGTCCAGCCGGCGTCCCAATTCCGGACCACGATCGTACCCTCGTAGTCGTCCGCGTACGACAGCATGGCCGTCACGCACTGCTTCTGGTTCGACCGGCACGCCGCCTCCTTGGCCCGACCCTGCGCCGTGCTCAACGCCGGCAAGAGCATGGACGCCAGAATGGCGATGATGGCAATCACGACCAGAAGCTCGATGAGTGTGAAGTGTCGTCTCATAGTCCGTGTCCCCGCAGTTCTCGGCCCGTGCCCCTGCTCCCGTCCGTCCCGCGACGATGTAACGCAATGGAACGGTTGCGCAATCATCAATATAGACGGGCTATGCGCCGCGTCAAGTGCGGTGCAGCGCGGTCGCCTTTCGTCCACGTTCGAGCCGTCCAGATTGGGTCGCATTGGGATCACACCGCCAGCCGGTGCTTGCGCCGATAGACGAGCGGGGTCAGTCCGACCTGCTTCTTGAACACGCGCTGGAAATAGGCGGGTTCCTTGTACCCGAGGCTGAAGGCAATCTCCTTGACCGTCATGTCTGCGTTCACCAGGAGCTGTTTTGCCGTGAGGATTGCCCGGTTCAGGATGTGTCGTTTGAGCGGGATCTTGAACTGACGTTCAAAGCTCTTGGACAGGGCCGCCCGGGACGTGTGCAGTCGCGCGGCCATTTCGGCGACCCGCAGCTCGCCCGGCGGTGAGCCGGCGATGAGGTCCAGCGCCTTCCTGTGGTTTGGGCTCAACTGCGCACGCCGCTCCAGCTCGGGGAACAGCGGGCGGCAGAACATCGTCACCACTTGGAACACCGCGGCCTGCCACACCGCTTCGTGGCCGCTCTCGATTCCGGCCAGCACGGCGTCAAAGACGCGCCGGTCGGCAATCTCCGGGATGCCGTCCAGATCCGTTCCGAGCGGGAACCCGAAACCGTCACTGATATACACGTGGAACGCCTTGATCCGGGTCCCTTGGTGATAGGTCGCGGTGAACGGCCGTTCCGGCGGCAGCAGATAGACCCTGCCCTGGCGCAGGACGCAGGGCCCCGCCGTGGTCTCCAGGTCGACAGCGCCACTCTCGATCGGGAAGATCCGCGCAAACGGCGGAGAGGGGTGACGGAACGTCCGAGTTTCCTTGAACTCGGAGAACGAGGGACTGAGGAAGTCACAGGAAATGGCGAACTCCGAACCCTTGCCGCGGACGGTCTGGGTGATGTTCGGATGCGGGCGGTTGCGGAAATCGCGCGGCTCGATCAGGACGGTGGCAGTCGCGTCCATGGGTTACCCCGTCATCTCAATAAGTGCAGACGCTCTTTCACAGTGGAACAGCCCGTTTGTCTCAAAAGTATAGTCTCGGGTACGAAAGTTCCATGGTTGATTCGCGAGCTCTGGCGTATAGTCAGAGGTAGGATCGATACGGTTCGCCGAACGGGATTCCAGAGTCGCCGTGCGGCCATCGACAGGCTCAGGCTCATCGAGAGCACGCCTCCCACATTGCCAAGCCGAAGAAGATCTCACGAAAGGATGACCATGAGCGGCACCACTCACTCGGACGACACGTCGCGCGTTCCACGCTTCACCTTTGCGGGCACGCTCCCCGAGCAGCGGGCGCACCTCGAGCAGAACCCGCTGATGGCGCGGTTGCGTCAGTCGCGGCAAGCCCTGGCGAGCGATCCGTACCGGCCACTCTGCCATTTCGTCAGTCCGGAAGGCCGGCTCAACGACCCGAACGGGCTCTGCTTCTGGCGCGGACAGTGGCACCTCTTCTACCAGGCCCAGCCCCCGGACGAACCGCGCTGGCACTGGGGCCACACGGTGAGCGAGGACCTCATTCACTGGCGCGACCTGCCCTACGCGATCTACCCGAATCCGGAGGAAGGCTGCTGGTCCGGATCCACGTGGGTTGAGGAGGACCGGGTCATTGCCATGTACCACGGCCATCTCCTCGGCAACATGGTCGCCGTGTCCCGCGACCCTCTGCTGCTGAACTGGGAGAAAGTGACCGGCACAACCGTCATTCCCAACGTCGCACCCATCTGGGAGAAGATCACCGGCAAGGAAGGCCGCCCGCGCGGATCGGTCTTTCCGGTCGGCGCGATCAACACGGTTTACGATCCGTGCATCTGGAAGAAGAACGGCGTGTACTACTCGCTGTCCGGCGGGACGATTCCGCATGGTCCGAGCGGCAAGCGCCTGCGCAATGCGTTCCTGTTCCGTTCCACGGACCTGGCAACCTGGGAGTACCTGCACCCCTTCATCGAGGGCGACGTCTTCGGCCTGACCGGCGACGATGCGGCGTGCCCGTATTTCTGGCCCCTCGGCGACCGGCATATCCTCATCCACTTCAGTCACATGAGCGGCAGCAAGTACCTCATCGGCGACTACGACACGGCACGTGACACGTTCACGGCCACCGCAGGCGGGGCGTTCACGTTCGGCGCGCCCAGCCCCAGCGGCGTGCACGCACCGAGTACGACACCCGACGGGCGCGGCGGGCTGGTGGCAATGTTCAACATCAACGCGGGCAAGCCAACCCCGGGGTGGAACCAGATCATGAGTCTGCCGCGACGCCTGACGCTGGCCGACAACGACGAACTGAACATCGAGCCAGCCGGCGACATTGAATCGCTGCGGCACGATCACCAAACCGTCGCACCCATGCCGCTGCCGGCCAACCGCGAGGTGGTTCTGGAGCAAATTCGGGGCAACGCCGTGGAACTCGTGATGGAGATCGATCCGAAAAATGCCGCCATGGTCGAGCTGAACGTGCTCCGGTCGCCGGGGCGCGAGGAGTACACACGCATCGTGTTCTTCAAGCGCCGCGGCTACCGCAACTGGGAGCGCTGCGGCGACTGGGGCAGCAAGGTGGCCGAGACCACCGACAGTCTGATCACGCTCGATACGTCATACTCCTCGGAACTCCCTGACGTCGCGTCGCGGGCGCCGGAGATCGCCCCCGTCTACGTCAAGGCCGGCGAACCGCTGAAGCTGCGCGTCTTCATCGACAGAAGCGTGGTCGAGGTGTTCGTCAACGGCCGGCAGTGTGTTGCGGTGCGCGCCTATCCGGGCCGCGCCGACAGCCTCGGCGTGTCCCTGCGCGCGCAAGGCCAGGACGCCATGCTCAACCGCCTCGACGCCTGGCAACTGCGCAGCATCTGGCCATCCCGAGCGGGATGAGTGGGAAGATGTAGGTCTGTCCCGTTCAACGCGCTTGGGCAAGTTGTCTGCGACACATTGCCATCTCGTCCTCGTACTGCCGGGCGGTGAGCGAGGAGAACGCCGCGTGTACAGCAGGGTCCCGTTTGAACAACAGACGGCCGCAGATCGCTTCGAAGGCCAGAATCGGCGAGGCATCATTCAGGCAGATCAGGTCGATTCCTTCAACGCCCAATGTCAGTTGCAGGTCACGACAAAGACCAAGCTCGTCGTCAAGGGATAGCCTGCCATCCGTGAGCACGGCAATGTCCACGTCGGATCCCGCGCGAACGATGCCGTCCTTGGCTGACCCGAACAACCAAGCGGCGACCACGCGCCGCCGGGCGCGGAACAATTCAGTCAGCGCCCGGATGTCCAGTTCTACTGCGCTCATAGGCCAGAACCTCGTCCCGGAACTTTTCGATGTCGGCAAGTCGGTTGTTGACGATGTCGACCAGGACCTCGGGATTCACTCTCTCGTAGCGGTGCACCAGAAGGTTTCGGAACTGGACCATCTTACGGTACTCGTCCCGATCACTCAGTACGCCCAGTTGCACGCAAGCCTGAACGGCCGCGGCGCTCGTGCCGGCCGGGCTTTGCCCGTTGATAGCGATGAGACGTTGGCACACGTCGACGACGACTTCAACCAAGATCTGCAAGTCCCGTTCGATCGCGCGCCGGACCTTCCAGTCGGCCTCCAGGTCAGCGCGCGACACCGGCACGAGGGACCTCAACTCGGAGAGAGTCTCATCGAGCACGTTCAGTTTGCCTAAGACAACGCCGTTGGTCTGAGTGTCGGCCATGTTCTCCGCTTCCCAACATTGTACGGTGTCCATCCGCGGAATAGGAATCACATTGCCAGCGACAGGGAAGAAGATAGCCCGGCAAGGCTGAGCAGGCAACAATCTGCCCGGAATTCTGGCTTGGTTGGTTCGCCTCAGGGCGAGACAAAACCCTGCTCTTGGAAGTGAGAGTCAAACGCGAACGCCAGACGAAGCCCACGGCGACGCATCGCGTCGAAACTGATGCAGTCAACCAGGCTGAGCTTTCTGCGGTCCGCCGCGAGGAAAGCGCCCATTCCCTTGTCGTGTTCTTGAGCGGCCACCCAATCGACCGTGAGCACGGGCATGATGTCGTCGCTGAATATCCGAACGGCCGGCATGCCGACTCGACTCTGGAGGATGGCGACAGTCTCGAGAAGGACGTAGTTCGTCGTCAGCAGGGTGGATTTCTCCGCCATCAGGCGCTGCCAGGTACCTTCGGCTTCGGCGTGCCTCTCGTCGTCTCGGTCCAGCACGGCAAGCAGCGCGGAAGTGTCGACAAAGCAGGTCATGACCGGGACGCCTCCGCGAAGTGAGCGTCATGATCGGCGGAAAGGTCCCCCCGCCCCGAAGCACACGACCCAGCAGCAGACGCGGCACGTGCGTAGCGTTGCTCGACATCCTGGACGGATGATGCTTCGAAGAATCTCGTGATGGCGGTTCGGATCAACCCGGCCATGGACACGTGTTGGTCCTCCGCCATTCGGCGCAACTTGGCCGCCAGTTGGTCGGGCAACTGAATCTGAGTTCGAACCATGACCCTGTCCTTTAGCCGCCTTAGCGGCTACTCTTCAACCAACATGCTTGTCGTAATGGGTGTCGAGTGTCGTGGGACCGGAACCGCCGGCCAAGGAACTGGCCGGGCCACTGACTGCGGACCCAGTCCGCCACCGCTGCCGAATGCAGTCTCAGCGGCGGCGTAGCATGCTTACACTTTCTGCTGTGAATATAGCACATGGCCGAATGCCAAGCAACCCTGGAGTCCATCGGCAGGGTAATGCGTCAGCAAAGGGTGGAGCATAGACCCCTGCCACCTCGTGTGGCAGGTGAACGG
>MHBL01000109.1 GCA_001803235.1 Lentisphaerae bacterium RIFOXYA12_64_32
GGCTCTTGAGTCGGCCTACGAGACGTGTCTTGCGTATGAGCTTGGGGAACGCCACTTTCGCGTCGAGCGTCAACGCCCACAACCTGTGCAATAACGCGGGATCCACCTCGACTGTGGCTACCGCATCGATCTGGTCGTCGAGGACATCGCACTCATCGCGTTGAAGGCCGTAGAACGCATCCTTCCGGTACATGAAGCCCAGGTTCTGACCTACCTGAAGCTCTCCGGTCTGCCCATCGGGCTCCTGCTGAACTTCAACGTACCCCTCTTGAAAGACGGCATCCGTCGGTATGTTTATACCCTCCCTCCCTGATCCTCCTCCGCGTTCTCTGCGTTCTCCGTGGTGAAAAAGCTCTGCCCACGCCCTTCAGGTCACATAGCGGCCCGTTGGAGGAAAAAACATGTGATTTCGACTTGACAGGTTTCAACCCCCATTCTGGCCCGAGGCCCGGACCTGTTCGTGGAAGCCATGTGGCGGCCCCCTACCGGGCCCCTAACGCGCGATCCGGACACCAGGCACCCGCCGAGGTCTCAGGTGGCCCAGGACCCGCCCGGAGGGCTCCCAGGAGGCTCAAAAACACCGTGTTATCATGGATTGTCACCATTCAACGAGGGCCTTTCCATGATCACCCAAGCTGCCTGCCTGTCCGACGAAGACCTGCTCACCCGCGTCCGTGGACTGATCCGCCAGGGAAACGAAACCACCTCGGAGCTGCTCCTCCACCTCGCCGAGGTGGAGGACCGCAAGCTCTACGCGGCCGCTGCATGCTCCTCGCTGTTCACCTGGTGCGTCACGGAGTTGGGCCTGTCCGAAGATGCCGTATACAAGCGTATCACCGCGGCCAGGGCGGCCCGTCGTTTCCCGGTGCTGCTGGAACGCCTCGCGGCCGGGCGCCTGCACCTGACCGGGATCTGCCTGCTGACACCGCACCTGGACGAGGCGAACCACCTTGAGCTGGTCTTCGCCGCGGAAGGGAAGAGCAAGCGCCAGATCGAGCAGCTCATCGCCGACCGGAGCCCAAAGCCATCCACCCCCGACCGCATCCGCAAGCTGCCGGTACCGGCCCACCCCCACTCCCACTCCCAAAACCCGCCGATCGGAGCGGGCGAGGCCCAGCCCGACCTGTTCACGGAAGGGCGTGGAAAAATCGAGGAAGGTAAAAAAGAAAGGAACAATGGGCCGGCTCCGCATCCCACACAGGAGCCGGGCGCCCCGGCACCACTCGCCCCGGGGCGAGTTGCCACCACCTCCCTGCCCCGCGACGGCCAACGGATCCAGGCCCCGCCCCCGCCCCCGCCCCGCCCGTCGGAAGCCCCGGGGCGGGTCGAACCGCTGGGTGCGGAGCGCTACAAGGTACAGTTCACAGCCGACAAGGCCTGGGTGGACAAGCTGAAGGAAGCCACCGCTCTCCTCTCATTCCGCCTGCCCGACGGCGACATGGCCCAGGTGCTGGACCAGGCGCTCACCGTGCTCTGCGAGAAGCTCATGAAGGAGCGTTTCGCTGTGCCGCCCACCCCGGGCCCCCTGTTCTCCACCCGTCGGGATTCCCCGGCGAAGGATAAGGCTGTCTCTCCGCCGGCTGTCTCTCCGCCGGCTGTCTCTCCGCCGGCTGTCTCTCCGCCGGCTGTCTCTCCGCCGGCCGTCGTCCCGGTGGCCGCGCCCCCGGAGCCATCTACCTTGAAAAAGGAGGAATCCCGCGCCCTACCGGCGACGGCATCTCCTGAAAGCGAACCCGAAGCGCCCGCCACACTGCCCATTGAGGAGGACTGTGCAGGCTGGGAGCCTTCCCTGACCAACGCGCCCAGGTACATCCCGGCTGAGGTCCGGCGCCAGGTGTTCCAGCGGGACGGGCTCCGCTGCACGTTCGTGGATGCCGACGGCCGCCGATGTGAGGAGACACGCTTCCTCGAGTTGCACCACTGCCTGCCCTGGGCGCTGGGCGGCCTGAACACGGCGGACAACCTGACACTTCGATGCCGTTGCCATAACGGGTACGCCGCCAGGCACGATTTCGGGATGTGTGTGTTCGAACCCCGACACGGTCAGGCACCGGGTCCCTCATGAGCGAGAGGGCCCCGGAAAACCGGGACACCTCGGCGCATCTCCACGTCCCGAAGACCGGCACCGCAAGCCCGCCCTCGGCGTCAAGCACGCCTCGGCGACGCAGGCGGCGGAGGGCGGGTTCGCCAATATCAGGCATCGGAGGCCGACTCTCGGCCAGCGAGCGGACGTGTCGCGGTGATCAACGCGAGACAGGTATCGGATCCGCTACAGTGGCCGACGCCGTGTTCATGCCCCTGAATCACATGCCGCTCACGCGCCGCCGATTGCTTGTTTCTTGCGGTGTTCGCGAGGCGTGATTGGCCCCATTCGCTGCCAATGCCATCCGTTACCCGGTGGTGGCTGGTCCCCCAAAGGCTACTCCCGCGCTTGCTGGCCAACTCGTTCTGACGACAGTCTCTGTCAGGCCGGGGTTCCTGTCAGATACGGAGACTGAAGGAAGAAGGGTGTTCCAACTGTGAGGTCGCCCGGAGGCTGGGTGTGACCGAGGCCGCCATCCGGAGACAGGTCGGTCCGGAACCTGAACGGGAGCAGCCGGTCCTGCCGTTTCCGCAACCTCCAGTGGAGGAAGGTGCGTCTCCGGCAGCGGAGGCCACGCCCGATCTACCTCCTACGGAGGAACCAGTGGAAGCCGAGTCGGCGCTCGCCACGCCTGACCTGCCTCCCGCAGAGGAGAGCGCGGAAGCCAGCCCCGCGGATGCCGTCCCGTCTCCAGCGCCGTCACCAACGGAAGAGCCCTCTGAGAAAGCTCCTTCTGACGGAGATCCCCTTGACCGTACATGGGACCGGATGTTGGCCAGCACGGGACGACTGGATGACGCACAACCCCTCTTTGCAGACGCGGAGGCGGTCCCTGGCGCCGGGGTCCTCTTCGCGATCCCGGCGCTGATGGCAAGCGGGGTCTTCTCCGTTGTCGGGAAGCTCTACGGAGGACTCGGCCCCGCTTTCTACGGCCTCCGAACGACATTTCTTGTCCTGCTGCTGATGGCGCTCTGGCGCATTCACAGACCCGAGACGCTCAAGGAGCACGATCCTCAGACGCTCGGCCGCGTCCTCGGGTTGGACCGTGCTCCAGAGGTCAAAACCCTACGGGGCAAGCTCACGCGTCTCGCCGACCTCCATCAGGCCGAACGCCTGGGGGCGGAGCTGGCCCGACTGCGAGCACAACGGATGGGTCGTCTCATGGGGTTCCTCTACGTGGATGGCCACGTGCGGGTCTACAATGGGAAACGCACAATCCCCAAGGCACACGTTGCACGTATGCGCCTTTCCATGCCGGGAACCACCGATTACTGGCTCAACGACGCCGCGGGCGATCCCCTGTTCGTCGTGACCGCGAAGGCCAACGCCGGCCTCGTCACGATGCTTCCGGCCATCCTCGAACAGGCAAAGGCTGTCGTCGGGGAACGGCGCATCACCGTGGTCTTCGATCGTGGCGGATGGAGTCCGAAGCTGTTCGCAAAGCTCGTCGACCGCTTCGACATCCTGACCTACCGGAAGGGCAAGACCAACCCGATACAGCCAACGATGTTTACCCAGCGAAAGGCAAGGATCGAAGGCCGCGACGTGGCCTATCTCCTCAACGACCAGGAGATCTCCCTCCTCGGTGGCAAACTATCCCTCCGGCAGGTGACCCGCCTTGGCGAGGATGGTCATCAAACGCCCATCATCACCAGTAGGAAAGATCTCTCGGACATTGAGGTCGCTTGGCGGATGTTCGAGCGGTGGCGCCAGGAGAACTTCTTCAAGTACATGCGCCAGGAGTTCCTCCTCGACGCTCTGGCCGACTACCAGGTCGCACCTGACGACCCCACCCGGACCGTCCCTAATCCCGAGCGGAAGGCCGCCGACCGTGAACTCGTCGCGGCAAAAGCCGAGGTTGCGAGACTGGAAAAGGAGTACGGCGCCGCCGCTATCGACAACCCCGAGAGCCAGCGTCCCACCATGCGGGGCTTCAAGATCGCCCACGGAAAAATCGGCAAGGCCCTGCGCGCCGCTCGCGACCTCGTGAAGCGACTGGAGGTCAAGCGCCGTGCCATCCCGCTCCGCATCCCGGTCTGCGACAGGAGCACCGGCGCGGTGATCAAGCTCGCCACCGAGCGGAAGCACCTCACCAACATCATCAAGATGTTGGCGTACCAAGCCGAGAGTGACCTCCTCTCCATCCTGACGCCCAACTACGCCAGGGCAGACGAGGAAGGCCGGACCCTCCTCCATGAGTTGTTCCAGGCCGCCGCTTCCATCAAGGTGGAGCAGTCCGAACTCCACGTCACCCTCGCTCCGCTCTCCGTTCCCCACCGCACCCTCGCCGTCCGCTCCATGTGCCAAGCTCTCAACGAGACCGCTACCCGGTTCCCGGGATCCAACCTTCGCCTCCGCTTCGATGTGGGTGCACTGCCTGACCCGTGCATGGCCTTCCCGGGGCCTCGGGCGGACCTCGCACCCACCCCCCAACCGGACAACTCGGCGGGGGGGTAGCGGGGGCAGAGGTCAGGAGGTCTGGAGTCAGGGAGGGGAGTCCTGAACAAAACGGCGAATACCGTCCTTCATCATGGGCACGTTGAAGTTCAGGAGCAGGCCAATCGAGAGGCCCGAGAGCTTCAGGTAGGTGAGGATTTGGGCTTCGTGGACGGGCAGAATACG
>MHBL01000110.1 GCA_001803235.1 Lentisphaerae bacterium RIFOXYA12_64_32
GCGTAAGAGCGTCTTGTCTCGCCACAAAGAGAATCCCCTGCAGAAGTGACATGCGCCCCACGCTGGCCGCGCTGATTGTATTTCACCGATGGTGTCATAACTTAGCGCCGTTCTGCCGTCGTCTGTCTGGCAGGACAGGGAACACCGGGGGCTTTGCCGTGCGGCGGATTGCCCTTCGGTGGGTGGGTCACGATGTCGTATCTGAACCAAGACTATCATATTCACACGCGGTATTCGTTCTGCGGTTGGGACGAGAACCGGCCGGAGGCCATCCTGCGCCAAATGGCCCGGTTCGGCTTCAAGACCGTGGGGTTCAGTGATCACCTCCACCCGATCACCGATCCGGCGGGATTCACGTTGCTGCGACAGGAACTGGCCGCGATCGAGACGGAGGTGACTACCCTGGTGGGGACGGAAGCCGAAGTGCTGAACCCGCACGTCACCACGGTCACGGCGGAAGACGTCGAGATGTTTGACTATATCATTCTCTCTCCCAATCATTTCCACCTGGGATGGGTCGAGGTCCCGCCGCTGCTGTCACCCCGCAAGGCTGCCGAGTATGTGCTGGCCATGCACCGCAAGGCAGCGTCGACGGTGTTTGCCGACATCATCGCACATCCTTTTGCCAAGGCAGAGGAACTGGGCGATGAGGCGGAGGTCCTAGGCGCCGTCAAGGCTGAGGAGATCGCCGACCTGGTCGAACTCGCCAAAGCCAACGGCGTGGCGTTTGAATTCCGGTTGGAGAATGGCGACCAGGGACCGCTGGCAGACGTTCTGTTGGAGCTTTACCGCCAATGCCACAACCGCGGCTGCAAAGTCTCATCAGGCAGCGATTCACACTGGCTGGAGAGCCTCGGGCACACCCAGACCCTTGGGCCTGCCGTCCAGCGGGCCGGACTGACAGAAGCCGACTTCCTTGACCTCTCTCATCGGGCTCGGACCGCGGGGCAAGGCTGCCGAGCGTTCCCCGGGTGATCCGACGGGCGCACCTCAGCCACGCATAGTCCCTGCGGAACGTCTGGCGGGTGTGCATTGTCTTCCTGCGCGCGGTGTTCGCCTTACGTCCCGATTCCCCGCTTGCCGGTTTGTGTCATTTTGGCGCAGTGCGACAGGTTGTGAGACACGGGCAGACCGGGATGGCACACCTGGCGGGAACCGCTGGGATCGCGTGGCAGCAATACAACAAGCTGCAGAAGATGAGTTTACGGTACGTCGTTCAGCCTTGGCACCCGACCTGCTTTCCGTATGGCAATCGGCCAGTGTGGCCGGTCATAAGTACGAGTTAGTTTTGTCGGCTGTAGACAGTGGCTGTTCAAAGTCGAACCGGCACCGGACGGTACTGAGGAGTTTAGCCATGGCAAAGATCATCGGAATTGACTTGGGGACGACCAACTCCTGCATGGCCGTAATGGAGGCCGGAGAACCGGTCGTTATCCCTAATGTAGAAGGGGCGCGGACGACGCCTTCCGTGGTGGCTTTTGCGAAAGACGGGAATCGGTTGGTGGGGGCGACCGCCAAGCGTCAGGCGGTGACCAACCCTCGGCACACGGTGTTCTCGATCAAGCGTTTCATGGGGCGCAAGTTTCGCGAAGTGCAGCACGAGATTTCGTTGGTGCCCTACGAGGTCGTGGAAGCGAAGAACGGCGACGCGCACGTGAAGATTGGCGACCGCACCTATTCGCCGCCCGAGATTTCCGCTATGATCCTCCAGAAGATGAAGGCCGACGCCGAGGCCTACCTGGGCGAGGAGGTCAAGGAGGCGGTCGTTACGGTCCCTGCCTACTTCAACGACAGTCAGCGTCAGGCCACCAAGGATGCGGGCCGGATCGCTGGCCTCGATGTGAAGCGCATCATCAACGAGCCGACCGCCGCGTCCCTGGCGTACGGGCTGGAGAGGAAGAAGGACGAGAAGATTGCCGTCTATGACCTGGGCGGCGGCACGTTTGATGTCTCCATCCTGGAGATTGGCGACGGTGTTTTCGAGGTTAAGGCGACCAACGGCGACACGCACTTGGGCGGAGACGACTATGACGAGGCGGTGATCCGGTGGCTGGCCAGTGATTTCCGGCGTGACCACGGGATCGACCTGCGCCAGGACCAGATGGCGCTGCAGCGGCTCAAGGAATCGGCGGAGAAGGCCAAGTGCGAGTTGTCCAGCAGCGCCAGCACGGAGATCAACCTGCCGTTTATCACCGCCGACGCGTCGGGCCCCAAGCATCTGACGGCCACGTTGACGCGGGCGAAGCTTGAGGAGTTGGTCGAGGACCTGTCGCAGCGCACCACCAAGCCGTGCGAAGCTTGCTTGCGCGACGCCGGGTTGACGCCTGCCGAGATCGATGAGGCCGTGCTGGTGGGGGGCATGACGCGGATGCCCCGCATTCAGGCGATTGCCGAGGAGTTGTTCCGGCGCAAGCCGCACAAGGGCGTGAACCCGGACGAAGTGGTGGCGGTGGGGGCGGCTATCCAGGGCGGGGTGCTCAAGGGCGAAGTGCAGGACGTGTTGCTTCTGGACGTGACCCCGTTGTCGCTGGGGATTGAGACGTTGGGCGGCGTGTTCACCCGTCTCATCGAGCGGAATACGACGATTCCGACGCGCAAGAGCGAGATTTTCAGCACCGCGAGCGACAGCCAGCCCTCGGTCGAGATCCACGTGCTGCAGGGCGAGCGCGAGATGGCCAGCGGCAACAAGACGATCGGGCGGTTTCACCTCGAGGACATTCCTCCGGCGCCGCGCGGTGTGCCGCAGGTCGAGGTGACGCTCGACATTGACGCCAACGGCATCCTGAACGTCTCCGCCAAGGACTTGGGCACGGGGCGCGAACAGCGCATCACGATCACCAGCAGTTCGGGCCTCAAGGAAGACGACATCAAGAAGATGGTCCGCGACGCGCAGGAACACGCGGATGAGGACAAGACGCGCAAGCAGTCGGTTGAGACGAAGAACCGTGCCAATTCCATGGTCTACCAGACCGAGCGGCAGTTGCGCGAGCATGGCGACAAGATCCCCGCCGCATTGCGCCAGCCGATCGAAGAAGGTGTGGCCAACCTGAAGAAAGCCATCGAGAGTGACGACACCGAGCGCATGAACGCGGTGATGAAGGAACTGGAGACCCAACTGCATCATTTCGCCGAGGAATTGTACCGCAACGTGCAGAGCACCGGTGCGCCACCGCCGGGCGCGGGCGGTGGGCAGGGCGGTGAGCCCAAGGCGGGCGGGGGCGACAGCGACAAGCAGCAGGGCGGTCGGCGCGAGAAGACCGAGAAGAACGACGATGGTGTGATCGACGCGGATTTCCGCATGGTGGATGAGGACAAAGACAAGTAGGCAGCCTCTTTGAGGTTGGGTAGCAAGAAGAAATGGAAGGAGAGCAGGCATGGCAGTGAAGATCAAACCGTTGGGTGACCGGGTGTTGGTGGAAGCATTGGCTGACAAGGAAACCATCAAGGGCGGCATCGTGATTCCGGACAGCGCCAAGGAGAAGCCTCAGGAAGCCAAGGTCATCGCCCTGGGCACGGGCAAGAAGGACGACGATGGGAAGCTCATTCCGTTCGAGGTGAAGGTGGGCGACATCGTTCTGACGTCTAAGTACGGCGGGACCGATGTGAAGTACGACGACAAGGAGTACAAGATCCTGAGCAGCAGTGACATTCTCGCGATCGTGGGGTAGTAGAGTGGGGTTCGGCCACGATGCGATGTGTCGCGGGGGCGGTGATGTGTTCGGGTGTTCGCCCCGCGGCGGTGAGTTTCCCGCAGTCTGACACAAGGAAGGAGATATAGGAATGCCAGCCAAGCAGCTACAGTTTGACACCAAGGGGCGCCAGTCGTTGCTCGAAGGCGTCATCAAGCTCAGCAACGCGGTTAAGGTCACGCTCGGCCCAAAGGGCCGCAATGTGGTCTTGGACAAGAAGTTCGGGTCCCCGACGGTCACCAAGGACGGTGTGACGGTGGCCAAAGAGATCGAACTTGACAACCCGTTCGAGAACATGGGCGCCCAGATGGTGCGCGAGGTCGCCAGCAAGACGTCGGACGTGGCCGGTGACGGCACGACCACGGCGACCATTCTGGCGGAAGCCATCTTCCGCGAAGGGTTGAAGAACGTGACCGCCGGCGCCAACCCGATGGCGCTGAAGCGCGGCATCGACCTGGCCGTGGCGAAGATCGTGGCGGAACTCGAGAAGATGAGCGTCACGGTTGAGGACCGCTCGCAGATCGCGCAGGTCGCCACGATCTCCGCGAACTGGGACACCAGCATCGGCAACATCATCGCCGATGCCATGGACAAGGTCGGCAAGGATGGCACGATCACCATCGAAGAGGCCAAGGCCATCGAGACGACACTGGAAGTGGTGGAAGGCATGCAGTTCGACAAGGGCTATGTGTCGCCCTATTTCGTGACCGACGCGGAAGCCATGGAGTGCGTGCTGGAAGACTGCCTGATCCTCATTCACGAGAAGAAGATCACCAGCCTCCAGGACATGCTGCCGCTGCTGCAGATGGTTGCGAAGCAAGGCCGGCCGTTGCTGATCATCGCCGAGGACATCGAGGGCGAGGCCCTGGCCACTCTGGTGGTGAACCGCCTGCGCGGGACGCTGAACTGCTGCGCCGTGAAGGCCCCGGGGTACGGCGATCGTCGCAAGTCCATGATGGAAGACATTGCCATCCTGACCGGCGGCACCTGCATCACTGACGATCTGGGCATTAAGCTGGAGAATGTGACGCTGGACCAGATCGGCAAGGCCAAGCGGATTTCGATCGACAAGGAAACGACCACCATCGTCGAGGGTGCGGGCTCGGCAGACTCTATCGCCGGCCGCGTCCGGCAGATCCGCAAACAGATCGACGAAACGACCTCAGACTATGACCGTGAGAAGCTGCAGGAACGGCTGGCGAAGCTGGCCGGCGGCGTTGCGGTCGTGAAGGTCGGCGCTGCGACCGAGACCGAGATGAAGGAGAAGAAGGCCCGCGTCGAGGACGCTCTGCACGCGACCCGCGCCGCGGTTGAAGAAGGCATTGTGCCCGGTGGCGGCGTGGCACTGTTGCGCGCCTCCAACGCCTTGAGTCACCTGAAGCTCGAGGGTGATGAGGCGACCGGGGCGGAGATCGTGCGGCGTGCCATTGAGGAGCCGCTTCGCATGCTGGCTCTGAATGCCGGCGTCGAAGGCGCCATCATTGTCCAGGAAGTGAAGAAACTCAAGGGCAACATGGGGTATGACGCCGAGAAGGACGAGTACGTGGATATGATCAAGGCTGGCATCATCGACCCGACCAAGGTCGAGCGCTCGGCGTTGCAGAACGCGGCGTCCGTGTCCGGCCTGCTGATCACCACCGAGTGCCTGGTCACCGAACTGCCCGAGGACAAGCCCAAGGGCGGTCCGGGCGGCGGCGGCCCCGGCGGCGGTGGCATGGGCGGTATGGGCGGTATGGGCGGCATGGGCGGTATGGGCGGCATGATGTAAGATCTGCCGGACTGCCAACCCGCAGGACGCGCAAGCGTCCGGTAGGTGCGATATCGGGGCGCCCCCGCGGTTACTCGCGGGGGCGCCTCTTCTTTTTGACGTGTGCGGGTAAATCCGGCCTTTCCGGCAGAGGTCCTCCCGCGGACAGGCATCGGAAACGGCGCCGCTCGTAGTGGTGTCGCAGTCCCGGCGGTGGTCCGCCGGGCAAGACACCATCCGCGCGCCACGCCGTCACAACACGCCAGATGGGCTCTTGGCACTCCACTGTGTTCCGCGCACTGCGAGCCCACTACGAACGAGCGTATCCTGCCGTCTACGGTGGGACCTCTTCTCTCTCAGGATTTACCCGCACAGGTCGCCACGCGGGTGGGGGCGTGGGGGGCTTGCCGCTTGTCTCCGTGCGGCAAGCGTCCGTTAACCGGGCGGGCGGCGTTGCGACCGTCGCGCGAACTCCGACGGCGGCAGGCCCGTCCGCCGCGCGAACACGCGGCTGAAATAGTGCAAGGAGTTGAACCCGACCTCGGCCGCGACCTCCTTGACCGGAAGGCCGCGAGCCAGGAGCAACTTTGACTCATTGACCCGTGCCTGCCGCAGGTATTCCATTGGGGAGACGCGCAAGTGCCGACGGAAGAGCGCGCAGAGGTAACTGGGGCTGACGCCGGCGTACGCCGCGATGTCCTCGACGCGCAAGTCCTGGGCAAACTCCTGCTCGATGAGTTGACGGCCCCGCAACAGATTCGAGTGCACTTTCGGGGGCAACCCTGACACCGGGCGGCGGATTTCGTCGAACACCTGGTCGAGAATCTGCAGCGCCAAGGCTTTCAGGCGCAAGAGCGCCTCGTCGCCTCCCACCGTGAAGGTCCGGAACAGCTCGGCGAACAGCGTTGCGACGGCCGGACGATGGAGGGCCGAGATTTTCAGCGGCCACTGACGGTGCAACTCCGAGACCCAATCGGGCGGCGGATTCGGCAAGAACAGGAGGTGGGCGTAGTAGATCTGGAACGGGGCGCTGACGTCGGAGACCTCCTCCCGGTATCGGTCGCCCGGTTTAATGCTGATCAGGTCCCCGTCTGCGAAGGGCACCCACGCGTCGTTGATCAGGACGCCGCCCTTGCCCGCGGCGACGTACCACAGGTCATAGTCGGGCATGGGCCGTTGCGGAGTTCGCGCCCGCCAGCCGGGCGTCGCCTTGTGGAAGCCTGCCTGGACAACGGTCGGTTCGATCGCGGCGTAGAAGTCGCGCGTCCAGAGGCGAGCCACGAGTCGTTGAGTTCTGGGCGGCATAGCTCACCACAGGTCCCACTTGCTGATGAGGTAGATGCGGACTTTGTCCTGTTCGGCGCGCGTCAGGGCGCGGTTGTAGACGAGGATTTCCGAGATGCAGCCTTTGAGGAACGTCTGGTACATGGGCGAGAAGCAGCCGACGCGGACGTTCTGCGCCCAGCGATCCTTGCACTCGGTCACCATCAGGCGCGGGCCGCCGGTCTCGGCGCCCGGGATGTTGGCGCACAGGCCGATCAGGTAGTCGTACTCCTTCCCGTTGCTGGCGGTGAAAAGGCGCGGGTGCTGATTCGCGGGCAACCCGGGTTCCGGGTTGCTGAACGCCGCGAAGATCGTGGCGGTGATCTTCTGGTCGGACAGGTCCGGCAGTTCCAGGCGCGTCTGGGCTGTATCATCGAACTTCAGCGCCGGTCTGCCGCCCAGTCCGTCGGCGGAATAGAGCGGCCGGAACTCGGGCGCGGCCTGGGTGGCATTCCGTCCCTTGCCACTCTTGTCTTTCCACGCCGAGACCTTCCCGGCCTCGTCCTTCTCAACGGTGTCGGCATCCGCGGCGTCGAGCCAGACCTCCAGACCGTTCCGCACGCTGTCGAGGAGCGCGGCGCTGTCGGCGGCGAACACGACTGTCCCGCCGTTGGCCGTGTCGCACGTGTCACCGCCGGCAATGCTCCAGATGCGCCAGGTGTTCCGGGCCGCGTTACGTACGCTCAGGTTGCAGGCGAGCATTGGCGCGGTCCGCGGCGTGAACGCGCAGGCCGCAAACGGGATGCGCCACTCGCACGTCCAGGCGTCCGCTCCGACGGCCGCTTTGTACGTCACCGCGGCACCGAGCCGGCGTGCGACGTCGGCGGGAACACCGGCCTGCTCGGGACTGCGGCAGTAACCGTCCGGCCAGCCGTGCAGGCTGATGATCGGCCCGGGCGGTGTGGCGCCAGCGTCCTGCAGTACGATTTCCATCGCGTCGGTGTCGCGCCAGCGGTGACTGGCGACGTTCCCGGGCTTGGCGCCGCCGAGCGGATTCTTCGCCGCCACGTAGAGCGCCTCGTCGTCGTAGCCGAACCAGACCAGACTCGGCGACTCGGGGAACGCCCCGCCCTCGAGTGACTGCGTCAGCGGCAGGGCGCGGCCGGTCCACTCGCTGAGGTCCCCGTCGAGGACGGGCCGGGACGCGAGGCGCGTCGCGCGGCAGGAGGGCCGGGACGCGGTGGCCTGCGCGTATTGGTCCGCCGGCTTGGCGCAGGGCCGGTTCGTGGGCTCGGGGAAGACGTAGCCGCCCAGGCCCAGCATGCGCCGACGCGGTTCGATGCCGATCCCGGTCCAGTCCACCGGTTGATGGGCCTTCTGCAGGCTGAACCCAGCGATGGCGCCGATGGGGCCGGGCAGGGCGGAGCGGACCACGACGAACAGCGGCTGCAGGCCCTGTGCAGGCTCGAGTTTCGCGACCATCTGCCTGAACTCCGCATCCCCGCCGGTGCAACGCGGGAAGAACTCGCCGATGCGTTCGCCGTCCTTGCTGCCGAGGCGCAATTCGAGCCGCACGTCGTTCTTCTGCAGCTCGATTCGGCCGCGGCAGCGCTCGAACCGGAAGTACTCGAACTCGGCGACCGGCTTGCCGTCGTCCGAAACGAAGACGAAGTACACGTCGCGCGTGCCGGTGGCCGTGTCGGTGATGTCGCCGACCGCTTCCTTGAACGTCTGGATCGAGCCGCGCCGCGGAATGTCGGTCTGCTCGAGCGGCGCTGTGCCGACCAGCGGACCGTCCTTCGCGTCCAGGTGCACTTCAATGCGCCGGGGCAGGGCGCTGGTGGTGCCGTAGATGGCACGGAAACGCCGGTACCCGTCGCCCAGCGGCACCTTGTCGAAACGCATCCACCCGCCGTTGGCGGCGCGGAACACGGTCCAGACCTGCGTCAGGCCTTCGCCGCCGTTGCGGTCGCGCGCCTCGAGCGCCAGCGGGTCGGTGGCCTTCAAGTGCCGCGGCCCCGCGCGTTGCGAACGGTCGGTGTTCATCTCTTTCACGTCGCTGGCGAAGCGCATGACGATGGACTGCCAGCCCTGGCCAAAGTCGATGTCGCCGAGCGAGAACGAATCGCCATCCTTCAGGTTGGTGAGGCCGGTTGCGATCTTCGCAACGCCGCCGGGCTGCACGGTACAACTCTCCGCCCCGATCGGGGACGAGTCCAGTTGCGGCCATTGGGGCAGGGGGGGCGGGTCCTCGAAATCGTGGCCGAACCGGAACGGCTTGCCGTTCGGGAAGTCGTCCGGTGTGAGTTCCGCACATGTGCGGGTGAACAGGCCGTGGAATACGTTGTCGTGGTGTCCGATGTTGGTGTTGGGCGGGTTGAACCACAGCGCGCGCTGGTGCGAGCCGGGCGCGGCCCAGAGCAGGTTGTGGTGTACGTCCACGTCGCGCGAGCCGTTGTCGAGGTAGATCATGCCGATGACGCCCCAACGGATACCGGCGATGTCGTAGCAGTCGTGCAGGACGTTGTAGGCGACCTGCGAGCGCAGGTCGTCGAGCGTGCCGCCACTCGCGTAGTAGCTGGTGAGGAATCCGGCGTCGCGAGTCTGCAGCATGCCGTTGTACAAGTGGTTGTGCGCGAGCAGCGTCGCCATGTAGTCCATGGGACCGCGGTCGCGCGACGCGGTGCTCGGGCCGTTGCCGTAGAAGTTGAAGAAGTGGCGGCCGGCGTTGCGCATGGTGTTGAATGTAATCACGTGCCCACCGACGAGGAAGTTCTCGTAGTCGTTGAAGTCGGATACCGCGTCGGTGATGGCGTTCAGGTAGTGGCTGGTGTAGCTGACTTCGTCGATCAGGCAGTTGTGGATGGTGTGGTGGTAGCCGCGCACGTAGAAACCGGTCCCGGCGCTGATGCGTACACTGCAGTTCAGGAACGCGTTGTCGTGCCCGCCGATGAAGATGCCAGTCTCGCCCGACTTGATCGTGTCGCGGCCGTTCTCGATCTGGCCGATGTCGTAGAAGCGCGTGAAGTGCGAGATGTAATCGAGGCGGCAGCCGTCCACGACGCAGTACGCCGCGTCCTGCAGGCGCATCGACGCGGCGTGGATGTCCAGCCCGGAGATGCGGATGTGTTCGCGGCCGCTGAGGTCGAATGCGAGTTGACGTTTCTTCGCGTCGACGGCTGCCGTCGCCGGGTCGACGCCAGCGGGCGGGATCAGGTACAGCGTGTTGTCCTGCCGGTGCCACTCGCCGGGTTGGTCGAGCGCGTTCATGTGCCCGACGATCATGCCGCGGCCGTCCTCGATGCCGGCGTGTTTCCCGGTGAACCACCAGGTGCGCGTGCGGTCGCCGACCATGAACTCGCCCGCCTTTGAGCTCTCGATGACGCCGGTCTGCGAACTCCAGCCTTCGTAGTGCACGCCGTAGTAGCAGGCGCCCTTCCAGTAGTCGTCCGGTTGGCCGTCGAGAAGCTTGCTGACGATCCGCCCCGGCTGTTCCTTGCCGGTCTCTTTCGGGATCGAGAACTCGCCGAACGTCGGCCAGAGCGGCGAGAGCCCCGAGACGTACATCTCGAGCCCCGGCGCGGGCGTGTTCGGGTGGCGCGCTTCGATCATCACCGCACCATTGACGAACACCTGGTTGCGGCCGAGCCCGAGCGTCCACGGCATGGGCGCTTTCCAGATGCCCTTAGCGGCGTCGTGCACGGTCCAGCCGCTGACCGGGTCGCAGCCGGTGACGACGACCTTCTCGTCCTTGTACGGCTTGACCGTGATGGGCTTGTCCGCCGCACCGCTGCGCGGGAAGACGACCGTCTCGCGGTAGGTGCCGCCTCGCACCAAGATGGTTTCGCCAGGCTGGGCCTTGTCCACGGCTGCCTGAATGGTCTTGAGGGTCTCGGTGTCTTTCGCGCCCAGGCCCGTGTTGGCATCGCTGCCCCCGGGCGCCACGTAGTAGGTTGCGGACTGCGCAGGGCAGGGCGCCAGCGTCGCAAACAGGCAGCAGGTCAGTCCGAGTTGCGCCAATCCGGTGTTCATACGCATGCTGCGTCCTCCTTGTGTATGGCGGGCAGAAAGCTGGCGTTGGTTCCGGAACTGCGGGTGCCGTTGACGCCTCCCTTCAGCGCGCGCTAGCCTGACCCCGCTGCAAAAGCCCAAGAGCCGCGTGCAACGCGGCCACTACAGCGATGAACGCAAGCTCACGATCGGCTGTAGTGTCGGCCTTGCAGGCCGATCCCCGGACCTTTGGCAACGGGGTCTAGCCTGCAGCACGCACCGACGGCATACCTCATCGTACCGATCGTGCTCGTCACGGCGTCTGGTCAAGGTGTGCGGTGGCCCAGTCGACGGCGTTCCGCCCCAGACGCAAGGCCTATTAACGGTGCGTTCGGGTCACGGAAAGAGCGGCGCCTGGACTGCGCATTCCGCAGCCAATCCCGCGGCGAACCAACGTGGGTATCGTCAGCCGGCATAGACTTCCCTGCCATGCTCGATGATCTCGCGGTAAATGAGCCCCGTAGTCTTGCCGTGTTTCCGCAGCACGGAGGGCGTAACGACAATGAAGTCGCACGGCATGGGCCGGGGCCGGATGCCCGTGTTGAGGAGGTCCACAACCTGGTCTGCTTCGCGGTCTTCCGAGACTACGACAAGGAAGTCGAGGTCGCTGTCCGGCGTCGCCTTCCCGGTCGCCGCCGACCCGAACAGGACGACCCGTAGCGGGTGAACCAGTTCGACGATCTGCTCGACCACGCGGCGGACGTTCCGATGGAGTCGGGTTCGCTTCATGCCGGCAACCTAGCACAACGATGCGCGAACGCAACCCCCGCCCGGACCGTAGCAGTAATGCGTCAGCCCGTCCCGGCCGGCGGACCGGCCGGTCATAGGTTGGTGTTACTCGCGGGGCGCGGTAAAGTGGCCGGAGCGGCTCGCTCCGGCGGTTGCGGGACCGAGCCGGTCCCGCCACTTTGCCAGAATGCCCCGGACCGAAGCGAGTAACACGTAGGTATGATCGGCCGGTCTGCCGGCCGGGGGCGCTGACGCATTACCCGTAGCAGTCCGGGGGGGACCGACGCTGCTGTTGCGAGCAGGTGTGTGAAGAGGTTCCCCTGTCCGAACGGTCCGGACCGCGTAACTGAGCTCGCCAAAGCAGGTCTGTCCCCGCGGAAACCTGTCCCCGCGGAGATCGGGCCGCGGCGGCCCGGGGCACGCTGACGTCGTGCCGGAATTCCGGCGCGAGTCTTGCGGCCTCACGACACGATGCTATCGTCTTGGCTGCGGCCGGAACGCCGTTCGCTAATCCGCTGTCTGCGATGGTCCCACAACGTCAGGGAGTAGGCACACATGGCATTCAGTCTGTTCCCCCGGGAAGTCAAGTTTTTCGAGCTGTTCCAGAAACAGCACGCGTTGATCCTGGACGCGGCCGGGCAGTTGGATGCCGTTTTCGGCAGCCGCGCGGCGGCGGTCAATGCCTGTCGCACCATCAACCGCCTGGAGGAAGAGGCGAACATCCTGCTGCTGGACATCTTTCTGCAGATGTCCCGTGCCTTCATCACGCCGCTTGACCGCGAGGATATCCACGGGCTGGTTCTGGCGCAGGAGGACGTGATGAACGCGATCCGTCTGGTGGCGGCCCGGGCTGGGGGCTACACCTTCAGCACGGTTCCGGCGAGTGCCGGGGAGCTGGCGCGCGACCTGAAAGCGCAGATGGCCAATCTTGGCGCCACGCTGCCATTGCTGGACCGGCGGCAGCAGGTGGAGACGCACCTGCAGGCGGTGCGCAAGGCGGGTGCGGAGTCCGCGGCATTGCTGCTGGTCGCGACGGGGGAGTTGTACGAGAAACCCCTGAACAGCCCCGCCGACGTGCTGGAAATCGTGAAATGGACGGCGGTCATTGACCGCCTGGAGCAGGCGCTGGAGAAGGTCGAGGCGCTGGCCAAGGTCATCGAAAGGATCAGCGTGAAGTATGCCTGACATACCCCTGCTCCTTATTGTCATCGTCCTGGTGGCGCTGGTGTTCGATTACACCAACGGCGCGCATGACGCGGCCAACGCCATCGCGCCGGTCATCTCGACGCGCGTCATGTCGCCAAAGGCGGCCGTGATCATGGCGGTACTGCTCAATTTCCTCGGTGCGTTCCTGGGCACCAGCGTGGCGGAAACCATGGGCAAAGGCATCATCAATCTCGAGATGATTCTCGGGTGCAGGACGTTGCTGCTGGCGGCGCTGATCGGGGCGATTCTGTGGAATGTTCTGACCTGGTGGCTTGGGATGCCTTCGTCGTCGTCGCACGCGTTGGTCGGCGGCCTGATGGGGGCAGCGATCGTCACCAGCGGTTGGGACTGCCTGCAGATCGGCCCGATCCTGAAGAAGGTGATCCTGCCTCTGTTCCTGTCGCCTCTGGGTGGATTCCTCGCCGGTTATGTGCTCATGGTGGGCATAGCCCACGCCACGCGGTCGTTCCGGTACCGACCCACCAATACGGCGTTCAAGCGCCTGCAGATCCTGACCTCCGGGTTCATGGCGCTGAGTCACGGCCTGAACGACGCTCAGAAGACCATGGGTATCATCACCCTGGCGCTGGTCATATTCCACCAGATTCCGGAACTCGTGGTGCCGTTCTGGGTGAAGGTCGCCTGTGCGGGGGCAATGGGCGCCGGAACGATGTCGGGCGGATGGAAGATCATCAAGACCATGGGGCAGAAGATCTTCAAGATGGAGCCGGTCCATGGTTTCGCGGCACAGACGGCGACCACGGCGGTGATCATGATCGCGTCCTGGGCCGGGGCGCCGATCAGCACCACGCAGGTGATTTCCTCATCCGTTCTGGGCGTGGGCGCATCGAAACGGTTTTCGGCGGTGCATTGGGAAGTGGGCGGCCGGATGGTCGTCGCCTGGTTCGTCACCATTCCCGCCTCAGCGCTGGTTGGCGGCGGCGTCATGGTGCTGATCCGCTTGCTCGGGTGATGACGGCCCGCAGGTCGTGTGGTGCTGTGAACCGCATCCGGAGCCTGCCTGAGGATGGAGCGCAGCGCACGGGAAAAAGTCAGCCCGACGCTGGCATTGACGGCAACCTGCGAGATGTCATCGAAGGAATACTCGATCGGGTCTTCGACCGTCGTGATGTTGCGTTCCTGGCGATCGAGTTCCTGGAGCATGGTATACATCAGGGTGGTTTTTCCCGCGCCCGTACTGCCGGTGCACACGACGCGTGACGGTCAGCCCCTGAGGATGGCGAGCAGTTTGGTGGCGAGGCGGCAGAGCTGCGGATAGAGCATGATCCCGAGTCGTCTCTCCATGAACGCGAGAATCTTCATGGCGATCGACCCCGAATCAAACATGGCGAAGGTGCGGGAGGCGAGCCAGCGCACGTTCAGGTTCTTGCCGTGGGCGATGCAGTCGGCCCATTTCCCGCTCATGTGGGTGATGTGCCTGAGGCCTTCGCCGTTCGGCGGATACACCATTCCGGCCGAATCGCCGAACAGGAAGACGTTGCCGTTCATGACCGACTTGACCGGGACCAGGGGAATGATCCCGCCACCTCTGCAGATGACGGGACCATCGACCTTCTCCTGTTCCTTGAACCGCTTGAAATCTGCCGGCGAGACTGAACTCCCGCGCAGAGAGCCGGTGCCAATGTTGATCCTGCCGCCGGGCAGCGGGAATATCCAACTGTATCCCATTCTCTCGTCATGGAACCTGAAGTAGAGGGCGTCGCCGTACCGGCTCTCGGTCTCGACGATCTCAACATAGCTGGTGTCGTAGAACTTCACGCCCGGCCTGAAGATATACCCTTTGGCCAGGATCAGCTTCCTGTAGCGGTGCTCCTGAGTCTCGCCGTCGCAGCGGAAATCCGCCGAGTTCCTGTCGGGCGAGTGCGAGAGGTATTCGGCCTTCCGGAAGACCGCGCCGGCCGCGACGGCCTTGGCCAGGACAGCGGCGTCGAGTTCCCGCCTGTCGGTCACAACATACGGGTACTTGACGCGTGTCGTCCAGTTCCTTGAGGCCAGGATGATGGTGCTGGTCTTGGCGTGGGGGATGTCGACCTCGAGGCTCTCGAACTCTTGCGCCCTGATCCCCCCGGCGCATTTCAGACGCGTGCCGGGTTGGCGTCTGTCGACGAGGAGCACGCTGCCGTGTCGGGCCAGTTTCGACGCGAGGAGGCTTCCCGCAAAGGATGCGCCGACGACGGTGAAGTCGCTCTCCGGAAGCGTGTGGGGTTCGCCATTGATCATGTCAGCCAAATCCTGATCCGCCCTGTCGTGATGTTTGCCGCCCGAACCGGCGACCGACACTATAGTGCCATCGGGCGGCAACGGTGCTCTGAGGAGAGCAATTCTTGCTCGAACGGCTACGGTATGCGACCGTCATCAATCACCGGCAGCACAGCCTCCGTGTGCTTTCCGGAGGTGGCGAAAGCGAGGTGACCCATGACCATGAATGGCCGACCCAATCCGGAATGGATGATGGTGGTTGTCGTTGTCGTTATCATGGGCGCGTTCGTGGCGCCGGAACTGATCGGTGGTGCGTATCGCCGGGCGTTCGTGAAGCTGGCGATCATGGTGGGCGTGATTGCGGTGGTCGCCGTCGTGAATTGGGTCCGCAGCCGCCGAGACCCGCCCGCATGACTCGACGGCGTCGACTCTGCTCCCTGGCGTTCACTTGAAAGCCCCCCAATGCTGCTAAGGTTGTCAGAGGATGACCACTTCCGAAGTACCGCGGGCGGCCCTCCGCCCGCCTTCTGGGGGTGCCGCCCGGAGGCCGGGCGGCGTACTGCGGGGATCCATCCGGCGGACGAGCACTAGTGCTCGTCCGCCACAAGTTCCCCCGCAATTCTGGACTATGGACAATGGACCAT
>MHBL01000111.1 GCA_001803235.1 Lentisphaerae bacterium RIFOXYA12_64_32
TGCCAGACCCTGGAGCGCCCGCGTCCTCGCGGGCTCCGGGCTCCTTCAGTTTCATGGGAGTGGCGGGTGCTGGGCTGGGGGGGGGCTCGCCAAAGTGGCGGGACCAGCTCGGTCCCGCGGGTGTCGGAGCGAACCGCTCCGACCACTTTAGACGCCAGCCCCGGTCAACCCTCGACCCTATCTCCACCCGCCACTGACGCATTACGTGGGGGGACAGCGGCCGTTTGGGCGAATCCCGTCGTCGCAGTATGTTACGTCTTGGACTGGCGGCGGAACACCGTCAGTTAACAGGCAACGCGCAATCGACCTTTTGGGATGGGGTCGTGAACGACGCGGGGCTGGACCTGCCACCGTAGGACTCTGAGTGGCGGACACCGCCCACGCTGGGGAGGAACTGACACCATGACACGAAGAACCCGAGCAGCGCTCACCTTCGCGGCAATCATGGCGGCCTTCTGCGTGACCGGGCCGGCCCGGGCCGCGGACGACTCGTGGAGCCTCTACGAAATCCGTGCGTCAGCCTCCGTCACACTGCAGATCGAGGCGCTGCCCGGGAGAACCCTTTTCCTGGACGCGACCGGCGCCTGGCAGGACGCGAACTGCGACCAGAAAGAAAAAACACGCACCATTCGCATCGACGTGACCCGGATCAAGGACGGCGCCACCAAAGTCCTGGTCAATCCGCCCGCATCGCTGAACCACGACGACCGGACCGCGCCGGTCGTCCGCGCGCTTGTCCTCGACGGCAGAGCGGTCACGCCGCAGCCGGTCGTGGAACTGGGGTCGGCCGGCACGCAACCGAAGAAGGTCGCGATTACCCTGGCGGACGAAGGCAGCGCGATCGTGCCCGGTTCGGTGGCGACGGTGCTGGACGGGGCACGTGTCGAGGCCGCCTGCCAGCCTGCCGACAACGGCAAGACACTGGCCTGCACGCTGGACTTGCCGGCGCTCGATTACGGGGCCCATGAACTCGGCCTGGATGCGACGGACAGTTCGCCCTTCCGCAACCGCGTTGGGCTTCGCATCCGATTCGCCCTTCTGGACACCGATAACGTGGCGCAGGCGTCGTTGGGCGCCCGGGTGAAGGTCGACAGCCTGTTTCCGGAATACTCTGCCGGCCCGATCAACGACGGTGACTCCCAGGGTTGTGCGGGCGCCGGCTCGCCGGCGGTGACGTGGGCGTCGGCCGAGACGGCCACCGAGCACTGGGTCGAGATCCAGCTCGCGCAACCGCAAGCGGTCGGCAGTGTGGCGGTGTACTGGGCTTACAAGAAGCCCTCGAAGCGCATTGAGGTCCAGATCATGAAGGACGGCACGTGGACCACGATCGGGGTCGGTGACGCCAAGTCGGCGCAGCAGGTCACCACCACCATCCGGTTCGATCCCGTAACCACGGACCAGTTGCGCCTGGTCCAGCCGGTCGGGTGCGGCAGCAGTGAACGACCCAACCTGGCCTGGATCGGCGAGGTCAGTGTGGGCAAGGCGAAGTAGTGTCCCGTTCTCGTGGAATGGTTGCGGGGCGGGACACATGTGGTGTGAAGGGACGGCCTGTCATGTCCTTGGTTGGACGCATTCTCATCTTGGTTCTCTTGCTGGGGGTCAGCAGCGGCTGCGTGACCCGCACCTATGAAAGCAGAACGGGCAAGTCTGCCGAGAAGAAGACCCTCTGGTTCTGGCAGGAGGACTACAGGCAACCCTGACGACCGGGGGCAATGCCCCGGCAAGGTGGCACCCAGGCAGCCTCACTTGGGTGGCTTCTCGGTCTTCCTTAGAGTCGAGGGGCATTCGGAGTGACCCCAACCCCATGAGTCTGGTCTTTGGCGCCATACTTCCGCACGGGCCCGGCATCGTCTCCGAAGTTGCGGAGGATCCCGGCTTGATGGCGGAGACGCGAGCCGCAATGGCGGAGGCGGGACGGCGCTTCGCAGCCGCGCGGGTGGACACGGTCATTCTGCTCGATCCGTTTCTGGTCCATACACAGAACCTGTTCGAGTCCCGTTCCCTGTTCGCGGGGGAAGGCACACTCCCTGTCGGCACGGCGACCCGCGCGGGTGGGACCCTGAGCGGGCCGCAGGGCCGGCGTGTTCAGGACTGCTTCGCGTGCGACGTGGCCCTGGCCGACGCGATTCTGGCCGCAGGCGGCACGGCCTTCCCGGTCAGGCGCGCAGACGGCGAGAATGGCGAACTGCGGCTCGACGGGGGCGCGATGATCCCGCTCTGGTTCACCCTGCACCCGCTGCCCGCGCCGCGCCCGGGCCTGGTCATCATCGCCCCCAGTCCGGCCGTGCCGCGCGAGATGCTCGTGCGCTTCGGCCACCTGCTTGCGGACGTCGCGCGCGACTCCGGAAAACGCGTGGCGCTCATTGCCTCCGCGGACCAGGGGCACACGCACGCCCCAGACCACAAACGCTTCGGTTTCTCACCCGCCGCGGCACAACATGACGCTCTGTACTGCAACGCGGTGAAAGAGAACTGCCTCGACCGCCTCCTGGACATCAGCGACGAGATGTTAAAGGAGTCATGGACAGACTCGCTCTGGCAAACCCTGATCCTCGCCGGTGCGCTCAGCGTCGTGCCGATGAGAGTGGATCTCCTCTCGTATGCGGTGCCCACGTACTACGGCATGGCCGTTGCCGTGTACGAACCCGCCACATGACGTTCCCGCCTTTCGCGTGTTTCGCCACGGCTGTTCCGGCTGGAACGCGTCACCCAGGCCATGCGCCTCAGCCAAAACGGCGTCGGGCTCACGAGTTGGAACCCGTGTCTCGGTTGGGCGCTTCCTGTCCGGCATCGATCATTCTGCCGGGGAGTTCCGGTTTCCGGGTCAGGGTGCGGCGCCGGAACGGGCTGTAGAGCATCTTCACGATATCGGTCATCTTCATGTGCCGGCTGAACGTGCGGATGAGGCGATAGGTCTGGAGTGGACGCTGGATCACGCGGCGGGCGAAGAGCATCGCGTAGCCTCTCATTCGCAGGCGGTTGACGACTTCGCTGGGCAGCGTGGTGGGGTCGATGTCAGAGCACTTGAACCACTTGTGCCAATCCCGCGCGTCATCGATGATCCCGCGCGCGACGTACTCCTTCCACAGCGGCGTACCCCTGTAGACGCACAGGCGGTTGAAGCCGAACGTGTCCAACTTCAGCCGCGCCGCGAAGCGGAAACTCTCCAAGGTGTCCGCCGCGGTCTCGTCCGGACAGCCGATCACGAAGAACCCGTGGACCCTGGCGATTCCGGCCTGTTTCGCCTGGCTGACGGCACGCTCGATTTGCGCCAGGTCCTGACGCTTCCCGAGGCGGTCCAGCATCTTCTGCGTGCCGGACTCGACCCCAAACGCGAGGTTGGTGCAGTTCGCTTGCTTCATGATCGGCAGTTGGTCCGCCGCGCCCGAATCCACCCGACCCTCGCAGCCCCAGGTAAACTCCAGCTTGCGGTCGATGATGCCGCGGCAAATGTCGTTAATGCGCTGGCGGTTCAGCAGGAAGTGGTCATCGGTGAGGTAAATCGAGCGATAGCCCTGATCGTGCAACTGCTGCATTTCACCCACGACATGTGCCGCCGAACGGTACCGCCACTTGCCGCCGGACAGCGCCGGGATATCGCAATAGATACAGGAGAAAGGGCAACCCCTGGTCGTCTGCATGGTGCAGAACTTGTCCAAGGAGAGAACCGCGGGAACGTCCAGGGGCAGGGACTCGATGTAGTCGATCGGCAGGCTGGTTCGGTCCGGGTACGGGAACTGGTCCAGGTCCTGGATGAGCGGGCGCGCCGCGTTGCGGACGACCTCGTCACCGCGGCGCCAGACAAGGCCCGCCACGGCGCCCGGATCATCGAGGTGATCCAGGTAGTCCGGAAGCAGTTCCTCGCCTTCCCCGACGCCGATGCAGTCGATATAGGGACAATCGCGCAGGATGTGGTCGGGGCTCATGGAGGCGAACGGTCCCCCGGCGATGATCGGGATCGCTGGGGCTTCCGACCGCAACCGGCGGGCCAGGTCTTTGACCGTCGGGTAGATGGTGGCGGAAAGGAAGGACAGTGCGACCACATCGGGCGGTTCGTCCTTCACCGCCTGCGCAATGCACGACGCCTTCATCAGCGGGTGACAGGTGTCGAACATCCGCACTTGGTGTCCGTGCTGGCGCAGGATCGGCGCCAGAACCTGGATCCCGAGCGGCGGGAACGCCATGATCTGGAGACGCCCGTCGTCAGGCCGAGGCCCAGCCAGACCTTTGGGAAGGGGCCGGTAGAAGTTCTCGTCTCTTACGTCGACCAAGAAAACCTTCACGGTAAGAACACCCTCATTGGTTGACCTCGGTTTTCGCACGTGCCCCAATCACCATGGGGCGAGTTCTACGCTTCCAAGCTTCCGGAGTCCACCGCTGCACGCAAATGCGAAGCAGGGCAAGTCATCGTGACCGGTGCCACAGAACGGCCGCCAACGGCATCGGGTCAATTGGGAGTTCTCGCGAGAACGGGCGGAAACCCGCTTGCTGTCCCTGCCCTAAACTACAGGAGAAGAGGGGGCACGGCAAGAGAAAGGGTAAGATTTCCGCCGTCACCCCGGGTTGCGGCCCTGGGGAGGGGCGTGATCAGTCTCCCTTATAGGTGAGAAGGTGTGGAAAATCGATCTTGAGAGGCGTCCACTCCCTCACGGTCGTGGCTCGGACATGCGTGTCCGCACTCCGAGCCACGCGCGTCAGCAAGCGGTCTCCCTGATTTTTTCACAGCTTCTGGCGCAATCCATCGGGTCTAGAAACACACAAAGCCCCGGCGCCTGGCGGTGCCGAGGCTCTGTGAAACGTCTCGGAAATGCTACACATGTTACTGTGCTGCAAGGACTATGGACAATGGACCATGGTCCCCAGTTGCGCGTAGCGCTAAGTTCCGCTTCGTCTACTCCTGCCCGCCCTTGATCTGCATGATGCGCGGCGTTCCGACGCTCTTGCCGGTTTCGTCATAGGTGACGATGACGCCCTGCAGCCCCTTCATGGGATGCTCGTAAACCCCGAATTTCTTCAGCGAGAACTGCTTTATCACTTCCATATCGGCCTGCATCTTGGGGAGCGTCTTGGCTTGTATATCGCTGATCTTTTTTTCCGCGGAGCCAATCCGGCCCATGGTGCTGCCCAGCAGAATCAGGAGCAGGATCACCAATCCGAGCAGGATCGCGTTCAGGCAGACCGACACGACGAGCAGCGGCTGGCCGCCTTCCTTGCCTGCGGTGGGCGGCGCAATCCGGCTACGCGTGAAACTCGAGGTGCCCGCGACCGCGACGGGAGACGGGGCGGACGGTGGCGCGGCAGCAGCCTTGACGGGAGCCTTGGGCGCTTCCTCTCTTCTGGCAGCCGCCGGCACGGGTTTATGTGCCACGGCCGGCTTGGCGGCAGCCGGAACCACACCACCGGGCTTGCGCTTCATGGCGGGGATAGAACCGCCTTTTCCCGCTTTGCCCGACAGCGGCTTGCCTTTGCCCGAGGCCGGGACCACGTCCTCCGCCTCCGGCTCCTCTGCCTCCGGCTCTTCCGGCGCCTCGACCATTTCCACCGGCGACTGGGTCTCCATCATCGCCGGGTTCTCGGCCGGGGACGGTTCGTGCGGTGCCTCCTCTGGCGGCTTCTCTTCGTCGGTCTTCTGCTTTTCCGCCGCCTCAATTGCCGAGCGCTTGAAGGCGGCAAGCGCTGCGTCCCTGAAATTCTTGTCCATACGCTCCTCATCTCCCCAGCAGCAAGAACCATCCCCAGCCAGCGTGCCTACATGGCCACCAGCAACGTCCCAGGGTCGGGACATTTTAGACCGCTTTCGAGTGATTTTCAACCAGTACGGATGCATTTGTGGTACGGCGTCAAGAGTACGGACTGCAGGGGTGCGGCCTTCCATCCAACCCGCGAGAGGGAACAAGCGGTTCTCCGAAAGCCGCCGATTGGGGAAGACCGCTTACTATTGTGCGCGGCTCTGATGGAGGGCCACCGTTGACTCCCATGAAACGGAAGGGGCCCCGGAGCCCGCGAGGACGCGGGCGCTCCAGGAACTGGCACGGGAGGCTGACTTTGGAGTGCCCGCGTCCTCGCGGGCTCCGGAAGCGTCGTGGCCAGTTTCACCTCGGTATGACCGGGCGGTACGCCACCCGGGAGCCGCTGACGCATTACATCATTTTCGACTCCAGGCTTGCAAACTCCCCAGGGGAGCATAGATTATGACTCCATTTTGTGCATTTTGACGACACCGCCAGGCCATGACAATGAGACGCCCGTAGCACTCAAGGGACAGGAAGCAAAGCGGGATGGATAAGCAAGCGAAAGCTGCGACGATCAAGGAATTCGCCCGGTCCGAGAAGGACGTGGGTTCGGCCGAGGTCCAGGTGGCGGTCCTCACCAAGAGGATTCTGCACCTGACCGAACACCTCAAGATCAACCGCAAGGACCACAGTTCGCGCCGTGGTCTGACGGCGATGGTCAACCGGCGCCGCAAGCACCTCTCCTACCTCGACCGCACCTCGCACACGCGGTATCTGGAATTGATCCAGCGCCTCGGCCTGAGGCACTGACATTCGTCTGAACGCCTGGCCCAGGCCCGCCGCCCGCCCGGATGCGGACGGCCCCATGCCTGGGTTGGGACAGCAAGAACAAGGAGCACCGCACGGGGAAGCACGGAGAACCGGCTTCAGGTCTCAATCTGGCCAGCGACGTGTGTGTGGAATTCGGTCGGTATAAGAGCCCGTCAGGGTGGGGTCTTCCCGATCACGACACGCGACGGAACGACGGACGCTTATACCGCAATTCCGCACACAGGCCCTCCTGAACCCTCCCACATTGCGACCACCGGAACGCCCAGCCCACAAGACGTGGCCTGGTGCCATCGTGCCCTGTCACTGAGACAGCACTCCGGACGTCGTCCGTCTTTCCCTTCTCCACCCTTGCGGTGCACGCAACTGAAGGAAAGCATCTACTCATGAGTATCGAGAACGTCACCATCAATCTGGGGCCAGGCCGAGACATCGTCATTGAGACCGGAAAACTGGCGCTGCTCGCGGGCGGGTCCGTCACCGTTCGGCAGGGCGAAACCGTCGTCCTGGTTGCCGCCTGCTCGGCCAAGCCCAGACCCGGACTGGATTTCTTCCCGCTGCAGGTCGACTACCGCGAGAGGTTCTGCGCCAGCGGCATGTTCCCTGGCGGTTACTTCAAGCGCGAAGGCCGTCCCACCGAGAAAGAGATCCTCACCTCCCGCATGACCGATCGGCCGCTCCGGCCCCTCTTCCCCAAAGGATATATCGAGGATGTCCAGATCATGGCCATGCTGCTGAGCGCTGACGGCGAAAACGAAGCGGACGTGCTGGCCATTTTCGGCGCTTCCGCGGCCCTGATGGTCTCGGACCTCCCATTCCTCGGCCCCATCGGCGCGCTCCGCGTCGGCCGGATCGACGGCAGTTTCGTCGCCAATCCCACGCACAGCGAGATGGAAAAGAGTGACTTGGACCTGGTCTACGCCGGCGTGGCGGGCAAGACGATCATGATCGAGGGTTGTGCCAACGAGATCAGCGACGAAGTCTTGCGCGACGCCTTCCTGTTCGCCGACGCCGTTGTCACACGTCAGATCGAGGCCCAGCGCCAGATGGCCGCGCGGGTCAACAAGCCCAAGAAGCCGTACGTTGTGCACCTGCCTTCCGAAGACGTTCTGCGCGCGGTCGAAGAGTACTGCCGCGGCAAACTGGACGCGGCCTGCTCGATCGTCGACAAGAAACAGCGGCAGGAGGCCCTAAACAGCGTCTCCGCACAGATGGAAGAAGCCCTGAAGCCACGCTTCTGCCCCACCCCCGAGGCGAAGGCGCCGGACTTCGGCCCTGCCTTCGAGATCGTGACGCAGCAGACCGTGCGCCGCCTCATTCTCGACACCGGGAAACGCATGGACGGACGCAGCGTCGATCAGATCCGGCCCATCAGCTGCGAAGTCGGCATCCTGCCGCGCACCCACGGCAGCGCGCTGTTCACCCGCGGCGAGACCCAGGCCTTGGTCACCACCACGCTCGGCGCCGAAGGCGACGCGCAGGAATTCGACGTGATCACCGGCGGCAAAGGCAAGAAACCGTTCTATCTCCACTACAACTTCCCGAATTTCAGCGTTGGCGAGACCGGTCGGATCAGCGGCCCCGGACGCCGTGAGATCGGGCATGGCGCGCTGGCGGAACGTTCGGTTGCCGGAATGGTTCCCAAGGACTTCCCCTACACGGTCCGCTGTGTCTCGGATATCCTCGCCTCGAACGGCTCGTCGTCCATGGCCAGCGTCTGCGGCGCCAGCCTGTCGCTGATGGATGCGGGTGTGCCGATCGCCCGGGCCGTCTCCGGGATTTCCGTCGGACTGGTCACGGGCGAGAAGGACCGCAAGGTCCTGATGGTCGACATCATCGGCGCCGAAGACCACTACGGCGACATGGACTTCAAGGTTTCCGGAACGCGCACGGGTATCACCGGGTTCCAGCTTGACCTCAAGATCCCCGGCCTCGATATCGACACGATGTACAAAGCCATGCAGATGAACCGCGGCGCACGCCTGCAAATCCTCGACATCATGGAGGCAAGCATGCCTCAGGCGCGCCCGGAAATGAGCCCGCACGCGCCCAAGATCTTCTCGCTGAAGATTAACCCGGAACGGATTGGCGCGCTCATCGGTCCCGGCGGCAAGGTCATCCGCGGTATTACGGACTCCACGGGTGCCCAAATTGATGTGAACGACGACGGCACGGTCAACATTTTTGCCGTGAATGGCCCGGCCATGGAGGCCGCCAAGCGTCAGGTCATGGAAGTCACGGCCGAGCCCGAGATCGGCCAGGTCTACCGTGGCGTGGTCAAGAGCGTCAAGGAGTTCGGGGCCTTTATCGAGATTATTCCGGGGCACGAAGGGTTGCTGCACATCTCCGAGATGGCCGACTATCGCGTCAACAAGGTCGAGGACATCTGCAAGCTCGGCGATCAAGTGACCGTCAAGATCATCGACATCGACGAGCGCGGCCGGGTCCGACTCAGCCGCAAGGCTGCCCTGGCCGAGGTAAAGTGACCCGGAGGGCACGGCTCGGATTTTTTCCATCCGATGCTATAGTATGGGTTTACGGCAACCCGGATCATCTGGTCTAAGGGACAGAACGGCATCATGAAGAAAGACATCCATCCCAAGTACGTGAGCACCAAGATCTCGTGCGCCTGCGGCGCCGAGTTCGACGTGATGACCACACGCGAGGCAAAGGTCGGCATCTGCTCCAAGTGCCACCCGTTCTTCACGGGTAAACAGAAGCTGATGGACACCGAAGGGCGGGTCGACCGCTTCCGACGCCGGTACGGTCTCGAGGCCAAACAGGCCTGACGACCTGCGCCTCCGCCGGCCTGATGGCCGGCCGTGTCTCCCGTTGCGAACTCATGCCGCGCACGCGGCATGAGTTCGTTGCGTCATCACCCGTACGGCATCCCATCGGTCGAGGGAAGACCCCCGGTGCAGTTCGACTCCTATATCCGCAATGCCGAGAACCGCCTGAAGGAAACCGAACAGGCCATGGCCTCGTTCAACTTCGGCGCGGGGCGCGACTCCGGCGGCTACGAAAAGCTGAACCGCGAACACCGCCGGTTGTCACGGCTCCTGAACTGCTGGAACCGGCTGCAGAAAGCCGAAAAGGAGTTGCGGGACAACCGTGAACTTCTCGCCTCGGAAAGCGACGAGGAGTTCCTCAAGGTCGTGCAGGCCGAGGTCACCGCACTCGAGGAGTCCGCCAAGAAACTGGAACGCGAGTTGCTTTCCCTGATCGTCCCTCCGCTTCCCAACGAGGGCCGTAACATTATCGTTGAAATTCGCCCGGCCGCCGGCGGCGAGGAAGCCGGCCTGTTCGCCGCGGAACTGCACCGCATGTACCTGCACTTCGCCGAACAGAACGGATGGAAGGTCGAATCCCTCGACCTGTCCCAGTCCGACCTGGGCGGCATTCGCGCCGTGTCGTTCTCACTCCAGGGCGAAGATGTCTACCGCTACCTGTGCCACGAGAGCGGCGTACATCGGGTTCAGCGCATTCCGGTCACCGAGGCCGCCGGCCGCATTCACACCTCCACGGTCACCGTGGCCGTGCTGCCGGAGGCTGAGGAGGTTGATATCCAGGTGAACCCGGCGGAACTGCGCATCGACGTGTTCCGCTCCCAGGGTCCCGGCGGCCAGAGCGTCAACACGACAGACTCCGCCGTGCGGATTACGCACTTGCCCACCGGCCTGGTGGTCGCCAGTCAGCAGGAGAAATCCCAGCACCGCAACCGCGAGATCGCCATGCGACTGCTGCGCTCGCGCCTGCTGGAGCGGAAGCAGGCCGAGGAGGATGCGAAAAACGCCGCCGAGCGCCGGCAACAGGTCGGAACCGGAGAGCGCAGCGAGAAAATCCGGACCTACAACTTCCCTCAGAACCGGGTCACCGATCACCGGTACGGCATCACGGTTCACGACCTGGCACAGATCCTCGAAGGTCGCCTCGATGACCTGCTGTCGCAGATCGTGGCCATCGAACTCGACCGCCGCCTCCAGACCGAGCTGAAAATCGAACCCGCCCCGCGACCTCAGGCGGCGCCAACTCCTGCCGATGACGCCGACGCGTTACAAACGCTCTAAACCATCACCTGAGCACAGATTGAAAACATAACCTACTCATAGCCAATGTACAAGCTCACGCAGACCCCGCTCAGGCGTCCTCTGGTGTGAGGGGGCTGAAGCGAAGGAACAACGCCCGCATCGTCGCTATGGCAATCATTCCCGTTGGGGATGCCTGACAAAACGAAGGCTCCCCCCGAAACCCAAATCGATCGTCCTAATTCGGGCGAAATCATCCTCCTCGCCACAGAAGACAAACGTGACCTTCGTCAAGTCCTTGCCCCTGCACAGGCGCAGTGCGTCAATTGCGACCTGGGCCGTCTTGCGACTGCAGGGGCCGAATAGCGCGAGCGTCTTCTCCCGCCCCTCAAGCTTCGCGAGATACTGCGCAACCTGCTTTGCCATCTTCGAGGGGCCGGACGTCTTGCAGAACCGGATGAACCAAGCGTCAACGTCTGGACCATGACTTCCTATCTCGATGGCGATCATCTCGGTAGCGTTCCCGGCTTCCTGACGGGCGGAATCGAGAATACGGTCCCTGACGGATGGTTCAAGCTCAATCGCCGGTTGCCGCGGCGCGGTGCATCCGGTCAGCATCCACCCCGCAACTGCCCCTGTGAGGATGGTTCTCAGTCTCATGCGGCTCTCCTTTGTGTCGCCCGCCCCTCGCCTCGGGTTCCGATTCTGTCCCGGGAAGGCGTTGGCCGTGCGAGATCCGGTGCTGGCGATTCGTCCACAATTCCGGCACCCAGCCGGACCGGTTGCATGATGCAAAGCCCCGGCAGCAAGGGGGCGGGTTGAGGACCGCCGCTGCGGTGACTCACGGCGTCCTTCAATCTCCTGCCGATGCACACATGCCTGCCACACGTAGCGTAGCGTCGGGCGGAACACTGTCGGCCTCGCCTTTCCTATCAGCCTGGACGCGGAGTGGTCGTTCCCCGCCTGGTGCAGTGCCCGTGGTGGCCGTCCGAAGCCGGCTCCGCCAGAAGTCCAGTCCTTCCTGGGTGGGTCTTGTGCGCGCGGTGTTTACCGTGTACCGCAGGGAAACGACGACCGGCCCGGCAATGTCACACCGCGCGATCTCGTGCTGGGGCGGCCAAGTTGGACAGCCTTGGTGGGACCATTCATACAGAGCGTGCCCCGGCCCGCGCTCGATCACCGACCAGCGGAAGTCGCGCGCCCGGTACGAGAGTCGCGCCCGCGTTTCCGAGAGCAGCAGATCCAGTGCATCCTCGGAGGCATTCCCAACCGCCGGCAACGCCGCCACGCCTGATGTGACCAGTTCACTCCAGGATTCCACGGATTCGCCATCGAGCACATACTCGATCAAGGGCCCTTCACCCCCAACCGAGTCGTAGCCCCTGATCCAGGTGCGCCCGTCGAATTCGAACCGCCAGGGCTCAACGACCGTGGCAGTGAGCCTGGCCGCCGCCGCGGGCGGGAGGTGACGGCGCAGGTCCGCGACGCGGAACTTGCTGTCCCAGGGAACCGACACCGGTTGGTAGACGCGATCGCGGCTGCCCGCTTCGGTCTCGATTTCGATCTGGAACAACTCAGTCGTGGTTTCCATTCGAGACGACCAGGGGAAGTTCTCTTCCGTGAGACGGCGGGGAGAGGACAGGCCTTGCCAAAGGCCATTCTTGACCTCCGGCGCAATCACGCTGAAAAACAGACTGCGCTTCCCGGGCTCGATCCTGTAAACGCCTATCCGCGAGATACACGGGTGGCTGGTCCGCAGCTCAAAGCGATAACGGCCGCGCAAGGTGTCCGTGAGTAGGATGTCGAACGACGCTTCCTCCACCTCGATGGTGTCCGTCCGGCTGCTGGCGGGCCGGCCGTGCCGGAATTCGTGCCGCATGCTCGTGCCATCGTCGAGCGTGAACTCCCGGTAACTTGTGGCGCAACCCGTCGTGAAGACCAAAAGCAACATTGCCGCCGAAAACGTGGTCGGCTGTGCCATGGGAAACGTTCTTTCACTGGCCGGAAGTCCAACAGAGCCCAAACGCATGACTCTGCGATTCTCGACTGCGAGTGCTGTGGTCGGGGTCTGGCGGTTCATCGTGCTACTTCGTCCCGCTCTCGATCTCGGTTATCCGAATGCCGCGAACGATGTCCTCGAATATGCCGCGCCGCGAACGAACCCACTCGGGAACGGGGTTGGGACGGTGGTACTCGGCTATCACCTCGAAGAAACGGTCGCCAAAGAGCGGAAGCCGGCAAAACTCTCTTTCGAGAATTCCTTTCCCTGGGTCGGTGAAGTGCCTGACGCGGATGCATGGTCTGCCACCTAGAGTGGCTCGTTCAACCTCGGAGTGGCTCTTTAGGACTTTGCGTAGATCGCGCACCAGCGATTCTGCGTCCATGCCTTTCTCGTCCGGGATCTGGCTGATCACGATGCGTACGTCGAACTCCGGAACACCATCCGGCGCGATGTCGTATGGCTGATAGCAAAGTTCTACCGCCGGAGTGGGGAAGTCTCTTGGAGGGATTGGCACAAGCCGGCAAGGTTTCTTCTCCCCGGGCCAGACCGGTATTTTGAACTGGACCAGGTACTTATCGTATCGGGACTCGAAGCTCGGCCAGGTCTCGACGGGGCCGATGGGTGTGTTGAGGTATGCGCAGGACGCGAACATCGGCACTGCAGCCACAACGGCAAGGGTCAGACAATGCGACTTCATGGTCGGCGATCCTCCTTTTCGGCGATCAGTACAACGGGTAGGTGAACAATCGCCACCATGGTTCCGGCTTGGGCATCGGCGTCACGTAGGTGTGGTGGCTCCGGTACGATGGGAAGATATGCGGATGGTTGAAGTTCGGGTTGTTCGGGTCCATCTGCACATCCCTTGCGGAGGTGATGCCGAGGCTTGGGGCCCACAGCAGGGATCTGGCAATCCACAGCGGGTTCACGGAGTTCAGCCCGAGTACGATCCCGACCGCGTCGCGCGAAGAGTTCTTCATGCCCTGCCACTGGCCGCCGACCAGGGCGTTGGACAGCCGGGCCATGTAGTAGTTCGAGGCGCTGCCGTGGTACTCAGGTTTCAGGTTGCTCCATCGGTGCTGACCATAGTCCAAGGCCAGGAGCCGCAGGGCGGAAGTGCCCATGACCGCGCCCTGACTGTGGACCACAAAATGGGTCGGGATGTTCCGTTCGGCACGGTAACTCAGGATTTCGGCGACCTGCTTCGAGACGTTCGACGGCCCGAAGAACTTCTCCAGAGCGGTCGAGAACGTGTCCACGATCAACCCGTTTGTGTCATTGTGGATGACGATGACAGCATAGGTTTCACCAAATCGCGTGTGCCTCGTGGCGAGCAGTTCCGACCGGTCGAGCGGATTGCTCTGGCCGTTGAGCCAGACTTCGGTGACACCTTCGCAACGCGGGTCGGCCAGGATTGTCGAGAGGTCGCCTTCTGCACCGCCAAGCCGGACCTTGCTGACTTCTCCTGATTTGGGGTCCAGCGTCTCCAGGTACACGCCGCCGATGTTCTCGCCGCGGAAGACCTTGTACGTCTGCTCCGCTGCGGCGCCGATGGTGTACGGGAGCGTGACGATGTCTTTGGCGAGTCCGAAAGCCGCTTCTCCGGCCTTGCGCGCCATCAGTCCATCCGGGTCGGTGAAGAGCACGGGGTTGTTGTGGACGTAGGCGTAGAGGTTGGCGCCGTCGACGTAGCCGGCGGGATCACGTTGGAGGAAGCGGCCGAGGTCGGGCGAGTACATGCGGTTCCTGTAGTACCAAAGGCCAGTTTCCGCGTCCCATCGCTGGCCCGTGAAGCCGAACCGGTTGCCGTATGCGGAGTTCGCACGGACGGTGCCGGAAGCGTCGAACACGGTCATCTGGCCGAACGCGGTGTAGGTGTAGGACTCGACCATGGCGCCCGCGGAGTTCGCAAGGGCGATGACGCTGCCCTGGCGGTCGGTGAGGTGGTAGTAGCGCGCCGAGCCGGTGTCCATCAGCAGTGGCGCGTCGCCGGCGGAGACGTAGACGCGGGTCAGGCTGGCGCCTTCGTACTCTTCGATGACCTGGGCGCCGGAGTAGATGTAGTGCGTGGTTGCCGTGCCGACGGTCTTGGTGACGCGGCGGTTGAGAGCGTCGTGGGTGTACGACACCGCGGTGGCGGGGAGCGGGCCGCCGGCGGTGATGTCGACGTGCGTCAGGCGGTTGGCCCAGTCGTACTCGTAGGTCGTCCATGGGTCGGGGCGACGGAGGTTGCCGTTGGCGTCGTGGACCGCCGCATACCCGGCGATGTACGCGTACTCGTTGTCGGCGTTCGGGGTGTAGGCGGTGGTTGTGCCCGGACCGCCTGAAGGCGGGACTACGAGCCGGGAGGTCCAGTTGCCGTTCAGGTCGTAGGTGAAGGTGCGGTCGCTGGTCACGGCGGGCGGGTAGGACGGGACCGGGGTGGCATCCTCGACCTTGAGGCGGCTGAGACTGTCGTAGCTGAAGCTCTTGGCGATGGGACTGGCGCGAGACTTCCTGGCCGTTGGCGTTGAGTGTCCGCGTCATGGTCACACCGTTGCCGAGTGTCGCGCCCGTGAGGCGCGATGCGGCGTCGTAATCGAAGACAGCCGCCGAGGACGTCGGCGCTCCGTAGGGCGTGTAGTCCACGCCTGAGACCGTGCCCCTCACGTTGTACGCGAACTCCACGGCCGCGCCGCCGGGATAATCCAACCCCGTGAGCTGCGAGCGGCGGTCGTAGGTTCGCGTGACAGCATAGCCGTCCTGGGTTTCGGTGGCAAGCCGGCTCAGGGAATCGTATTCGAACCCGACGGTGTGCGTGGCAGCGCCGGCCTCGCCGTTGCGGTCGGCGGCGCTGGTCATGCGCGAGAGTGCGTCATAGGTGAACTCCTGCTCGATGGCGTAGCCTGAGCCGGTGTTGACCTCGACCAGGGTCAGGCGGTTCAGGTTGTCGTAGGTGCGGCGCACGAGCGTGCCGTCGCGCTTGGTGGTGAGGACGAGGTTGCCGTTGGCGTCGTAAGCGTAGAGTTCCTTCGTGCCGTCCGCGTCTTCGGCCACGACCTTGCGGCCGGCGCCGTCGTACTCGAATGCCACCGCGTTGTGGCGCGGGTCGGTGATGGACTGGACTTGGCCGCCGGGCGTGTAGGCATAGGTGGTCGTGGCCTCGTCCGCGGTGCCTTCGGCCTCGGTGACGGTCTCGATCTGGCCGAACGCGGTGTACGTGTAGCGGGTGACAATACTCGGGCCAATGGCGGCCGGATCGGGTCGGATCTTGGTGAGCACGCGGCCCATACTGTCGTAGGTGAACTGCGTTTCGTTGCCCATGGCGTCGATGGTCTTGGTGACGCGGTTGGTCGCGTCGTACTCGCTGGAGGCCAGGTTGTTCAGCGGGTCGATGATGTTGACTAGGTTGCCGGTCTCGTCGTAGTCGAACAGGGTGGCGTTGCCTTCGGCATCGGCGGTGGCGATCTTGCGGTTAGCGGCGTCGTAGTAGACCGAGGACACGTTGCCTTCGGCGTCCGTGGTGCTGGTGAGGTTGCCGTTCGCGTCGTACCCGAACCCTTGCGTAACGGCGCCGGTCTCCTGGCCGTTGTCATCGAGCAGGACGCGCGTGGTGGCGATGCGTTCGCCGCGCAGATTGTAGCGGTGGCGCGTCTCGGCGAGGCGCAGGCCGGTGGAGTCCTTGACCCGGACTGCGGTCACGTTGCCGACCTCATCGTAGACGTACTCAGTGCGTCTGCCGTTTGGTGCGACCTCGGCCTTCTTGCTCTTGAGTTCGTCGTACACGAACGTGGTAGTGCAGTCCTACTTCCCTTGGGCCGGTTCTTCCGTTATCCGGATGCTGCGGATGATCGCGTCGAATATCCCACGCCGCGACCGGACCCACTCGGGCGTGGGGGCGGGACGGTGGTACATTGCCTCGATGTCGAGAAAGCGGTCGTCGAACAACGGAAGGCGATAGAATTCGCTCTTGACAACCGCTTTGTCTTGATTGGTGAAATGCGTAACGCGGATGCAGGGTTTGCCGCTCAAGACAGCTTTTGCGACTTCCGAAGGCTTGTTCTCGAAAGCCCGCTGGAAATCAATGTAAAGCATCTCGGCGTCCATGCCCTTCTCCTCGTCGATCCTACTGATCCCAATGCGTACGTTGAATTCCGAGACGCCATCGGGTGCGATGTCGTAGGGCTGATAGCACAGTTCGTCCATGGGCGTGGGGAAATCACGAGCCAGGATTGGTGTTAGCCGACAGGGTTTCTTCTCGCCTGGCCAGACCGGTATATGGAACTGCACCAAGTACTTATCATATCGGGACTCGAAGCTTGGCCAGGTTTCTACGGGCCCAATGGGCGTGTTCAGATATGCGCAGGACGCGAGCATCGGCACTGCCATAACGGCCAAAACAAAGGAATGCGACCTCATGATTGGCGATCCTCCTTCTCGGCGATCAGTACAACGGGTAGGTGAGCAACCGCCACCACGGTTCTGGCTTGGGCAGCGGCGTGTAGTAGGTGTGTTGGCTGCGGTAGGACGGGAAGATATGCGGATTGCTGAAGTTCGGGTTGTTCGGGTCCATCTGTATGTCCCTTGCGGAGGTGATGCCGAGGCTTGGTGCCCACAGCAGGGACCTGGCAATCCACAGCGGGTTCACGGAGTTCAACCCGAGCACGATCCCGACCGCATCGCGCGAACTGTTCTTCATGCCCTGCCACTGGCCGCCGACCAGAGCGTTGGACAGGCGTGCCATGTAGTAGTTCGAGGCGCTGCCGTGATACTCGGGTTTCAGGTTGCTCCAACGGTGCTGGCCGTAGTCCAAGGCCAGCAGCCGCAGGGCGGACGTGCCCATGACCGCGCCCTGGCTGTGGACGACGAAGTGCGTCGGGATGTTCCGCTCGGCGCGGTAGCTCAGGATCTCGGCCGTCTGCTTCGAGACATTCGACGGCCCGAAGAACTTCTCCAAAGCCGTCGAGAACGTGTCCGCGATCAACCCGTGCGTGGGGTTGTGGATGACGATGACGGAGCGCTCGGTCTTCCCAAACCAAGTATGTTCGGTTGCGAGCAACTCCGACCGGTCGCGCTCATTGCTCTGGCCATTCAGCCAGACTTCGGGGACGCCTTCGCAACGCGGGTCGGCCAGGATCGTCGCGAGGTTGTCCCCCGCATCGCCCAGTGGCGTTTCCACGACGTTCCCACGAGCATCCTTCGTAAGCAAGTATACCCCGCCGATGTTCTCGCCGCGCCAGTCCTTGTACCCCTGGACCGCGCCGGTACCGATGGTGTACGGGAGCATGAGGATGTCTTTGCCCAGTCCGAAAGCCGCTTCGCCAGCCCTGCGGGCGATGAGTCCATCCGGGTCCGTGAAGAGTACGGGGTTGTTGCGGCAGTACGCGTAGAGGTTGGCGCCGTCGACGAACCCGGCCGGGTCGCGCTGGAGGAACCGGCCGAGGGTGGGCGAGTATGCCCGGTTGCGGTAGTCCCAGAGCGCGGACTCCGCATCCCAGCGCTGGCCCGTGAAGCCGTAGGCGGAGGCGGACGCGGCGAGCGTCGTGCCGACCGCATCGTACGCGGTCATGGCCCCGAAGGCGGTGTAGGTGCGCGTCTCAACGACCGCACCGGTGGAGTTCGCAAGCGCGAGTACCGAGCCCTGGCGGTCGGTCAGGTGCCAGAGTTCCGCGCCGTTCGCCAGAATAGTCAGCAGCGGCGCGCCCACGTTGCCAGGAACGTGGACGTGTGTACGCGCCGGGGTCGGCGCGCCATTCTCGTATTCCTCGACGATGTCGGGGCCGGAGTAGACGTAGCGCGTGGTGACGCTGCCTGCGGACTTCGCGACGCGGCGGTTCACAGCGTCGTACTGGAATGTGGCAACGGTCTGCGCGTTCTGCCGGACCTCGACCAGCCGATTCGCCCAGTCGTAGACGTACTCGGTGCTGGCATCCGGTTCGAGGATGTTGCCATTCGCGTCGTACACGACAGAGAAGCCGTCGATGGCACTGTATTCGTTGTCGGCGTTGGCAGTGCGGACTTCGCTGGCGCCGTTCTGGTTGGTCGCGGTCCAGTTGCCGCTGAGGTCGTGGTCCCAGGTGTGGGCGTAGGTGGAGGCAGGGACGCCGGTGCTGGTCTCGGCGGTGAGGCGAGAGAGTGCGTCGTACACAAAGTCCTTGGTCACAGGCGCGGCCAGGCCGGAGAGCGTGGCGGACAGGTGCGCGACGTTACCGCGGAAGTCGTACGCGGTGGCGACCGGGTCGGCGGGGGTGCCGAGCGCCACGCTGGCGAGGTTGGCAGCGCCGAGCGTGTAGGCGCGCGAGACTTCCTGGCCGTTGGCGTTGAGTGTCCGCGTCATGGTCACACCGTTGCCGAGTGTCGCGCCCGTGAGGCGCGATGCGGCGTCGTAATCGAAAACTGCCGCCGAGGACGTCGGCGCTCCATAGGGCGTGTAGTCCACGCCCGCAACCGCACCCGCGGTGTTGTACGCGAACTCGACGACTGCGCCGCCGGGGTAATCGAGGCCGGTCAGTTGCGAGCGACGGTCGTAGGTTCGCGCCACAGCATAGCCGTCCTGGGTTTCGGTGGCAAGGCGGCTCAGGGAATCGTACTCGAACCCGACGGTGTGCGTGGTGGCGCCGCCGTTGCGGTCGCTGGCGCTGGTCATGCGGGAAAGGGCGTCGTAGCCGAACTCCTGCTCGGTGGTGTAGCCGGCGCCGGGGTTGACCTCGACGAGGGTGAGGCGGTTGAGACTGTCGTAGGTGCGACGCACGAGCGTGCCGTCGCGCTTGGTGGTGAGGACGAGGTTGTCGTTGGCGTCGTAGGCGTACTCTTCGCGGGTGAGGTCGGCGTCGATGGCGGCGGTCTTGCGTCCGGCGCCGTCGTACTCGAACCGGACCGTGTTGTTGCGCGGGTCAGTGATGGACGCGATCTGCCCGCCGGGCGTGTAGGTGTAGGTGGTGACCGCTTCGTCCGCGGTGCCTTCCGCTTCGGTGACGGTCTCGATCTGGCCGAACGCCGTGTACGTGTAGCGGGTGACAATGCTCGGGCCGATGGCGGCCGGGTCGGGTCGGATCTTGGTGAGCACGCGGCCCATACTGTCGTAGGTGAACTGGGTCTCGTTGCCTGTGGCGTCGATGGTCTTGGTGACGCGGTTGTTGGCGTCGTACTCGCTGGAGGCCAGGTTGTTCAGCGGGTCGATGATGTTGACCAGGTTGCCGTTCTCGTCGTAGTCGAAGAGCGTGGTGTTGCCCTCGGCGTCGGCGGTGGCGATCTTGCGGTTCAGGGCGTCGTAGTAGGTCCAGGAGGTGTTGCCTTCGGCGTCGGTGACGCTGGTGAGGTTGCCGTTGGCGTCGTAGGCGAAGCCACGCGTCGCGCCCTCACCCTGGCCCTCTCCCACGGGGAGAGGGGGATTGCCAGCGACCTCGCTCCCGTTGGCGTCCAGGAACACCTGCGTGGTGGCGATGCGTTCGCCGCGCAGGTTGTAGCGGTGGCGGGTTTCGGCGAGGCGCTGATCGTTGGAGTCCTTTACCCGGACCGTCGTCAGATTACCGACGGCGTCGTATTCGTGTTCGGTGCGAAGAGCCCGCGAGGACGCGGGCGCTCCAGTGGAGACAAACGAAGACACGGCGATCTTGCGGCCGGCGGCGTCGTACTCGAACTCGGTGAACGTGGTGTCGTTGCCTCGGCCGTCGCGGGTGCGCCAGACCAGGCCGCGTGCGTCGTACTCGGTCACGGCCTGGGTGAGCAGCTTGAACGAGTCTTCCGCTGCCATCTCGAACCGCAGCGCCACGATGTTGTGAGGAATGGCGGCGGCCGGCGTGAAGGTGTAGCGGCGCGCGTCCGGGTCGGACTCGCCGATTGCGAGGGTGCAGAGCGCGCCGGTCGCGTCGTAGACCCAGCGCGTGTAGTGGCCGTCCGGGCCGGTCTCGCGGGTCTTGCGGCCGAGCGCGTCGTAGGTAACGGTGCTGATGCGCTTGTCGGCGGCGGACGCGGCGCTGGCGTTCTGCACGGTCCGGACCGGGCGGTTGAGTGCGTCATACTCGATCTCGGTGACCACGTTGTCCGGGGTGGTGGTGCGGATGAGGTTGCCGTTCAGGTCGTACTCGAACGTGGCGGTGTTGCCCAGGGCGTCGGTGACGCTGGTCTTGCGGTTGGCGGCATCATACGCGAACACCGTTCGCGCACCCTCACCCTGGCCCTCTCCCAGGGGGCGAGGGGAAGTGGTGGACGTGAGGTTGCCGTTGGCGTCGTAGTCGAAGTCGGTAGTGTTGCCGAGCGCGTCGGTGGCGGCGATGGGGCGGCCGAGGCCGTCGTATCGGAACGTCGAGGTATTGCCGTTGGCGTCGGTTTTCGAGACGGCATTGCCGACGGCGTCGTACGTGAAGCGCTGGGTGTGCCCGAGCGGGTCGATGGCCTCGAGCAGTTTGGCGCCGGACACAATGTCGCGGCTGACGTCGTAGACGTTGGCGGTGACCGCGCCGTTCGGGGCGGTGGTCGTGAGCAGGCGCCGGTTCTCGTCGTACCGGTTCTCGACGGTGTTGCCGAGCGGGTTGGTGACGTGCGTGATCTGGCCGTAGGCGTTGTAGGTGAAGGAGGTGGTTGCGGACTGGCCGGGGATGCTCGACGGAGTCTCGCGCTCCAACAGATTGCCGATGGCGTCGTAGGTGAAGGAGGTGACGGCGTTGTAGGTGTCGGTCACGGTCGCGGGCAGGACGGGCCAGGCGGGGGCGTAGGCGTTGTCCGTGCGCCGGAGTTGGGTCCAGGCACCGCCGTTCACCGATTCCTCGTCCACGGTGACGGTCACGTTGCCGCGGCTGTCATACTGGTGGCGCAGGCGGTGCTGGACGCCGTCGACGGGCGGGTCGGTGCGGGTGAGGAGATTGCCGTTGGCGTCGAAGTCCAGGACCACGCCGGGGAAGGTCGGTTCGTCCTGGTGTTCGGGGTTCTTGACGATGACCTTCGTGACCAGACCCGGCTTCGCAGGGTGATAGGTGTACGTGTAGGTGGTGGTGGCCATATCGCCGTTCTCGAGGAAGAGCGTTGTGGAGGTGACATTGCGCCACGTGTCGTAGGTGAACTCGGTCCGGTTGCCGTTGCCGTCGGTCTTGGCGGTCAGGTTGTGGTTGGCGTCGTACTCCATGAGTTCGAGCGCCTGGTCTTCGGTGGTGACGCGGGTGACGTCGTGGTTGTCGTTCCAGAAGACCTTGCGGTAGTACCCGGCCTCGTTCCAGGTTTCGGCGTAGCGGTTGAGGAAGCTGTACTGGAAGTTGAAGACCTCGCCCTTGGCGTTCTGGTGCCAGGCGACGGTGTCGTTCTTGTAGTAGCCGAGCTTGAGGTAGTCGCCGTTGGGCAGCCAGTACTGGGCCAGGTTGTGGTTGCAGTGCTCGTTCTCCTGGTTCTGGACGTAGCTGTAGGCGGTGACGTTGCCGGCCACGTCGACGAAAGCGACCAGGTCTTCGGCGGCGCCGAGCAGCGGCAACGCGGCCGCGGCCGTGCCGCTCCCGGCCGCGCGGATGAGCGCGGCATCCAGATTGGCCCCGGTCTGGGCGCTCATTTGGGCTTTGACGCCCGAGAGATTGCTGCCGCCGTAGACGTAGAAGCAAGCCTGGCTGCCGGGCGCGGTGGCCTTTTCGACCTTGCCGGCGGCGTTGTAGGTCAGGGCGAGGGTCCGGCCGAGCGTGTCGGTGACGCTGACGGGCAGGTAGTTCGCGTTGTAGCCGAAGGTGAGCGTGTTGCCATTGGTGTCGCGCTTCTCGGTCAGCACGCCGTTCGCGTCGAAGCGCAGCGTGGTCTGGTCCTTGTGCACCAGGGTGTAGCTGCCGTTGGTTTCCTTCGTGATGCGGAACGTGGCGCCGGGCGGGTAGACGTACTGGCTGTTTTCCCACCCGATCTGGGACTGGCGCTGCTGCGCGTCGTAGAACCAGAGAGATCCGTCCTGCATCGGCAGAATGCACTCGGAGTGGTTCCAGGCCCAGCCGTGGCCGAACGGGCCGTTGTAGACGAGGCGGTTGCGGTAGAAGCGGCGCAGTTCGAGGTCTGGTCCGGGCGCGGCGACGCTCAGGTCGGCGAGTTCGTCGCACTGGAAGTCGCCGGTCACGATATCGACCGGGTCGCCGACGGTGTGGATGAGCCTGGCGACGATCGAAGGCCACTCCTTCTGGACCGCGCCGCTGGTGTCGGTGAGTTGCTGCTGGCGCATCTCGGCGAGATCTCGCTGGAGGGATTCGAGGACCAAAGAGTTACTCCAATAGGCCCACGTGATGGTCGGGTCTGGTGCGGGAGTCGTGTTGCTGGCGCCGCCGTTGTCGAGGTCGAAAAGGTAGGAGTTGTGCTCCGACGTGTGAGCGATGCGGACGTCGGCGCTGAGGCCCTCGTAGGAGACCCTCTGGAGCGGCATGATTACGGTGCCGTTCTGGTTGAGGATATCATCTATGGTCGAGGCGATGGTCGAGGCCTTCAGCGGATTCGGTTTGGCCTGGAGTTCGGTCTGGAACTGCTGCTGCGTCAGGAGCACGTCGCGAGTGGCGGAGACCAAGTGGATTTTACCGGTTGCCGCATCCTTGGTGAGGGTGGCGACCTCGATGCCGTCGCGGTGCGCGACCATGAGACCACGGACGGCGTTCAGGCCTGGCGTGTTCTGCAAGTCATCGAAGATCGAGCCCTCGTTCAGAGAACCGCTGTAGCCCATCAGTTTCCAGAGCAATTGAGCCAACGGATGGTCCCAAGGCAGGTACGTTCCGGCGTGTTCGTAGAGCCACCAGCCGCTCGTATACCTGCAGTCGATATGCCAAGCGGGAACTAGGCCCAGCGGGGTGTTCCCCTCGGAGTCCGCGATCATCTGGAGTTGCTGGCTCGCGTCGGGCGTCACGTAGAGCAACAACACATAGGACGGGTCGCGCATGTTCGCGGTGATCCCGAGTAACGCCTGCGTGCGCCGCACGGCCACTGTGTCTCGCAGTTCGTATACGGCAGCCAGGGCCGCGCCTATCCGTCCCAGATAGCGTTCGCGCGTGCTGGCCGCGAAGGCATCCGCGGCATTGAGATCGCCAAGTTCCCGCTTCAGGTCCTCGATGTACTGTTGCGAGGCCGCCAGCGGGTCGAAGGAGATGTGCATGAACGTCCCGACGGGCTCGGGCGGGCAGGTTTCGGTGGCGCCATTGCTCCAGACGAAGTCCGGCGTGAAGGACTCGCTGGCGGCAAGAGCGCTGGTTCCCGTGGCAACGGTGGTTCCGTTCAAATGCAATATGGGTGTGTAGGCGCCGCCAACTTGGGTGAAGTCCAAGCAAAGACGCTTGCCCGAAACCGCCGGCAGCGCGATGGCGTGCTCGATGAGCACCGGGCCGTTGCCGTCGGCTTGGTACTTGCGGATGCGCACGGTCACGCTCGAGCGCTGGGCGGCGGGGATGTCGTTGAACCTGGTCCAAGTATAGCCAAGTCCGAAATCGTGAGTATTCGGGAGAATGCAGGGGAGGAGAGAACACGGGGTGGCGATGGTCTGACAGCGTGTCGGGACATCCTTCAGGGACTTGCCCGGGTGGTTGGCGGTCAGATAGTCCTGCATCTTCTCCTCAAAGAGTTCCAGGGCCGTCTTGGAGGTCATGGACGAGACGTAGGCATCGAAGTCGAAGTTCAGGGCCGCGGGAATCGTGGCACTGGGGAACAGATCGATCCCTTCGGTGACGTGCAGTTCCTTGAACCAGGGCACGAGCTGCACCCAGCACGGTTTGCCATTCTGCCGGAAGCCCTTGTAGTACTTCTCGGCGACTTGCGCCTCGACGTAGACCACGTCAGCATGGTTCATATAGACGTACTTGGCCGGGATGCCGGAGATCCGTAGCAGCGCGATGAGCAGCGAGCACTGGTCCCACTCGTTGCCGCGACCGGTGAAATACGTTGTCAGAGCGCCCTTGCGCGAGAGGTCGTAGTCCTCGAATTCGATGTTCTGGCGGACCCAGGCGTAGATGTCGCGGGGATCGTTGTGAAGCGAGGCCGCGAGTTCCCGGAGTTCCGGAGCGAAAGGGGTCTCGACGGTTTCGGCGCGCGCGCCGGGGTCGCCGGCATCGGCGCTTGCCTCCGTGTCGGCGCAGGGCGCGGGCGTCACGGCGGTGCGGTTGCTGTACTTCGCCAGCGCTTCGAGGCAGAGTCCGGTCAGATACGGGTCATCCTGCCACGAACCGTTTAGCGCCTGTTGGCCGAGAAGGTAGCCGAGAGCGGCGTCCACGGCGCCGTCCCGAAGGTCCAGCCAGTCGAGTTGCAGCAGCGCTTCGGCCGTGGCGGCGGCATCGTTGTCGAGCGAACCGTTGGGCCGCTGTTCGTCCAGGACCCACCAGCAGTAGAAGGCGGGCGGCGTCCCGTGTTTGGCCAATGCCGCCCCGGCAAGGGCCGAGACGAGGATGTCGTCCGGTGCGCCTGTGCGTGGCCAGGTCGTCTGCCAACTGTACCGGTCACGGCCTGATGTTTGCGTGAGACGGTTTCTCAGGGAGTCTTCGGCGCCAGCGAGGTCGTTCCGGTGTTCTGGGAGCAAGGCAAGCATGGCAACGGCGGTATCGACGGCCGCCGTCTTGTAGGGTTGCCGGAGTCCCCAACCCTGAATCTGGTTGCTTCCCCAACTTGCCTGGGCCATCAGGGCGCTGGCATACCGGGTGACGTCTTGACCCCAGGCGCGCAAGGCGAGCATCTTCTCGGCGAGGAAGCGGTTGTTGTCCGCACGCCGGCCGCGCAGGTAGAAGAGGGCCTGGCGCGAGCCGGCGTTGTCGCGCGCGACGGCCTTCAACGCCCGGACGACCTGCGCCGTGCAGAGGAGCCGCGTTCGTTCGTCCTCTCCCCATGATCCTTCGTCTGCTTGTTCCGCCTCGAGCCAGGCCGTGGCACGTTCGGTCGATTGCTGGATGTTTGCGGGCGGCGCGGACGCGGGGACGGCCACGGCCGCCAGCGGGGAAAGGGTGCTCTCGCGATCGCTGGCTGCCACGTAGGCCACACCGTACCAGTACGTTACGCCCGGTACGACGGCGGAGTCGTTCAGTTCCAGCGCGGCGCCACCAGCGACTTCGCCAATGCGGAGCGCGGCCGGCGCCGGGCACCCGGACTCTCTGCTGCCAAGCAGCAGTCTTGTGTCCTGAGCGTTCAGTGCGCGGTAGACCCGGTACGCTTGCGGCGCAGGGGAGACGGGAAGCCATTGAACCAGCACGGCCCCGGTCTGTCCGGTAACCTGCGCGGTTGGTTTCTGAGGTGCGTCCGGGACACTGCCGATGACATATACCTGGGATTGGGTGGGTTCACGGTTGCCGGCGGCATCGACGGCGAAGTACTGGAGCCGCGTGGTCCGCGCGACCTGGATCGGTGTCAGCGACTCGAACACCGCCGTATTCGCGGCGCCGGCGACAGGCGGGTAGCCATCCGTCGAGTAGTAGATCGTGGCCAGCTCGGAAGCGGCGAGGGAAACGGAGATGGCGCCGGGGTAGGCGCCGCCAAGCAGGCTGGCGGTTGTTTGCGGCGATGCCGCATCGATGGTGAAACCCAGGCTGTACTCGACCTGGTGGCCTTCGTTGTCCGCCAGCACGAGGGTATAGGCCAGCGGTCCGTCAGCCGGGTTCTGTACCGTCCACTGGATGGCGTTCTGGTGGAGGGTCGCGTCCGCGGTTTGGAGTGCCTTCGAGGTGATGTCATTGCCGAAGACGTCGCGCAAGTGGACTCCGGCGGTGTTTACCCCGCCGGCGCCGGTATCGGCAAAGATGTAGGTCAACTGGAGCCCGCCCGCCCCCCCATCGGTCCCTACGAGCGCGCCGTTCGGGGGATAACCGCCCAGAATGACCGGGGGATTGCCGGGGTTGTCCGCGTCGACTTCGCGAACCGCAACATTGACGGGGGCCAGCCCGGGCGAAGTGAGTTGAAGAACCGCCTCGCCATTGGCCGTATCGGCATCGTCAAGGGCGGAGACAGCGACGAACTGCCACTGGTTCCAGTTCGCCGGGGTGAAGGTGAGCGAAACGCTGGCCGGCAACCCGATGTCCGGGTCCGCGCCCGGCAGGAACGCCGCGGCAACAACCACGTCCGCGGCGGGTTGGGCGTGGAGCCGGACGGGCAAGGCCGCGGTTCCGCCCTCGGATACGGAGAGCAGCGTCCGGGTTGTGCCGATTCGGTTCGGCATGCCGGCGCCCAGAAGCGGCCAGTTGGTGGGATTCTCCCGGTCCAGCTCGGTCAGCGGTACCTGGACCTCCGGGAAGCCGGCGGACGACAGGACAAGACTGCCGGTCCCGTTCGTGGCATCGCCGTCAACCTGGGCGCCTACAATCACTTGCTGCAGAACGTTCCAGTTCTGAGCCGTGAAGGTGAGCAGACTGGCGCTCTGGATTCGAATGTCCGGATCGGTTTCGGCCATGAGCGTCGCCTGGACGGTCACGGTTTCCTGAGCTGGCTGTTTGCCGAGAGACACGTTGACGCCGACCGTCTCGCCCTCGGGAACAGCAACAGTCCGCGGAGAAACCACGATTGCCGTCGCCCCTTTGCTTGCTTCCGGCGTATTGCCGTAGGCGCCCATGTTCACTCGCGCTCCGTTCGGAGTCGGTTCTCGATCATAGGCGGCGGCAGGGTCGCCAGCATCAATCGCCGGGCTCGTGACCGCGTCCGCGATCCACTGTCCGGAGGAGCGGTCGTAGCGGCCTTCCTGAGACTTGAGGTGATAGTCGCCGCCTGCCCAGACATCGTCGCTGCCATCGGCTGGCGTACCGTGGACGTCCCAGAGGCCGGGGCTGGCGAAGTTCGGGTCCACCGTCAGATTGCGGTACTTGAGGTCCCACGTCCAGGCGGTGCCGGTTCGAGCGCCGAGGAAACCGCCTTCGATATCGGAGAACGAGATCTCCCCGTGCGTGGTCTCTGGCACCAGGCAGTCGAGTTGCACGGTGTCCGGACTGCCGCCAACATTGCCGCGATTGCCCCAGAGGATGGAACTGCAGACAACGAAATCGCAGGAGTCCCGAACCAGCATGCCAGCCGCGCCCGATTGAATGGCTTTGTTGTCAGCCAACGTCACGTTTTTCAAGAGGATGGCGCTGCCAGACGCGGTCAACCCGCCGCCATCGGAACCCAGATTCCCGGCAATGACACAGTCCTCCAGCACCATCTTGCTCGCGAACACTTCGATACCCGCCGTACCAGAAGCGTGCCTGTTGCCGTCGATGACGCATCGTTTGAGGGTGGCCTGGACCTGGTGGAGGCGGATTCCGCCACCGGCGTTGCCGGTGATGGCACAGTGAGAGACCTCGACCGTGGCGTTCTCGCAGACCACCCCGCCTTGCCCGCCATGCGTGACGGTGACACCGCGAAGACGGCATTCGTGGGCCCCCGTGTTCCGCAGGGACAGGACCGGAGTCGCATCGTCGCCCTGCAGCACGGTGGCAGCAACGACGGCCAGGTCTTCGGGGGCCGTGCTTTCCAGGGAGACCGACTTCCCCTCGATCGATACGCAGACCGAATAGACGCCGGGGTAGAGCACGACGGTCTCGCCGTCCGTTGCGGCATTCACGATCGCCTGGAGAGAATCCGGCGCGGCAGGATCCAAGCCATGTTGCAGTTCCCAACCGTCGCCAACACCGTCGTGGTCAGTGTCGCGATCGTTGGGGTTGGTTCCCGCGGCGAGTTCCTGGATCCCGGTCAGGCCGTCACCGTCAGGATCGGCATCAGGCGAAGCGCTACCTGCGAAGTACACGCTCTCCCACCAGTCTGGCAGGCCGTCGCCATCGGTGTCGGGAATGGCGATGGTGACGGTGGCCATGGCCGTGGCGGCGGCCGTGTCAGTAGCGGCGTAGGTGAAGGTGTCCACTCCAACGCAGTTGGGTCTGGGCGTATAGGTGAAACTGCCGTCGGCGTTGAGGGTGACGAGGCCTTTGGCCGGCCCCGTCGTCAGGACGGCCTGCAGTTGCTCGCCCGCGTCAGGGTCGGTGTCGTTGCCGAGCACGCCGGGGGCGGCGACTGACAGGACGGCGTTGGACGAGAAAGTGTAAGCGTCCGCGTTGGCGGTAGGCGCTGCGTTGTTCGAGCGAGTGTTGACGGTGATGGTGTCGCTGCCGCCATTCCCGTCGTCAACCTGGACCACAAAGGAATCCGCGCCGTTGTAGTTGGCCTGGGGTGTGTAGGAAACGGATTTCGGTGATCCCGTGCCTGAGACGGATGCCGTGCCATGTCCGGCCGGCGCGGCGATCGACCACGTCAACACGCTGCTTTCGACGTCGGTGGCGTGGAGCGTGATGAGGACAGGGGCCGGCGCTCCACCTCTGTCCATGATGACGGTCATGGCATCCCCTTCGGCGATGACGGGTGGATCGTTGACCGGGTTCACCGCGACACTGACGGTGATGCTGTCCGCCGCGCCGTTGCCGTCGTCAACTCTGACCACGAACGAGTCGGCGCCGGACCAGTTGGCGGCTGGCGTGTAGGAGATAACCTTCGCCGCGCCCGTGCCGGAGGCCGAGGCTGTGCCGTGACTGGCGGGCGTGGCGACCGACCACGTCAGCACGGGATTGTCCGCATCGGCAGCATGGAGTGTGATGGCGAATGGGGTGGGGACGCCGTCCTCGTCCATAGTGGGGGAAACGGCGTCTCCTTCGGCGATGACGGGCGGGTCATTGACCGGTTCGACCGTGATGGTGACCGTCGCCGGGGCGGAGACAGCGCCCTTGTCGTCCGCAACCGTGAAGGTGAACGAGTCCGTCCCGGACCAGTTGGTTTCCGGGGTGTAGACGCGGTCGAACCCAGTGCCGGCGAGCATGCCGTGCTGGGGCGCATTGACGATGGTGTAGGCAAGGGTCACCCGCTCCGCATCGTCCGCGGGAAGCCAAATCCGCGTGGCGATGTCTTCCGTGGTCAAGACGGTCTTGGCGATAGCGGTGGGCGGGAAATTGCACTCAAAGGCGGTGAGAACGATGGAGTGGGAATAGCTGCAAGCAATGCCCTGAACCCCCGAGGCGAAGACCTGTACAGGGCTGTACCTGGTCGTGGTGGTGCCGTCGCCGAGCTGGCCGGAGGCGTTGTAGCCGCAGGCCCAGAGCGAGCCGTCCGTCTTGACGATCAGCGTGTAGGCGCCGCCCGCGGCGACCTGGGCCACGCCAGAAGGCAGAATCTGGACGGGTGCGTACCGGTTCGTGGTCGTGCCGTCACCGAGCCGGCCGGAACCGTTGTTTCCGCAGGCCCATAGTGATCCGTCCGCCTTGAGGATCAGCGTGTGGTCGTCGCCCGCGGCGACCTGGGCCACGCCGGAAGTCAGAATCTGGACGGGGGTTGTGCGGGTCGCAGTCGTCCCGTCGCCGAGTTGGCCGTAGTTGTTGCGGCCGCAGGCCCAAAGCGAGCCGTCTGTCTTGACGATCAGCGTGTGGTAGGCGCCCCCTGCGGCCTGGGCCACACCGGACGACAAGATCTGGACCGGGGCAGTCCGGTTGGTAGTGGTGCCGTCGCCGAGTTGGCCGTAGTTGTTGTTGCCGCAGGCCCAGAGCGAGCCGTTCGTCTTGAGAATCAGTGTGTGATGGTTGCCCGCGGCTACCTGGGCCACGCCGGAAGACAAGACCTGCACGGGGGAGTTGCGCTGTGTTGTTGTGCCGTCGCCGAGTTGGCCAGAGGAGTTGTAGCCGCAGGCCCAAAGCGAACCATCCGTCTTCACCATCAAGGTGTGGTAGCGTCCCGCCGCGATTTGGATCACGGCGGAGGAGAGGACTTGGACGGGGCTGTACCGATTCGTTGTGGTACCGTCACCAAGCTGGCCGTAGTAGTTGTAACCGCAGGCCCAGAGCGAGCCGTCCATCTTGACGATCGACGTGTGGTAGTCACCTGCCGCGACCTGGGCCGCGCCGGAAGACGGAACCTGGATCGGGGCGGTTCGTCTTGTGGTGGCGCCGTCGCCGAGTTGGCCTTTGCAGTTGTAGCCACAGACCACCAGCGAGCCATCGGTCTTGACGATCAACGTGTGGTAGTCGCCCGCGGCGACCTGGGCCACGCCGGAGGGCAGGACTTGGACGGGCGTGTTGCGCTGTGCAACAGTGCCGTCGCCGAGCTGGCCGTAGTAGTTGTAGCCGCAGGCCCAGAGCGAACTGTCGGTCTTGAGGACCATCGTCTGGTAGTAGCGTGCGGCGACTTTGGACACACCAGAAGCGAGAACCTGGACCGGTGTGTTACGCTGCGTGGTGGTGCCGTCGCCGAGCTGGCCGTAGGTGTTGTCGCCACAGGCCCAGAGTGAACCATCGGTCTTCACGATCAATGTGTGAGCTCCGCCCGCGGCAACCCGCGCCACACCGGAGGACAGGATTTGGACCGGCGATGTGCGCCTCGTGACGGTGCCGTCACCGAGCTGGCCGTAGGCGTTGTCGCCACAGGCCCAGAGTGAACCATCGATCTTCACAATCAATGTGTGAGCTCCGCCCGCGGCGACTTGGGCCACGCCGGAGGACAGAACCTGGACCGGCGATGTGCGGTTCGTGGTGGTGCCGTCGCCGAGTTGGCCGTAGTAGTTGTAGCCGCAGGCCCAGAGTGATCCGTCGGTCTTTACGATCAGCGAATAGGAATCGCCCGTGGCGACCTGCGACACGCCAGAGGACAGTATCCGTATGGGTGTCGTGCGTTGCGTGGTCGTGCCATCGCCGAGTTGACCACTCGAGTTGTAGCCGCAGGCCCACAGCGAACCGTCGGTCTTCACGATCAGCGTATGCGTCCCCCCCGCGGCCACTTGCACCACGCCGGAAGGCAAGACCCGGACGGGGGTGTACCTGTCCGTTGTCGTGCCAACCCCGAGTTGACCATTCATGTTGTACCCGCAAGCCCAAAGCGAACCGTCGGCCCGGACGATAAGGGTGTGCATGTAGCCCGCCGCAACTTGGACAACGTCCCCCCATTCCTGGCATTGTTTGGGTAACAGGTGATCGTTGAAGCCGAGTTGGCCGTACTCGTTGTCGCCCATGCCGTACGCTTTCGGGCTGCTGACCTGAACGTTGGCCGTCGTTTCGGCGCTCTGTGCGCCAGCCTGGTCCCGGGCGCGGTAGGTGAAGGTGTCCGTGTCGGTGAAGCCCGCTGCCGGGGTGTAGGTGAACGAACCGTCGGCGTTCAGCGAGATCATGCCGTGGGCCGGGGCCTGGACCAGGACCGCGGTGATGACCGGACTGTCCTCGTCGCTGTCATTGGCCAGCACGCCTTGGGCCGCGGTTGCAGTGAGAGTCTGCATGTACATCGTAGAGTAAGTGTCGGGCTGGGCCACGGGGGCATCGTTGACCGGAACTACGGTCAGATCGAAGGTGGGAAGACTCGCTGTAAGCCCGCCAGCGTCCGTGACCGCGATGACGATGCCGTTGGTCGTGCCCACGTGTTCGTTGCCCGGAATACCGGAGAGCGCGCCGGTCGTCGTACTGAATGCGGCCCAAGATGGCTTGTTCGTGATCGCGAAAGTGCGGGTGTCGCCCGCGTCCGGATCGCTGGCCGTGGGAGTGAACGAGTAGGCGCTGTCCTCGTTGACCGTGGCGGCCGGCGTGCCGGAAATGGTTGGCGGGTCGTTCACGGGTAAGACGGTGATCGAGACGGTAACGGGGGCGCTGTCCAGGTTGCCGTCGTTGACCTTGAACACGAATGCATCGCTGCCGTTGGCGTTCGAACTGGGTGTATACGTCAGGTTCGGCGCTGCGCCCGAGAGCACGCCCTTGGCTGGCGGGGTGACAACCGTGCAGGTGAGCGTATCGCCCTCGATGTCGGTCCCGGCCAGGGAGATGGCCTTGGCCGTATCTTCGGGGGTGGTCACGGATTGGGCGGTGGCGACCGGTGCATCGTTGACCGGGGTGATGGAGATGGAAATCGTGGCTGGTCCGCTAGCCTGGATACCGTCATGAACCTTGAATGTGAACGAATCGCCACCGTTCACATTGGGATTCGGGACATAGGTCAAGTTCGGGGCCGTGCCCAAGAGCACACCCTTGGTTGGCTGCGTGAGGATTTCGTAGGTGAGAGTATCCCCCTCCTCGTCCGTGCCGGCGAGGATGATCGCCTTGGGCGTGTCCTCGGTCGTAGCGATCGACTGTGCCGTAGCGACGGGTGCGTCGTTGATCGGGGCGATCGTGACCTCGACTGTGATCGTGTCCGCGCCGCCATTGCCGTCGGCGACCTGGACGACGAAGCTGTCCGGGCCGTTGTAGTTCGCCGCGGGTGTGTAGGCGATGGGCTTCGCCGTGCCGGTACCGGAGACCGATGCGGCGCCGTGCGACGCTGGGGTGGCGATGGACCAGGTGATGGTGGCGTCGGCGTCGGGGTCGGAGGCGTCCAGGGTGAGGGCGAAGGCGGTGGGCGCGCCGTCCTCGTCCATGCTGACGGTGACGGGGCTGCCGCGGCCGGTGTCGATGGCTGGCGGCTCGTTGACGTTGGTCAGGGTGATGGTGACGACGGCGGTGGCGGTGAGCGCGCCGGCATCGGTGACGGTGATGTTGAGGGTGAATGATGGCGTGGTTTCGAAGTCGAGCTGTGCGGAGTCCGCAACCGTGATCTGGCCCGTGGCGGCCGCGACGCTGAACGCGGTCGCGCCCGTACCGCCGGTGACGGTGAACGTGCGCGTGTCGCCGGCGTCGACATCGGTGGCGATGATCGTTCCCACGATCGAGGCATTGGCGCTGTTTTCCGCGACGCTGAACGCTTGGTTGTCGACGATCGGCGGCTCGTTGACATTGGTCAGGGTGACGGTGACCACGGCGGTGTCGGCGAGCGCGCCGGTGTCGGTGACGGTGATGTTCAGGGTGAACGAGGGGTTGGTCTCGAAGTCGAGTGGTGCGGAGTTCGCAACCGTGATCTGGCCGGTGGCGGCGGCGACGCTGAACGCAGTTGCGCCCGTCCCGCCAGCGACGGCGAACGTGCGCGTGTCGCCGGCGTCCACGTCCGTGGCGATGATCGTACCCACGCTCGAGGCATTAGCGCTGTTCTCGGCGACGGTGAAGGCCTGGTCGTCGACCACGGGCGCGTCGTTGACATTGGTGACGGCGATCGTGAACGACTTGGTGAACTGGCCCCCGGCCGAGTCGGTCGCCTTGACCTGGATGCTGTACGACGAGACCGCCTCGTAGTTGAGCGCGACGCCGGCCTTGAGACGCAACGTGGTTCCGGCAACCTCGAAGTTGCCGGACAGATCGCTCTGCAAAGTGAATGTGTGCGTGTCGCCCGGGGTCGAGTCCACGGCGGAGAGTGTGCCCACGGTCGCCGCCGGGCTGTTCTCGGCGACACTGGCGTTGGTCAGGAGGATGTCCGTTGGCGGGGCGTTTGCCGAGTCGCCCGCCAACCGGATATCGTCGATGTTCCAGCCGGAGCGCGACCAGGCGCCGCTCGAGCTGACCTGGTAGCCCCAGCGAATGCGCACGGCGGCCTGGTTGTCGGCGACGCTGCTGATGTTGTAGTCCTGTTGTTGCC
>MHBL01000112.1 GCA_001803235.1 Lentisphaerae bacterium RIFOXYA12_64_32
CGTTTGGCATGTTCACGTGGTGCGGACTTGCACCGCACTGAAAACGCGCCCGGTACGGGCGCACGGAACGCCGGCGTCTCGCCGGTTGCATTCCGGCGGCAAGGGGGGGGGGGGGCGACAAAACTACTGAGGTCCTCAGAGGATGGCCACTTCCGAAGTACCGCGGGCGGGCCTCCGCCCGCCTTCTGGGGATGCCGCCCGGAGGCCGGGCGGCGTACCGCGGAGATTCGCCTGGTGGACGGGGATGGCCGCGAACGAAAACCTTAACAGCATTGGGGGGAATGGGTCAGGACGCCGCCGGGGTTTTCCGGCACAGGCGCAGGAATTCTCGAGCGCCCATGACCACCAGGTACACCGTCAACACGAGCAGGACCAGGTCCGACACAAACAACGTCGGGACTCCCGCCGCCAGGCCGTCCGCGCCGGTCCTGGGACGATACTTGCCGATGAGCAGGAACAGGCTGGCGAACGTCGTCACCAACATGAACAAGGCCGGGACCACCACGTACCACACTTTCCGGCCGTTGCGCAGCAACCAGATAGCGCCGAGACTGAGCACAAACGCCGCCAGCAACTGGTTCGCGGTCCCAAACACTTTCCACAATTGCAGGATCCCGGCCGAGAATGACAGCCACAGCATCAACCCCACGGCAATCCCGGAGTTCACCCAGTAGAAGGTCAGGACCCGCAGGAAGGCCCTGAACAGCCCCGACGTCGGAATGACCTTGGCCTCGAACTCCTCGGGCAGCTCCATTTTCGCCGGGATACCGGAACTCCCCGCCATCTCGCCGTCGCCCTCGCTGGCGATCGCCTCGTGCATCATGATGTCCTCGGCCCGCTCCGCGAACACGTCAAACCGCCCGAGGACCTCCTGCCACACTTCCTCGATCAGGTAGCGGTTCAGCCGTATCGCCGTATCGAGTGTCGTGATCACGAAACCTTCAAGCAACAGCATGCCCGCGAGCGCCCCAGCCGCAATCGGCATTCCGAACGCGTTGTGCCCGGCCCGCCCCACCGCAAACGCGAACCCGAGCACCGGGTTGTTTTCCTTGCCGGGCGGGAACACATCCTCAAAGTAGAAGCCGCGGGTCGTGCCGACCACCACGACCGTGATAACCGCCACCGCCAGCAGCGTTTCCAGCAGCATGCCCCAGTATCCGATGTAGCGGACTGCAGTCTCGGACTTGAGCTGCTTGCAGGTCGTGCCGCCGGCGCAGAGGCTGTGGAAACCGCTGACCGCGCCGCAGGCGATGGTGGTGAACAGTGCCGGCCAGAGCCAGCCGAGGTATTTCATGCCCATTTCACCATCGTATATCGGCAGCACATCGGTGGGTGGCGGCGCACCGCTCCGCAGCGAGGCCGTCACCAGGATCGCGATCAGCAGCAACACGCCGGCATAGAGAACGTGCACGTTGATGAAGTCGCGGCTCTGCAGGAACATCCACACCGGCACCCCGGCCGCGAAAAGCGTGTAGAGCGCCAGGATCGTCTTCCACATGTCTTTGCCCAGCGACACCGGCACGTACAACCCCACGACAATGCTGACGACGCAGACAAAGATGGCCAGCAACGAGCACTTCCATACCGCCACCTGCTTCTTGATGTACAACCACCCCACCAGCGGCGCAAACACGGTGACAACGATGACACTCGTGGACGCGACCCCGCCGATGATCACCTTCTGTTGCCCGCCCGCCTCGACAATCCGGAACAGCGTTTGCGTCTCGGGCAGTTTCATACGCCCCAGCTCGATCATACTGACCAGCGCCACAGCGGAGGTGTTGAGAAAGACCGCCGTGACCAACCCAAGCATCAGGACCAGAAAGACCATGAACGCGATGAACGGCCCCCGCCCCAGGACGTGCCGCATGATCATCGCCACCGAGCGCCCGCCGTGACGGATGGACATGTGCGCCGCCAGGTAGTCGTGCAGCGCCCCGATGAACAGCCCGCCCACCATCACCCAAAGCAACGCCGGGCCCCAGCCGTAGCACATGGCCAGCACCGGGCCCAGGATCGGACCCGCGCCGGCGATTGATGCGAAATGGTGCGCAAAGACCACCGGCGTCGGCGTCGGCACGTAGTCCCGGCCGTCGTTGAACCGTACGGCTGGCGTGACCGCCGTCGGGTCTTCGCCCCAGGTTCGGGCCAGAAAGCGCGAGTACCACGTCCCCACCACGACCAACACGACCACGCAAGTTACCAGAACCAGAAGCACGTTCATCGAAGGAATTCCTCGTTTGCGAGCAAGAGCGGGTTACAAGTCCGCTTGCGTTTCAGCGCAACTTACCGCGTCCGGCATGTTCACGCCTGCGTCCGTGCCACCCTCGGAGCGGACGCAGGCATCGCGACGCTGCCGGAACAACCCCGGCGCTGCGCAGGATGCGCACCCTCACAAGATAATCGGCCAGACCGAGCAGAGCAATGTTTGACCGGCGCGGGCAAGTGAAGCGTGAAGGGTGAAGCATAACCCCCTGCCACCTTGCGTGGCAGGTGAATGGGTTCAGTTTGGCTATAGCGCGCACCTTGGCGCTGGCAAAGGAATAAGGAGAAGTGTCCGCGATATCACGCCCCCGGGCCCACCCACTGCCCGGCACCGCACCGTACACCGGCAGCGCTTCGCCCGGTACCGGGCTGGCACCCGCGATGCCGCGACAAACAGCGTACCCCAGACAAGCCAACCGCCCCCAGCTACTCACCCATGATCCCGCCGGTCAGCACCAGCTTCATTCCTTGCTCGACGGTCAGATTGCTCTCGACGGTGTCGGCCTTGGGCACAATCAGCAAGAACCCAGTCGTCGGGTTGGGGGTGCCGGGAACGAAGAGCTTGTAGTACTCGCGCGTCGGATCGCCGGACAACCGCGGGCTGGCATCGCCGGTTACAAACCCCAATGCCCAGAGACCCCTCTCGGGGAACTCCACCATTACCACCTTCGAGAAACTCACCGACTGGTTCGCGAAGGCCAACTGAAAGAACTGCCGCAGCGAGTGGTACAGCGTCCCAACAAAGGGCACGGACTCCAGCCATTGCCGCACCTGCCTCTGGATCAGCCGGCCAAGGACAGTCCTTACCACCATGCCCAGCAGCACGACCGACAGCAGCAACAGAACCAGCGCCAGGGTCTCAACAGCCACCTCAATGACGACGGACCCGCGGTACGCCTCGGGCAACGCCGCGGACGCGAACGCCACCCAACTGTAGATGAACCGCAGCACGTAGGAGGCCACGTAGAGTGTCAGCACGACCGGAAGGAACATGAACAGCCCTTCCAGAAACGTCGTCCGCACCTGCTGCCAGAACTTGGCCATGGTTGTCACTCTCCTTTCCGCGGCGCTGGATCGCCAAAGTCCTCGATGATCCCGCCGGACATGATCAGCTTGATGGCCGACTCGGACGAGAAGTCCGTCATTCGGACCTGGTCCTTCGGGTACATGACCATGAACCCGCTGGTCGGATTTGGAACCGTCGGGATGAACACCTTGTACAACTCGCGCCCATCCCGAGTCAGGCTCGCACCCGACTCGCCCGTCACAAACCCGATCGTCATCGCGCCCCGGCGCGGAAAGTCCACGATGACGGCCCGGGCGAACATCCTCTCGCGGTTCTTGACCAGCACGTCCGTCACCTGCGTGAACAGGCCGTAGACCGCCTTGACGCCCGGGATCGAATTCATCATCCGGCCGACACCTTCGCGGAACGCCATCCCGATGACGGACCTGCACACCGTCCCAATCATCAGGATGAACAGGAGCAGCAGGGCCAGCGACCCCAACTCCACCACGAAATGCATCCAACGCGCGGTAATCAGGCCGCTCGGAATGAAGACCGTGAACACACGGACCACGCCGCGCATCATGCCGAGAACCAGGGATACGGCATAGATCGTCAGGGCAATGGGCATGAAGTACAGCAGTCCGTGCAGGAAATCCCGCTTGATGCGTGCACCGAAATCTTTCATCACGTCGTCTCCGAGCAGGAAGGGGTCTCACATAATGCCCCCCAACTTAACGCGATTCTGAGGTCGGCAGTCGGAGGGATGAGGGATGAAAGCTGAGGTCCAGAGTCCGGGGAGGAAACCGGATCTCCTGCATTCGCTTCAGGTTTCAGGTTTCATCCCTCATCCCTTCCTGCGAGTGTGGCGGCACTTAAGTTGGGGGGCATTAGGGTCTCACACCGGACCGCACCGCGTGCCGAGGCGGCACCGCCGCGGCCGGCCAAGTCGGATGAATAGGCTACAGGCGCATCAGGAGAGTGTCCAGCGCCGAACTGAATAATGGGGGAATGCGTCAGCGCCCCCCGGGCGGGGACCGCCCGATCATACCCTGCGGGTTACTGACCGGTTCGCGCCG
>MHBL01000113.1 GCA_001803235.1 Lentisphaerae bacterium RIFOXYA12_64_32
GAACCCCCAGCAAGGGGCGCCGCCCCCTGCACCCCTGGCCGGGGCGTCATTGACTCCCCGGACCCCTCAATGTTGGCGCTCTGCAGAACGCACCTTGACGGGGATACGGCAGCGTTCGGTTCCAGTCAAGCGGAAAAGCCGGCATAACGTAACCGGCCAGTGGAGCGGGGGGGCTTTGCGCGGCCTCCCCGTTTCTCTTCTTCCTGTTTTCATCCGACGGCGCTTCCTTGGCTCATCGGGGAAATGAGTACGTGACTGCCGGGGCGGGCTTGACAGCGTCCCCGCCCGCGGATCTGGCCGCGGGGCCGATTCTCGGGCCCGCGGGGTCGCACCTACCTTTTTGAGCACATTTACCCGGTCTGGAGGCGAGATTCGGTAGTTCGGAGACCCCACCGAATCGCTCGCGGGTGCGGGGCGTGTGGGCGTGGCCGAGCCCGTCACACCTGTCGGCGGCGCACTACGTCGGCACTACATAAGGCTCGCCGTTATGCGTTCGTTCGCCGGGCCTCACACGTAGCCGCGGGGTGCGGGCCGTAGGGCGCGTGGGGTCAAACCCGTCACGGTGAGCACGTTCGAACGGTCTGAAGTCGGGATTCGCTGGCTTGGGGCGCGTGGGACACGCCGTCCTGCTTCGCAGGACGCTTGACGTCAGGGCTGTTTCAAGATCTGGCGCCGCGTCTCGGAAGGCCACACCTCCGCGCACACCTGGTAGGGGCGGCCTGTCCTCAGGCCGCCCCCCCCGGCGTGGGGACACGCCGGGGGTACTCGCGGCCCGCGACGGTCACGAATCTTGAAACAGCCCTGGCTTGACGTTCGCGGCGTTTGACTTCCGGCGCGCCCGTGGCAGTTTAGGCGGATGGGGTCACGGAAACAGATCAACGCGGTCGGGTGTTCCGGAGTATTCAGGTGGTTTTCACCCGGTTTTCCGCTGGTTTTCAGGCGGTTTCCCGGTGCGTGAATCAGATGTATCATGTTGCGGGAATGAAGATTGGTGACTTCTTGATGTGGACCTCTGACTTTCCTATATGGTCGTGCGGTTCGGTGTCGTAAGCGTACATCGTAGGCAGACCTCGTAAGCGTAGGAGGCTGATCGCGTGACGCCTGCTCTCGTCAAGCGATGGTTGGCTCGCAGGGAGCACGGCGGCGTCGAGTTCAAGGAAGCGCGACGCGAACTGCCGCGCAGCCTGTTCGAGTCCGTGTGTGCCTTCCTGAACCGGGATGGTGGCGTCGTCCTCCTCGGGGTGGACGACCGCGGCCAGATCGTCGGCGTCGAACCGGATGCCCTCGAACGTCTCACCGCCGAGATCGTCAACCTGTCGAACAATCCCCAGAAACTCGATCCGCCGTTCATCCTGGCCCCAGCCTCGGTCAAGATCGGAAATCGGCGGGTACTTGTCCTTCAGGTCCCCGCCAGTTCGGACGTGCACCGGTGCGCCGGCGTGGTGTATGACCGCGGCAACGAGGGGGACTATGCGGTCAAGGACCCGCAGCGCATCGCCGGCATGGTGAACCGCAAACGCGGTTTCTATTCCGAGACTCAGGTCTACCCGCACCTGCGGCTAGCGGACTTCGCGCCTGGCATCCTGGCCAAGGCCCGCCGCCTGATCGAAGTCCGGCAGCCTGGACACCCATGGCAGTCGCTGTCCGACAAGGATTTCCTCGTGAAAGCGGGTTTCTGGCGTCGCGATCCGCTGACCGCGACAGAGGGCTACACCCTGGCGGCCGGGCTGATGTTCGGGCGGGAAGAGGTCATCCTGAGCATGGTGCCCCACTACCGGACCGACGCGGTCGTGCGCCGGGTCAACGTGGATCGCTACGATGACCGGCTCGATGTGCGGGTGAACCTTGTGGATGCCTACGAACTGCTGATGGAGTTCGTGGCCAAACACCTGCCGGACCCGTTTCATCTGGAGGGCGATCAGCGCGTCAGCCTGCGCACCAAGATATTCCGGGAAGTCGTGTCTAACGTCCTGGCCCATCGCGAGTACATGGATGCCAGGCCGGCGACGTTCACGATCTTCCGGGACCGGGTCGAGGTGGTCAATGCGGCGCACGCGCATGGGCGCGGCCCCATCAAACCCGAGCGCTTCGCCCCGTACTCCAAGAACCCCATCATCTGTCGCTTCTTCCGGCAGATGGGCCGGGCGGAGGAACTCGGGTCCGGCGTCCTGAATGTGAGCAAGTACCTACCGGTCTATGCCAAGGGCGCGAAACCCCGTTTCGTCGAGGGTGACCCGTTTGTTACGGTCATCCCGCTGCCTGTTGACACCGGAGTCAACGGCTCCGCGGAAAGCAGAGACGGCACAGGGGTGAAAGCTAGGGGAAAAACTGGGGTGGCCAGTTCGGAGAAGAGTTCGGAGGAAGGTTCGGAGAAGAGTTCGGAGAAAATCATCTCCGTGATCGCGAGGGACTCGCGCATCACGGCTCGCGAGATAGGAGCCAGGATTGGTCTAACCCCGCGTGCCGTGGAGAAGCAGATCAGCAAACTGCAGGCAGCCGGTCGTCTGCGGCGTGTCGGTCCGGACAAGGGCGGGCACTGGGAAGTCATTTCCGGCCCACCGCCCTGACCGGTCGGGTCCCGTTCAGCTCTTTGCCAATCCAACGGGCTACGAGGTACTGCTTCGAGCCAAGCAGAACTGGCTTTGGTCCATGCTGGCCGGGAAGTCGCATCGGGTGAAAACTTGACCTGGAAAAACCGCGTACGGGTTTTTCCCAGGCATCAGTTGACCCCAACGGAAGCCTGACCGCCAAGGAAAACCCCACCACCGGCGACGTCCTGCACGATTCGACCGGTCTGCCGCCCGGGGGGCCGCTGACGCATCGCGTCCCCGTGTGTATCGCGAGTTGACTTCCGACGGACCGCGGTCCATTGTCCACGGTCCCCAGTTGAACGCCGTACCAGGGTCACTCTCATGACCGACAAACAAGCTTCGATCCGTGGTTCTCCGGCGCGAGGCCCGCGTGCCGCGGCGGAGGTCGACCGCGCCGCGCTCAGAGTACGGCACGCCGCAGTCTGGGAAACGTCGGAGGACATCGCCGGACGCTACGGCGCCCCCCTGACTGCATTGCATCCTCCCCTCCTGAGCCAGGGCTGCATGGACGCCAAGACGAAGGACGGTTGGCTGTACGTGCTCTCCTGCGGCCGGCTGTGCACGTTCCGCACACCTATCGGACCGGAGTCCACGCCAGCCGGCCAACTCGACGGGCTGGGCAATACGCGTCAGATCGAGATCGCGGGCAACCTGGCCGCCATCACGTCCCGCGAAGACGGACTGAGGCTGGTCGATGTCAGCAATCCCGAGAGACTGTCGCTACTGAGCCACTACGACACGATCGAGTTGGCCACCGGCATCGCACTGGGTGCGAACGTCGCACTCGTGGCCTGTCGCGTGTACGGCGTGGAACTGATCGACATCTCCAACCCGAAGCGTCCCCGTCACTTGAGCACCGTGCAGACGGGCGAAGCGCAGTCGGTGGTTCTGCACAACGGCTTTGCCTACGTTGGAGTCTGGGTTTCGCGCGAGGTCGTCGTGTGCGATGTCCGCAACCCCGGGCGGCCGGCCATTGTGAATCGCATCGCGCTCGACGGTTACGGCGACGGCGTCACGATCCGCGGCAACATCTGCTTCGCGGCCACCGGACACCACGCGCGCACACTGCAGAGAGGCGACCCCGGAGACCCCGGGTACGGCGCGGGCCACGGCCTGGAGATCTTCGACGTCAGCGATCCGACCTGCAGCCGACCCATCTCGCGAATCAAGCTGCCCCGGCTCTTCGGCTCGAGCTGGGACATGTGGGACGTCGCCGTGTCAGGTGATCTGGCGGTGGTCGGCGACACGCACAACGGCATCTACGTGTTCGACATCAGCGACTTGGTTCACCCCGTCCCGGTCGGACACCATCGCCTTCCGGTGCAAGGGAAGTTCCCTGACGCCGTGGGCGGCTTCGCGGTGGGGCATGACTGCATCTACGTGGCCGGTATTCACACGGGCCTGCATACCGTTTCGGCACCGGGCCTGCGGCCGGTTCCGGCGCCGCCCGAACAGCGCCTGGCCCTGTCGACACCACGGCCGCGAGGTAATCCCGAAGCCGCCGTTGCGGTTGCCTATCGGCCGGAAGGCCAGGTACACGAGGTCGCGTTCGATGCGCAAACGGGTGACGTCTGGGTTGCTGCAGGCAAAGCCGGATTGCACCGCCTGTCGTTCGGGGCCACCGGCGCCGGCAGGCAGGAATCGACCACAGACGGGGTCGCGTTCAGTGTTGACGCCCGGGACGGCATGGTGGTGTCAGGGGAAGGCCGGGCAGGGATGTCCATCTGGCGCCGGACGGCGGATGGCATCGCGTTGCTGGGCCGGTACCAGAGCCGCGCGGGCGGCATCGGCCAGGTGCGCATATCCCCAGACCAGCGCTACGTCATTGCCCACGCCGGGACGAACACACTTGAGATTCTCGACATCACTTCACCGCAGGCGCCTCGACGCGTGCTGGAGGACCGGCACACCGGGCTCTTCTATCGCACCCCTTTCGGGCACCGCTTCCTGCCCGGCACCCGGTTCGCGTGTCTCTGGCACGTGGTAGGAGTCTTTGTGTTTGACCTGGACGCGGAGAACGGTCCGGAGTTCTCCGGCTGGGCGGTCACCGCGGAGTGGACGACCTCCGGCTGCATGCACCAAGGCGACGGCGTGGCAGTGCTCGGCGACCGCCTCCTCGTGACGTACCGGGGCGGGTATGCCGTTCTGAATGACGGGCAGGCCGAGGTCCGCGAGTGCGACGTCGTGCGACTGCCAGGTCATGTCCTCGCCGGCAAGCCAACCATCTTCGGAACGACGCTCTACGTCGCGCACCGCCTGGACGGCGCCGTCACGGCCGTTGACATTGCCGACCCGCAACACCCTGTCCTGCGCTGGTCGCTGCAACTCGACGGCAACCCCGGGCCGGTCGTCGAGACCAACGGGACGGCGATCATCCCCGCAGGCTACGACGGTGTCCTGGTCCGCCGGCGCGTGTGAGTGGGCAGCGCCATGCGCTGAATCCGCCGCGGCGGATTTGCCTGCTCCCACGGCCACGCGTATCTGCCCCCGGACAGCCTATAGGCTGGACACCAACGTGATGCGACTCCGTATCGGGCGGCGGCTGGCGGCCGAGGCGGCACGACCATCGGCGTATCGGCCCTGACCGTGTCGGAACTGGAGTACGGTGCCGGCAAGTCCGAGCACCCGGTCAAGGACCGCCAGGCCGTCTCCAAAGTTCTGGCGCCATTTCAGCTTTTCGACTACGATGCGGTCAATGCCCCCCCGACACTATGGCGAGATCCGCGGCCAACTCGAGACCGACGGCGCTCCCATCGGCGCCATGAACCTGTTGATCGCAGCCCACGCCCGAGCCCTCGGGGCGGTTCTGGTCACAAACAACGCAGACGAGTTCGCCCGTATCGAGGGGCTGAGTTGCCAGGATTGGTGCGAGTAACCTTACCCTTCGCTCGTGCCGCCGTCACGGCCCGCCGTGCGGCAGCATCACCTCGCATTCCAGCTCCTTGACCACCTTACCGTCCTGCAGGATCTGGAGTTTGTCCAGTTCCGGGCCGGGCGCTTCGCGCAGCGTGACACGCAGGGTGTGACTGCCGTCCCGCGGAACGCTCAGGCGTGAGAAGGCGGGCGCGAGGTCAGACTGCCGACTCGAGTTGCCCAGGTGGTCGGTGCGCAGGTGGACGGCGTCCTCGGCGCGCTTGCTGTCAAGATCGAGCCACACGTTGGGGCAGGAACGGCACCACGACCTCGCGTGCCGGCTTCACGTCCGTCTCGCCTGCGCTCAGCTTCTCGATCGCCGGCGGTCGGTTGTCGGTAAGGTTGGCCCCGTCCGGCGGGTCGAACGCAACGACCATTCTTCGGCTCGGGGCTCGGAACCGGCAGCGCCACCGCGGCGGCCGCGGCAGTATGCAGCGCCACCGACGGCACAAACGCCAGCAGCGCAAAACTCAGTCGTCGCATGGCCGGACTCCTCTTGGTCGTAGCGGCGGGATACCTCCTCACCCGTCCACGCCCCACACGATATATCGGAGTGCCCGGCGTGTCCACCCCCACGAAGCGCAGGCACGAACGATAGCGCTGCGGAATGGCCGTTTCCCTGCGGCTTCTGTCCCCACCCAGTCCGTCTTGTCGTCCCGACGGCGCCGGACTTCATGCCGTCGCCGTCAGCAACGGCAGATACCCGTCTTTACGGTACACCGCCACCTCCAGCCGTTTCACCACTGCGGCGCCGCCCCGGTCGCGACGCAGGGTGAAACAGTTGAGGCCGCGCTCCAGGAGTTCAACGGGCAGCTCGTAGTCGAGGTAACAGGTATGATCGGTGGGGACGCCTTCGCGATAGGGCAGAGGGAACAGTTCCCCCTCAACGCGGCAGGGCTTGAGGACGCGTCCGAGGCGGCGCACCGTCACCGCCAGGTCAGCGACCGGTTCTTCGAACTGCAGACGCAGCACGGCCGTGTCATGGAACGGCGCGCGGACGGCAGGTTGCGCGAAGTCCATGCCCACCAGCAGCGCGAGTTGGAGGTGGCGGGAGCCCTGCCGCGCCAGATCCAGCGGCAATTGCCCCTGGAGGAACCAGCTCTGCTGCGCGAGCACATAGTGCTGGGGCTCGGTCGTCAGTTGTCGGGCATCGGCGATGCCCTTGAGGGCCGCAAACGGCGGCTCGAACTTGTCAGGCTTGTTGTGGGCGCCGAAGCTGTAGTCGCGATAGTAGACGAAGTTGAACAGGCTGATGCCGTCGGCACCCTGAGCGAGGAAGCCCTGAGCGGTGCTGCGCAGGATCTCGGGGGTGCACTTGCGCGTGTGCTCGAGGCCCAGCTCGATGGCCTTCACCACGCTGCTGCATTGTGTGATCTCGCCGTAGATTCGGGCCCCGGGCAGTCTGGCGCGGTAGATGGGGAGGTCGTTGTCCGTGGAGGTCTCGTAGAAGGACGAGATGTTGACCATGTCCACCAGTCCGTCTTTCACCCAGGCCTCCAGGTCGAGGCCGATCTCCAGGGAGAGGTCCCAGCGTTGCAGCACCCGCACCCCGATAGGCCGATCCGTCCCGCGGGTGTCGAGGATGGCGCGTACCTCAATGAGGAAGTCGCGCAGGCACGCCACGCGCCGCTCGTAGGGCACGGCGCGCGCGAAGAAGCAGGGGAACCGCATGAAGTCGAGTTCGATGCCGTCGACGGGGTAGCGCTCCACGAACTCGCGGATCAGCCCCAACTGGTAGGCGCGCACCTCGGGGTGACGGAAATCCAGTGACACTGCCGCGTTCCACCCCGGGTCGCTCGGGTCGCCAATGCGGTACTCGGGGTGGTTCTTGTAGAAATCCGACGTCCATGGATCCTCGGGGTGGTCGAGACCGTGCACGTCGAACATGCGCCAGGTGAGGAAGAAGGCCAGTCCCTTTTCCCGTGCGCGTTTCTGGGTGAGGCCCACGAAGTCATTGCCTGCCAGCAGGAAATCGCGAGTGCGGCTGATCACCCGCCCCTGAAAGGTGTCCGGACACTTGAGCGTCTTGCCCTTCTCGCGCCAGAGCGGGACCCGGTCGCTGTCCCACATCGGGATCGTCTGCCCCCAAACCGGGCTCAGCAGCAACGCGTCACAACCGGCCGCTGCCACTTCGTCGACAAACCCCTGCACCTGGGCGACACTCACCGGGTCTTTGACATCCTGGTACGGCGTGTTGGTACAGAAGACGCAGGTGCTGTCGTGATTGAAAAGCACGTTGTACTTGCCGATGTCTCGTTTCATGTCAGGCTCCTTCTCGTTCAGACGCATGACCGCTGCGGAGTCGAGGGCGAGGCCCCCCCCGAGCCGTCACTCCACGGCAATATCGGCAATGGGGGTATCCACTTGACGCAACTACCCACTACGGGTTGTGGCTGCGACTTCTCCCTGCGCCACCTGCCAGCTC
>MHBL01000114.1 GCA_001803235.1 Lentisphaerae bacterium RIFOXYA12_64_32
GTGCTGGCGTCGATCCCCGCCGTCCGCCCGCCGGATTGCGAACTCCGCACACCAGCGAACTCCGCAGTCTGTGGTCGCACCACCCTCGAGACCGACGCGGACGGCACGCAGCACCGGTACGTCCGCGACGCGGCCGGCAACCCGGTGTACGAGGTGCGGCGCGACGGCACCGTCATTGGCCGCGAGTTCGACACGCTCAACCGCCTCACGTCGGTCTGGACCCTGCCGGCCGGCACGATCCCGTCCGCCACGGTCCTGCCCTCGACGCTCGCCAACGCCCAACTCCGCCAGACGTTCGAGTACGATGCGCTCTCGCGCCTGGTCCGTGCCGTGGACTGCAACGACCCGGCCAACCCGAACGACGCCCGCGAGACGCGCTACGCCTACGACAGCCTCGGCCGCATCGTCTCCGAGACCGAGGACGGTAAGGCGGTGCTCAGCTTCTGGGACGCGCGCTCGAACCGCAGCGCGCTGACCTATCCGGGCGGCCGCACCGTCACCATCGACCGCGACGCGGCCGCGCGCCCGGTCACGGTCACCGACCACGCCAGCGCCGAGGCGTTCGCGCTCGAGTACGACGCGGCGTCGCGCCTCACGTGCGTCCGCTCGCCGGGCGTGCAGCAGCGCTTCTACTACCACGCCAACGGCAGCGAATCCATCCGCTACTTTGACCGCTGGACCGGCGCCGCCTACACCAACTTCGCCTGGCTCGATGTTCTCAATGGTTACGACTTCCGCAACCTCGCCAACGCCGACCGGCGCACGTTGCCCAACCTGAACTCCACCTCGACCTACGTCTACGACAACCGCGGCAACCTCAAGACCGCCGCCACGACCGGCGCTGGCGCCGCCACCTCGACTTGGACCCTCGACAAAGCCGGCAACTGGCAAACCCGGCTCGTAGTCCCGCCTTCAGGCGGTCCGGGTACGACCACGACTTACACCCCGAACCCCGACAACGAGTACACGCTCATCGACGCCACGTTCCCGACCTACGACGCCAACGGCAACCTCACCGCCGGCACCTTCCCTCGCCCCCTGGGAGAGGGCCAGGGTGAGGGTACGCAAATGACCTTTGCGTTTGACTGGTGCAACCGCCTCGTCGCCGTGACCACCGACGGCGTCACCGTCGCCACGTACACCTACGACGCGTTCAACCGCCGCATCACCGCGACCACGTCTGACGGCGTCACGCGCAGCGTCTACGACGGCAGCCGCCTGATCGAGGAGTACAACGCCCGCACCCCGGCCGCCCCGCCGCTGCGCGCCTACGTGTACGGCGTGGGCCGCGTGCCCGTGTTCAGCGTCGATGCCGCCGGCACGGTCCTGTACCTCCTGACCGACCGCCAGGACTCCGTCGTCGCCCTCACCGACGCCGCGGGCAACGTCCAGGAGCTCTACCGCTACACCCCCTACGGCGCCATGACCGTCTGTTCCCCCTCCGGCGTCCCCCTCCCCACTGACAACTGGCAACTGACAACTGGCAACCGCTTCGGCTTCACCGGCCAGCGCTTTGACCCCGAGACCGGCCTCTGGGACTTCCGCAACCGCGCGTACTCCGCGGAGTTGGGTCGGTTCCTGCAGCGCGACCCCGCCGGATTCGTCGACGGCTACAACACCTACCTCTACTGCCGCAACAGCCCGATGAATTTCGTCGACCCGGATGGGCGAATCCCGCGGAAAGTCGCGGCCGGCGTGAATCAGTTCATGGACGATACCGCCGACCTGCAACAGGCGTCATGGGGGCCAAATCCGGTCTATGTACCGACAAACTGGACCGGTTACCTGTGGACCGGGGTCGCGAATACCCCAATCATGTTCAACAACACGGTCGATGCCGTCGCGCTACAGTATGCCCGCGCCGCGGGCGAGTTCGCGTCGGACTGGCTCATGGATCAGGGTGTGACGGACGTACCGCTCTCCGAAGGATTGAACCAGGCCGCGTTTGTGCTTGGTGCCAATCCCGTCCAGGCCGGCCTGCTGTTCGAGAGCATCGCAGAAACGCTGAGGTACGGGAAGACTGCCCTCGGCGCCTTGGGGGAGAGCCGCACCGGCTATGCAGTCGGCGAGATCATGCCGAACGGCCAGGTCGCTGGCATAGGCCCGGGCGCGATGCTCGCAGGAGAACCAACTTTGGCCGCAAGGACACCAGCCTTCGAGTCCATGCTCCAGAAGGTTGAGACGCTTGATTTCAGCACCCCTCGCAATGGCGCTGTATTCTATTCTGGACCTGGTCAAGGTGCCCGCGCAGGGGCATTTGCTGAGCGCACAGGCGGAATGACGATTGAAATGACGCCGGGCGGGAAGGCTCTAGCGTCCGATCCAGTCTTTCAGTCGCTTTCGCCAACAGAACAATACCAAGTCTGGCAGAAGGCTTCGACGCCCTTTGCGCGAGGTGCCTCTGGCCGTGTCAACGCGTTCATACAAGGCGCACGGCCCACCGGAACATTCCGTACAATCGAGGAACCCATCATCCGAGAGAGCATCGAAGTCAACAAAACAACGTATCACTACTGACATGAAGAAACTAAACAACAAGACAGTCGAAGGTGATGGGTTCGTTATCACGGTGCCGGACATTCATCATGCCCGGTATTCCCATGGTCAATTTGTCGCGGAGGTAGAAATAGAGGGAGGTTCTGAGGGTGGACAGGTTGATTGGCTGCTCTATGCGTCCACCCTCGGAGCGAAGGACGAGAAATCTGTCGAGTTCGTGAATAGGCATAGGCAAAGGATTCTGGATCGCATCTCGAATGCCCTGACCATTCTCGGGATGCCGCACAGCATTACATGACCGGAGTGCGTGTAGCTCGCCCCCGCCTTGTGTTTTCGAGCGGGGACGTACTTGTGTTCGCAACCGAATCCGGAGTGTCAAACCTACCTTTGTGAGCACGTTTGCCCATGGCGGCGTCCGGAGAGAACCCGCTTGGGTGACGGAGAACCGCAGCGGATGACGTCGGCCCGGAACAACTTCGTGGGACGGTGGCTGGCGGCGGCCTGGCTGGCCTGCTGCCTACCCGTGCTGGCGTCGATCCCCGCCGTCCGC
>MHBL01000115.1 GCA_001803235.1 Lentisphaerae bacterium RIFOXYA12_64_32
CATGGTCCATTGTCCATAGTCCAGAATTGCGGGGGAACTTGTGGCGGACGAGCACTAGTGGAAGACCTGGTGGTGGTGCCAGGGCAGTAATTCCAGAAGATGTCCAACACCGAAGACCTGTGGGAAGTCCGAGTCAAGGCCGGGGCAAACATCTTCCGGTTCTTGGGTTTTTTTGACGGAGCTAAGCTCGTGGTGTTGTCCCATGCGTTTCAGAAGAAAACCCAGAAGACGCCGCGTCAGGCCATCCAGCTCGCCGAAGAACGAAGGCGAGACTACTTCAGGAGGAAGATAAAATGAGCGATCTGCAAAAGTACATCAAGGAGCGCAAGGCGCGAGATCCGGAATTCGCCAGAGGCTTTGATTCCGGGTATGAGCAGTTCAAGATCGGCGCCATGCTCAAGCAGGCGAGAGTCGAAGCTGGCGTCACCCAAGAAGAGCTTGCCGCCCGCTTGCATACCAAGAAGACCGCCATCTCGCGAATCGAGAACCATGCCGAAGACATCAAACTCTCGACTATCGAGCGTTTTGCCGAAGCTATTGGGAAACGGCTCACCCTGAAGATAGCCTGAGCGAACATCAAACTTCACACTATGCGCTGCCGCGCAAGCGTGAGTTTGGGCGTTGAACTCAGCGCATTCGCGCAGCTTGGGGGCGCCTGACGGCGGTTCGGACGCGGGGTGGCCTGGCAGGTCTGGTGCGGGTGCCGGCTGGCGACGCCGGACCGGTCGCGTGCGACGAGTTTGCGTCGGCGCTGTCCGGGGGTAAAGTGAGGGGTAGATGGACGGGGCGGGGGGTATAAATTTCCTTTTCCTTAATATTGACGCGCGGGCCCCCGCGAATGGCCGAGTTCAACGGAGAATATGCGACGGGGAATACATCGCATATTCTCTTCTTCGTCGGAAGATTGACAATCCCAACGGCGGCGTGCATGTTAATCATGCATCGAGGAAAATCCAAATGCAGATTGGAGGTGCAATGAGAACTACGCTGGATCTTCCCTCTCCGTTGGTGGACGAGGCCGTCCGCCTGTCGCACCAGAAGACGAAGACAGGAGCCATCATCACAGCTCTGGAGGCGTATGTCCGCAGCCGTCGCCTGTCGCGACTGAAGCATTTCAAGGGGCGGCATGTTGACCTCGATCTTGACCTTGAAGTGTTGCGAGACAGGTCATGAGCGTGCTTGTCGATACGTCGGTGTGGGTGGAATACCTCCGGGGGCGCAGTGCTCTGGAGGAGATCGATTTCCTCATTGACGAAGACCTGCTCATCACCAACGAACTCATCCTGGCGGAATTGTTCCCTCCGCTCCTTGCCCGAGGTGAGGACGAGTTGGTGGGGTTGCTCCGTGAGATACCGATCTGTCCGCTCCAGATCGATTGGCAGGGCATCGTGATGCTTCAGGTAACGTGTCTGAAGAATGGAATCAACAAGATTGGGATTTCCGACCTCGTCATAGCCCAGAATGCCATGCAAAGTGGCCTTCGTGTCTTCGCCGTTGACAAACACTTCCTGCTACTGCATCGGGTGATTCCACTGGATCTATATGAACCATAGAGGGAGCACAACCAGTGGATGCACCTGACGGCTAACGCCGCAGGTGATCCCGTCGTTCGGTCCAGGCAGGAGAGGGAATCCACATGCCCCCCACAAATGAGAGGCTCTGCGGCCGAATGGTGCGGGGGCTGCTATATTGTCTGACGAGATGATAATCCGGTACTACATGGATCCCCAGACGGGGCGTCCGCACGTCGAGAATCATGGGGTGCGCGAGGCCGAAGTCGAGGATGTTCTGCGTAAGCCTGGCGAAGACCGCCCCGGAAGAGAAGGTTCTCGCGTCGCGGTCGGCCAGACCCGTGCAGGACGCCATCTGCGCATTGTCTATGTGCCGGCCCCTGAACCGGCAAGTGTGTTCGTTATTACTGCATACGACCTGGTGGGGAAGCCACTGAAGGCCTATAGACGACGGTGTCGACGGAGCCCGAGCCAATGAAGAAGAACACATTTCCAAGGGGCTGGGACGAGTCCCGAGTCAAGAAGGTCCTTGCCCACTACGAGGGGCAGACCGAAGAGGAAGCGGTGGCCGAAGATGAGGCTGCGTGGAAGGACCGCACCGCGACCTTTATCGAAGTCCCGACCCAACTGCTTCCGCGCATCCGAGAACTGCTGGCAAAGGCCGCACTGTAGGCAACTTGCCATGGGGCGCAAGGGGGCGACCGAACGAGGGCGCTGTTGCCGACGTGCGAGTACGCCGGCGGCAAAGCGTGGCGTTGCCCGCTGTGCCGGGTTTCCTTCCCCGGCAACGGCATCAGGATCAGGAACAACACCCGCCGTGACTTAGCGACTGCACTTACCGCCGCTCCCGTCTGGAAGACGAGCAGCGACAGAACCGAACAGGCGTAGTAGGCTCGCCGCCCCTGGTTGAAGATACAGCACGGCAGATAGCCGCTGTAGCCCTGGACCACGATGGCCACGATCGCACCTCCGCACAACGCCAGCAGAACCGCTTTCAAGAAAGCGGGGGGGCGTGCTGCAGCGGTGTTTGCGTCCGGGTCGGGGCATGCGAAAAGACATGGCGCCGGGGCACGGGTGGGCGGGTGGTGGATCCAGCCGGACTGCAATTTCCCGTCCGGCTTCGGGTTCGAGAAGCAGTACGACGACCTCGGCGGCGCCGCCGCCGCTGCCGACGAGGTGCTGCACCGGCCTCTGATCACCGCCGACCTGACCCGCGGCATGCCGCAGAAGTGACCCGTTGGCGGCGGCGAGGCTCACTCGAAAAGCGACACGACCTTGTGCAGGAACCGCAGCAGTACCGTCGAGGTAATCAACCCCACGACTTTGCCCTTGTCGTTGACGACAGGCAGGGAGTGGATCCGCTTGCTGAGCAGCAGCTCGATGGCGTCGCCCACCGAGGTCTTCTCCGGTATGGTCACCGGGTTGCGGCCCATGATCTGGTGAGCCTTGAGTTTCAGGGTCAGATTGTCCGCCGTGGTGGCCGTGGTCGTGCCGGCACGCGGGCTCTTGTTCCGTTTGATGTCGCGGTCGCTGACGAGGCCGACCAACTCGCCGTCCTCCAACACGAGGACGTGGTCGGTTTTGAATTCCCGCATCATCTCCTCGATATGGGACAGTTCCCTGTCAGGATTGATGGAGAGAACGTTGGTCCGCATGACGCTTGATACGTCCATTACTCATCCTCCCCGGGGCCAAGGCGCCCGGCTATTCTGAATGCTTGATTCCTGCCCCTGACTGCAACACGCGTAAACTAGCGCCGTTCCGCAGGAAAGTCACGCGAAGCCCCGCCGCCGCCGTTGCCGTGTGCCAGTCAAAGGTGCGAGACACGTGCTTGCGAGCCTCTGTCCGAGCCACGACCGTGAGGGAGTGGTCCCTGGGGGGCCGCTTGCTAACGCGCGCGGCTCGGACAAGAAATCCGCCGTTGACCGAGGCACTCCCCGCCGTTCACCGGGGCAGGATCTTGACATCGTCGACGTAGAAGGTCCCGACCGATTCCTTGCCGGACCAGATCATGATCTTCATGGCGACGGCGCCTGGCGGAACCGTAAACTTGTCGCCGACCGTTTCCCAGCGACCGGCCACGTTTGAAGCGCGCTTCACGCACTGTGCCTGGGGCTCGCCCTCGCCCTTGTCGTTCGTGTACGTGCAGACGTAGACGCCGATCCCGCCCGCCGTGGTTTCGCCGCAGAAAACCTTGCCCTCGATCCGGTACCGCTGCCGCTCCGAGACGGGAAACAGCGGCGAGTACGCGCGGCGGTGGTCCTTGCCCGGCTCTTTCATCGCGAACCGCAGCGCGGCCTTGCCTGACAGCGCCTTGTCGTCGCAGAGCGAGACTTCGTCCTTCTCGATCTTCCAGTCGGCGGTGTCACCCTCGAAACTCCAGCCGTGCTCCGCGGCGGGCACGGCTGGCGGCGGCTCCGCCTTCGGCCTGGGCTTCGCCGCGTCGATGCCGGCGGCCTGGACCAGGAAACTGGCAAGATCGTCGGCCAGGAGTCGGTGCCCGTCCGCGTTCGGGTGCGCCATGTCGGCGAAGTACTCCTCCACCTGGTCACGGCCGATCTCTTTGAACACCTTCTGCAGGTTGCAGCAGGGCATCCCCCGCTCCTGCGCCGTCTCGCGCACGCCATCGGCGAAGTCGTCCATCATCACGAACCGCGGCCCCGTGCCGGGAAGCGTCGCCAAGAGCAGGACCGCCGTCTTGCCTTCGGTCTTGCGCAGGATGCGGTCGATGTAGCTGTTCAGTTCGTCCTTAAAATACGGTTTGAGGTAGACGTTGCTTTTGTCGTTGTAGCCGTAGAGGATGGTGACCAGGTCCGGCGGGGTGTCAACGAAGTCGCGCGGCACCCAGGCGCAGGCGTCGGTGAGTTTGGCACCGCCCACGGCGCGGCTCTCGACGAAGATCCGGTCGTACCCGAGCCATTCGCGGAGCAGGCTCTGCATCTGCACGGCGTAGCGTTCCTTCTCCTTGTCGGCGAGCGATGTTCCGGCGGTGATCGAATCACCCATGCACCGTACGTGGATTTCCTTCTTCGCCTTGAGCAGGTCAAGGACCTCCTGGAAGGCGCGGGGCTTCGGCACCGGCCCGGGCGCGGCGACACTCTCCTCGATCTGAATCTGGTCGACGCAGTACTCGTGGCGCGGAATGTTGCCGTTGTTGTGCCAGATGGTCCAGCGCGTGCCGAGCCGTATTGAGACGATGCCGCTAGGCGGCATTGCGCCGGGCGTGCCGATGGGGTAGTACTGTCCTTCCGGCACCAGGTCTCCCCAGGCGACGGTCTCCTTGTGCCAGGTCGTGTCCTTGAGCGGGAAGAAATAGACGTAGACGTAATTCCCCGTGGCATTGGCCCCGACAGCCAGGCTTCCGAACTGGTCCGAGCCGTCACCCTTTACCCAGAACGACAGTCCGGCATACTTGTCCCACGCCGCACTGCCTTCGATAGGGCGACTGGCAATGTCCTTGTAGACCATGCCGGGCAGCTTGACGTGGATCGCGCCGGTGCCGACCGCGGCCGAGTCGGCCTTATCGAAGCTCTCCGTCTTTCCGTTGGTCTTCCAGCCGGCCAGCGACTCAAAGTCCTCCAACACGACCGGGTCAGCGGTGCCGCTCACCCCCCAGCCCAGGAACACCACAAGAACCAACAACGTCTTCAACACATTCCGCATCGTTCTCCTCCTTCACTTTCAGGGTTAACGGCTCTCCGCGGCGACCTCAGACGGCGACAGCGCGCGGCGCCAGAACTTCAGTTCGTCGATAAGGCCGTCGAAAGACGCCGGCCGGTCATAGAACCCGTCACCGCCCCAGACGTCACAACCAATAACGATCGGTTCCGCGTTGGGTCTGGGCGCCTCACCGATCGGCCGGTGGGCCACTTCAACGCCGTTCATGTACATCGTGACTTGCCGACCGGCCTCGACGGTGACCGCCACATGCGCCCACGCGTGCGGCGGCACAGCGGGGCCGTCCACGTTGTGCGTCCAGTCCGCCTTGCCTTCGCCACAGCCCTCGAACCGCAGAAACCCGTTATTGAGTCCAAAGATATACGGGGCATCGACCCTGCGGTTCCGTTTGGCGACGATCGGACGCCGGGCGTTCACCCGCTCCGGCTTGACCCAGGCACAGATCGTCAGCGACGTGGCGTTCAGCAGGTTGGAGCCGTTGACCTGCAGATGACTCCGTCCGTCGAGCGCCAGGGCGCGCCCCAAACGTCCATCGGCAATCGTAACCGAACCGAAGTCCTTAGCCATGAAGCGGTTGCCCGACTGGTCTAGGATGCCGTCCGCACCACCCTCGTCGAAGGTCCAGTGCATGGCCGGGGACTGGGGATCTGCCTGCATCGCGGCGTAGGCGCTTTCGACGCCACGCCAGAAACCGGTCCGATTGTCGGCGCCGATCAGGGGCGAACCGTTAAGCCACAGTTCCTCCAAGTCCGCCAGTCGGCGGAGGAACCTCAGGTCGATCGCCAAGGTCTGGGCGGGCAGCCACAACTGTCGCAACTTGGCAACCTCGGTCAGCGCACTGAACTCCATGATGCTGCGGCAGTTGGTCAGATCGAGTCGCTGCAGTGAGTCGCCTTTGAGCGGGTCCAAGTCGGAGACGCGCGTGCCGGCAAGAATCAGTTCCCGCAGCTTCAGGTCGCGCAGGGGCGAGAGGTCCGTGACGGGACAATTCCCCAGCGACAGCACGTCCAACGGCATTCCCTCCAAGGCCTGCAGCCTGGTGACTCGCGTCCCGTCGAGGTAAAGTCGCTTGAGTGGCATGCCCCGCAGCGGCAACAGGTCTTCGACAGGCGTTTGCTTCAAACTCAGTTCCTCCAGCGGCAGGCCTTGCAGCGGCCACAGATTACTCACAGCCGTACCCGCCAGATCCAGCCGCCGCAGCGGCAGGGACCGCAGTGCCGAGACATCATCGACCGTGTGCGGATCCTGGCAAGTTGCGAGGCTCACGGCGAGTCCTGGCGTCTCGGAACTCGGGGGCTCATCGCGAATCACCATGCCTAACGGAAAGAGCTTCGAGTCCAGACTCCATCCCTTCCCAGGCAGCAACGCCAGCCGGCGCTGTACGCACTCGGCCTCCGCGAAACGCTGTTGGCGGATGAACTCCTCGCGCATGTCGGCCATCAGCATGCCCTCTGCCCTGCCCTGGTCCTGCCGCTCTCGAAGCCAGGTGTGAGAAATCTTCAGGTTATCCAGCGCATGCACGTAGCCCGGCTTCAGCTTCAGGGTCGCGTCGTAGGCCCGGATGGCCTCGCTGAATTGCATCCCGACCTGGTGGATATCGCCCTGCATGGCGTGAAGTTCCAGATCGCCGGGGAACAGTTCCATCGCATGGCGCAGTCGCGTCAAGGCGTCGTCAGTCTTACCCAGAGCTATGAGCAGGCGCACCTGGTCTCGGAAGGCGGGGGCTGCTTCGCGCCATTGAGCCTGCGCGGCCAGGGCCTGCTTCCGGCTCTGGGTCAAGCGCTGGTAGCCGGTCCGCGCCACCCCGGCCAGGACCAGCAACGTGGTCGCCGCCACCAGAAACGCAACGCGGTTGCGACGCACCAGCAGCAGGGCTTGTCGGCACACCCCCGCCTGCTCGGCCGAAGTCACGAAGCCGGACGTGTAGGCCTCAATGTCCTTCTGCAGGGCCACCACCGACGGGTAACGGTCCCGCGGGTTCAGAGCCATCGCCTTCATCGCCACCGCGGACAGCGATTCGGGAATGCGATGGTTGGGAAGATGCCAGAGCACTTGGCTCTCCTGCTTACCCGCGCCGGACGAGCCGGTTCGACGCCAGGCGGTCCAGATGCCGGATTTCGTCGCCGGAGGATTCGATGCCGTAGCTGGCTCGATCTTCCCCTGGATCGTCTTCCACAGCATGTTGCGCACCTGCTCTCCCTCCAGCGGCGCGCGTAGCGTCAGGGTGTTGAACAAGGTTGCCCCCAGGGCGTAAATATCCGTGTGGAAACCGACGCTTTCCGCATCCCCGCCGATCTGCTCCGGTGCCATGAACGGCGGCGTCCCCATAATATCTTCAGACAGAGTCAGGATCTTGCCCCCCACGACATCCTCGCGCACCGATTCGATCCGCTCGCGCACGCGCTGCTGCTCCTGCCGAGTCAGACGCCGGTTAAACGACTCCGGACTCGACGCGCCGGGGCCGACCAACTTGGCCAGCCCCCAGTCCATCACGTAGACCTCACCGAAGTCCTCCACCATGATGTTCTCGGGTTTCAGGTCGCGGTGCACCACACCGTGGGCGTGCGCAAAAGCCGCGGCGTCGCAGACACGCTGGAAAATGGTCAGCAACCGCATGAGCGGGAAGTCGCGCACCGCACTGGCGCGGCACTTCCGGATTTCGTCCAGAATGGACCGCAAGGTGGCCCCACGCACGTGTTTCATGGTGTAGAAAACGCGCCCGTCTTCAGCTACGCCCAGTTCGTACACCGGTACAATTGCCGAGTGCTCGAGTTGGCCGGCGATCTGAGCCTCCTCGATGAACCGCAAGGTCTGCTGCTTGGTCGCCGCCTCGGGGGTCAGCATCGACTTCAGCGCCACGGTGCGGCGGATGTTCCGGTCGCGAACCTTGAGTACAACGCCCATGGCGCCATGCCCGATCTCCTCCCCAACCTCGTACCGGGCAATATCCGCCTTGTGAAGCACGGAGGACGCGCGGAAACCATCAACGGTGGTGATCTCTTCTCCGGGCTCGACATGCGACTCGATAAGGTACTTGGCGATCGACTCGGCAGACGAGTCCGCCCCCGAAGCAGGGGCTTTGCCACTCTTGCTATCCCGGTCGCCTGTCGCCATGGCGGCAGATTCTCCCGAATCCAAAGGTTCAGGCACCCACCCCGTCCTGAACCACGCAGAGCGACGCAAGGTCGCACAGGCCCGAACCCGTGCGCTCAAGGGGAACGACAACTCAGACGCTTAGGCTGAAGGGACTCAGACGGCAAGGAAGACAGACGCAAAGTCTCACGTCACTCTGTGCGTCCTAACCGGCTGACCTTCGGGACGGCGTCGATCCGGAACGCCGGCGGTCTTCGCCCTTCAGCCTGGCAGCCTGCACTGCAGTCTGGCCAACCTGAGTCGTCACCCAAAGGGAAAGTAGCGCGGGCAAGCGACAGTGTCCAGCAGGACTCGGCAAGAGATTCGGAATCCGGTCGTCAGCACCCCGATGACCGGCAGACATCAGGCCCCCGTATCCTTCTTCGGCTGCAGAGTGTTGATCGCGTCCCTTGAAATGCGAACCGTGCCCATGCGCGGCACCTGGAACGTCTTCGTGCACTTGGCGCAATCGACGTCCTTCCCCACTAACCGCACCGGCAACTGGTACAGGGCGTTGCAGTGCGGACAACGCGCCGGCATCGTCTCTTCCTTCTCCGAGCCGGGTTCGGGCAATGGGGTGATCGACCGGCCCAGCGCTTTGGGTTCTTCCGGTTTCATGCCTTTGCCGCCCTGCGCCGGGACCGTAAACCGTTTCGTGCAACGCGAACACGAAACCGTCTGCCCCCGCGACTCGGACGCCAGATCGTTGAACCGGTTGCACCACGGGCAGGCGATGATGACTTTGTCCACCTTAGGGAACCTCCCGTTCCTGGTCAACGCTCCTGATCGCTGATTCGGGCCTGGCGCGATGCGGCCCCGGACGGGGTCGGCCATCGACGCGCCGCCCGACTTCGTCCTGCGGACGGCAGCAACCGCACATCGGCCGAAATATGACCGCGCAACCCCGAAACGGCAAGCCCGCTGCAACATCTGAAATTCTCCGCCTTGACAAATGACTACCCAAAGCATAATATATCTAGAACACCTATTCAAAGGCGCCTGTGGAGGGGCGACCGGAGTCTGAGCCATGCCTGAAACCGCGCGCTACCGTGCCATTGCCCGGACCTTGATGCGCGAGATCGAGACCGGGAAACTCGCCACCGGCTCGCTCTTGCCGCGGCGCGTCGACCTCTCGCGTCGATTCGGGGTGAACCGGATCACGGTGGACCGGAGCATTGCGCTCCTTGCCGCCCGGGGTTTGGTCGTTTCGCACCGTGGCGGCGGGACTCGTATCACGGCCCAGCGCCCGGCGCTCAACCTGGCCGTGATCACGTCCCGCGCGGAAGTTGAGAGCCTGGAAGCCTGGCAGCGTCATCTTCCGGACGGCGGGACGTGTCAGTGGACACACCTGCGGCTGGAGGAATTACAGTCCCGTTCCGACCGCGCGCACCTGTCACGGTTCGACGGCCTGCTGTGGTACCTGCCATACAGCGCCGCGTACGAATGGATCCGAGACATCCGCGGCAAACAGCCGCAACTGGTGCTCAACCGTGAAATGTCGGATGTCAGTTACGTTTCCACCGACCATCGTACGCCCATCCGCGACCTCACCAGCGCGCGTCTGCGGGCGCACCCCGCGGCCATTCCCGTGTTTCTGCGCACCCGCCCCGACCCGCTCCCCGGGGTGGTCGGTCTGCGGCAGGAGGGCTTTGTGGACGCCTGCCGGGAAGCCGGCCGCTTCTACGAAGTCCTCGACCTGCCGGAGGAGTTCGCAGCCAAGCAGGCCCTGCTTGAGGAACGGCTGCGCCCGACCGCGGGTCGCCCCGTCCTGCTGGTGTCCTCATCCGTGTTCCACACCGGGGCTGTGGCAACCTGGGTGTGCCGCCACCATTGGACGTGGGGCAAAGAACTGCTGTACAGCGATTTCGACGACCGTTTCCCCGCCCACGTCTGGGGCGTGCGGGTGACCACGTTCATCCAGGACTACGCGCAGCTGGCCGAGGTGGGAACGGAGAAACTCATCGCCATGATCCAGGGCAAGGAGAAAGACGTCCGTCTGCTGCTGCCGCCGGTCCGCGTGGACGGCGACACGTGAACGGAGCCTGGGAGAGGTTTCAGGTTTCGGTGTTCAGGGTTCAGAGGCGACGGTCATAGAATCCGGTCTATCAGCAAGCAGAGCCACTTGCAGAGCCCGGTTCTGCAAGCGGAGTGTTCAGGTGTCAGGTGTCAGCAAGTATGTCGTTTAACCACAATAGCTTACGTATTCATGAAACCTGAAACCTACGGTTACGGTTCCACGCCAGCGCCAAGGGCATAGCGGACTTGGCCGGCGACACACTAGGAGAAGTAGCGCCATGCCACACCCCACTACAGCCTGCACCCGGTCCGAGCGCCGAACGCGGTTCACACTCGTTGAGCTCCTGGTCGTCATCAGCATCATTGCCGTGCTGGCGTCCATGCTGATGCCGGCCCTGGCGAAGTCCAAAGAGACCTCGCGCCGGGCCGTCTGTAAGAGCAACCTTAGGCAGTACAGCGTCGCGTTCACCCTCTACTGCGATGAGGCGGACGATTACTTTCCAGTCCCGTATTGGACGGCCTGGTACCAGGTGTTCCCGTATCTCGGGATCACCAAGGACGCTGCCGGCAAGTGGGTCGACCCGCAAGGCCTGCTGCTGTGCCCGACCGACAGCACCCCGGCGCCGGTGGGTTCCGGACATCCCGGCGACCGGATCAACATTTCGTACGGCTGGAACTACGCCCTTCCAGGCTGGCCGCGGCGAGCCGGCGTGCCCAAGGACCTGATCACGCAGATTCCTATGCTGGCGGACTCGGGCAACAAGGTCCCCAGCAGCTACGGCCTGATCAGCCCCTGGGGTAGCACCAACGGCTACCTCTGTTCCGCACGGCACGCCGGCGGCAGCGAGGTGCTGTTCTGCGATCAGTCCGTCCGCTGGTACAGATACGAGGACCTGACCTACTTCCAGAACGGGATTCCGCGCTTCTGGCGCGGGTGGTAGGCGGGCGAGGAAGGAAGGCTGTAGGTGGATAGGCTGTAGGCTGTTAGGAAGGGCCAAAGGCGACAAGCGAAAAGTTCCCCCGTCCGTTTGGTCCGTTTGGTCCGTTTGGTCCGATTGGTCCGTCCCGTCTTCTGCCTACCCCTGAAACCTGAAACCCGACACCTGAAACCTGCCGCAACAACCCAAACCCCTGCGAGGAAACCGACTCCCATGCCCACTCCTTCTGTCTTCATCATCGGCGACAGCATTTCCTGCTACTACGGCCGGCATCTCGAGGGCATGTTGCGCGGGCAGTTCCGCTACGACCGCAAAGGCGGCACGCACAAACTGAAAAACCTGGACGACGGCACGGATGGCGTCAACGGCGGCGACAGCCGCATGGTGTTGGCCTACCTCACCGGCATGCTGAAGCACCGCTCGTTCCGGCCTGACTGGCTCTTGCTCAACTGCGGGTTGCACGACGTCAAGACCGACCTTGCCACGTGCCAGCGCCAGGTCGGCATCGGCGAATACCAAGACAACCTGCGCACCATTAGCGCCATGGTCCGGCAGCGCGACATCCGGCTGGTTTGGGTCCGCAGCACGCCGGTCAACGACCGGTACTTCCACGACAGAGAAGTCCCGGCGTCCCTGGCAACATCCCGGTTCAACGCCGACATCGTGCGCTACAACCGGGTCGCCGACCGCGTCATGCGCGGCCAAGGCGTTCCGATCTTGGACCTCTACACGTTCACCCGGAACCTGGGCGCTGGCGTGTACTCGGACAACGTGCACTTCAATGAGACCGGTGCTATGGCGCAGGCCGCGTTCCTGGCCGGCTGCCTGTTCCGGCTCCGGGATGAGCGGGCACTGGCGCGGTGAGGCAGTGGCTCGGGACCTCCGGGACCGCAGCAGGGTGCTCGGGGCCGTCCCGGCCCGAGGCCCTCGGCCGGGGACCGGCCCGAGCACCCCACTTCGGCCCGGGACGGTCCGAGCCACTGTGGGTCCGGACAGAAATGGACTTGGCGGAAAGGACGAACACCATGCAGACCACTACACGACTGGCGACGGCATGCCTCACGCACCAGGCTACAAGCCACTGGGCACGCACCGCATGTTGCCTGGCGTTCCTCGTCACGGTGACGGATGCGCCGACCGCCCGCGCGGACGAGCGGCTACCAGCGCCTGTGCCGCTGCTGCCGCCAGCCGCCGCCTGGCCTGTGGGCGAGTACTGGCGACCCGGCAAGGTGGGCGACAAGGATTTCTACCTGGCCTCGCAGGGGCAGTGGTCGTACCTGTCCGAGAAAGGGATTGCGCCGTTGCGGCAGACGGGACTTCTCGAACGCATTACCCCCGCCATCTACAGTCTCGACTTCTTCGATCCGGAGGTTTACCAGACAAGCTCACCATTCTACAAGCAGCTCGTGGACGGCACGGTGAAGAACCGCTGGCCGGTCGCGACCATTCAGTACTGCGTGTCGCACAGCAAGCCCATACCGTCCGCGGCCGCCTTCAAGGCGGTGGGCGACCTCTGGATCGGTGACGGCATGCCGGAAGACCCGATCTACCGCCTCGAGCCCGTGTTCCACTACATCAAGACCGGTGACTGGTGGGTGGGGTCGTCCTGCCCCGCAACCATGAAGGAGCCGATGGTCGCGTTCTTCCGCGATCAACTCATGCCACGACTGGACAAGGAACTGCCGTTTTGCAGAGACGTCCAGCACGTCTGGACGCGTGCCGAACTGCGCCAGCTCTGCGACCTGTACTGCGAGGAGTTCGTGCGCAAGATCGGCAAGCCGATCGTCTGGGGCATGTTCCTGAGTCCCTATCACATGGTGTCGCTGCCGAACGTGACCTGCATCGCGGAAAAGGGCGCCGACGCCTTCATGACCGCGCGCGGCCGTGGTCTGATGCGGCAGGCCGGCGGCAGAAAGTTCTTCTACACCTGGCGCGGCCACGAACCGACCGAACGCTATGCCCAGGTCGACCGCGCCTGGTTCGCCAACCTGGACCGGGACGAATGGGGCTATCCCCTGCCGCATCTGTGGTACTATTTCTGGCGCCCGTACCTGATCGGGGCGAACTATGCCGTCACCGAAGGCGTGCCGGGCGGCCTCGCCCAGGACATCGAGGGCGAGGGCCAGTACCAGCTCTCCACGCTCGGGTACATTGTGAAGGACCTCCTGGATTTCACCGAACGCCATGCGGACCGCGGCATTCCCTACGCCCCGATCGCACTCCTGCAGGATTACACCCGGGACTTTCCCTCGGTCTATCACACCGGCGGCACGACCTACGGTTCCTGCAACATCCCGTACGACGACGCGGACAACATGAATCACGGCCTGCTCTGCAACCTGCTCTTCCCCGAGCACCGGCATACGCGCTACAGCGGCTGCTACTCCCGCACCGCGCCCTTTGGCGAAATCTTCGATATCCTCTCGCCCAATGCACCGGGCCGCCCCGTCGATGCGAAGATCTTTGATGGGTACAAAGTCCTGTTCGCGCTGGGCGGACAGCAGATATCCAAAGACTACGCGGACGTGCTGGTCGGCTACGTGCGGAACGGCGGCACGCTGATCGTCAACGTCGCGGACATCGGCGAACACTTGCCCGCCGAGTTCTTCGGGGTCACGCTTCACCCCGAAACCGCGACCGCAAACCAAGTCCGTGACGAGCTCGACCGGCGCGACATCCCTGAAGCGCCTTTTCGTTACCGGCGGCTCGACCTGGCCGGCGCCGAGGCGCTGTACACCTGCAACGGTGCGCCACTGGTGACCCGGAACAAGGTCGGCAGCGGCTATGCGGTCCTGGTGGGCGCCCAGCACATGATCCAGGCCGACGAAGCGGAGAGCACCGAGGGCATGTGGGGGAGAGCATGGAAGAAAAAGCCTATCCTGAACTTTGTCGACGGGTTCCTGGAGCACCTGATCGCCGGAGTGACACCCGTCGAGGTCCGGCGCCGCCCTGAAGACAAGGAGGACCTCTCCTGGTTGATCAACCGCAAGGGCGACGGCTGGACCGTGACCGTGTTCAACTACTCGCTCAAGCGCGAGGAAGGCATTTTCAGGCCGTTGGGAACGGCCAAGGTCATTGAAGAGTATCCGTACAAGGAGGTGCCGTTCGAGATCGTCTGCCACGCCCCGACCGAGGACGCCATGGAACTGTACGCGGACCGCGACGCCAAGTGGGAGCAGCGCGACGGCGCCGCGGTCGTCACCGAAACCCTGCACGGCGGCGAAATCCGGGTCTACGAGTTCCAGCCACACCCCATCGAGATGCAGCCCTGCACACGGTACGTCAACTACGCCCTGAACCGGCCCGTGACGGTCTCGTCGACGCTGAAAGGGTACTTGCCCCAGGCAGCCGTCGATGGACGCCTGGACAACGACAGCATCTGGCAGTCCGACACCGATGCAGCAAGACACTACGTCTTCGACCTGCCGCAGTGGTTCCAGGTGGACTTGGGCGAAGCCAAGCTTATCGACCATGCATTCAGCCTCTTCCACACGTGGCCGCACGAGTCCATGGAAACGCGCCAGCACGTCTACCGGTACATCGTGGAAGCGTCGGCGGACGGGCAGGCGTGGACACCTGTCATCGACGAGAGCAGGAACGAGGACTACGCCCGCGCCGGGGGGCAGGAACGGTGGTTCACGCCCGTGACCGCGCGGTACGTGAAGCTGACCGTGCAGCGCAACTCCGCCATGGCCGGAGCACAACTGGTCGAGTTCAAAGTCATGGGACCGGAAAAGGAAACGTACACCCCGGAACGCAAGTCCATCATTCCTGCCTGGCAGGTGCGGTATCCGCCGCCGGTACGGGACGTGCCGGCGGAAAAGGCCGTCTACCTCATTGACCTGAAGCCGGTCTCCGTGCAACCGGGCTGGATGCCGCAAGGCAAGACGTGGGAGCAGTTGAACGGCCCCATCACGCTGTACACGGACCAGAACGGGAAAGGCGGATACTACGAGAAGGGCCTCTACGGCGAGAGCGTCAGCGAACTCGTCTACGCCGTGCCGCCGGGCTGTGTCACGTTCGCCGCCGCCATCGGGTTCGGCGCCCGCGCCCGCAACGCGTCCGTCGAGTTCAAGGTGTTCGTGGACGGAAGCGAGAAGTACACCAGCGGCCTGTACCTGTTCGGCGAACGCGTACTCCCGGTCGTGGTGGATGTGCGGGCCGCGAAGGAACTGAAAATCGTGGTCACCGACGGCGGCGACGGTATCGCCAACGACTACGCCTGGTGGGCCGAAGCCCGGTTCCTCCGCGAGTAGACGCGCGGACAACCGCGCACACCGCGTCCACACCCCAGCCCGCTCCGCTCCCTACATACTCATATCGCCCAAGCTTTGCCGTGCGCGTACTCGCGCATCGGCAACAGCGCCCTTGTTCGCCTTTGCATTTTCCGCGTGTTGCCTCAGAGCGGCGACATCAAATGCCCTCGCGGACCACGACACACGCCATTGACTCGGACGCGTGCTGGCAACCGTCTGCAACCGGTCGACACGAGAACCCAGGGTGACGCTGTCGCTCTGCCCTGGGCTATTATACGTTGCCCCTTCAGGGCAAGCCGATGGTCGCCTCGCGGCGGGCCTGATTCTGCCGGTTTCGCTGACGCTGTTTTCCCCCAACTCGGCGGCGCCCGGGGTCAACGAAATGATGGCATGGCCGTGCAACCGGGAATCGGGAGTCCGGCCCCGGATCGATTACGACCGCCGCTTCGCTGATTACGAGCGCGATTACGATTACCGTTGCGGATGCCGCCAGTCAAATCCGACCATCGGTTCGGATGGGCAGATCCGTATCCGACCAGCCGCCGCTCGAAGCCGTGGTTCTGGTCCGGACCCACGAAGTGCATGCGCCCCGCAGAGGATGGTCTCGTACCCGGCCAGGCCGAGCTGGTGCGCGAAGGTCGGCACATCCGATGCCAACAGCCCACCGTTGGTCCAGATCTCCAGGTCCATCGGGAACAGCCCGGTCATGAACGCCATGCGTGACGGCACGCACAGCGGCGCCGGGCACTAGTGCTCGTCCGCCAGAAGTCACCCCGCAATTGGCGCGGATGGGCATCAACTCTGGGAAAGATGGCGTTGATCGGCTTCGTTGTCAACGTACGGCGGGAGCCCGGTGCGCCGCGGCCGGAGAAAACGCGGCCCCCCAGCGAAAAAAGCGAGGAGCGGTCTT